>CAMYML010000055.1 GCA_947259305.1 uncultured Gammaproteobacteria bacterium | reverse complement strand
TACGTCATGACCAATACACCCGGCATGCTGCGCGCGATGGGTCAAATGATGACCGATCTCGGTGTGCGACCCGAAATCGAAGTCTTCGAAACCGGCCACCTGTGGTTTGCCAGGCAGTTGGTCGAAGAAGGCATCATCCAGGACCCGGTCATGATCCAGATGTGTATGGGTATTCCCTGGGGCGCTCCCGATGACTTAAACACTTTCATGTCGATGGTCAACAACACACCGGACAACTGGACCTTCTCGGCGTTTTCAATCGGTCGGCACGAAATGCCCTATGCCGCTGCGGCGGTACTTGCCGGCGGCAACGTGCGCGTCGGCCTCGAGGACAACCTGTGGCTCAGAAAAGGCGAACTCGCAACCAACGCACAGCTCGTTGAAATGGCGGCAACCATCGTCACCAACATGGGTGCGACCCTGATGACCCCGGCCGAGGTGCGCGAAAAAATGCAACTGCAGAAACGCGCCCCGGTAGCGAAATAGGAGACCGTCATGAAGCTCATCGACAAGGCTGCGATTATCGGCGGCGGGGTCATCGGCGCGGGCTGGATCGCGCGCCTGATTGAAAACGGTATCGATGTCACGGTCTACGATCCGGCCGACGACGCCGCGCACAAAGTCGAGGCGGTACTTAAAAACAGCCGCCATGCCTACGGTAAACTGACCAGCGCGCCGCGCCGTAACGAAGGTAGCCTCACCTTTTGCGGCACCATCGCCGAAGCCGTGGTCAGCGCCGAACTGATCGTCGAATCGGTCCCGGAACGCCTCGACATCAAACAGTCCGTTTACGCTGAAATCGAAGCCTCTGCTACCAGCGACGCGCTGGTCGCATCCTCGACTTCGGGCATCATGCCGTCCGATCTGCAGGCGAAGATGCAACATCCCGAACGCCTGCTGGTGGCGCATCCGTTCAACCCGGTTTACCTGCTGCCACTGGTGGAACTGGTCGGCGGCAAAAAAACCGCGGCTTACACCATCGAGCGCGCAGGCGAGATTTACCACTCGCTCGGCATGCATCCCCTGCACGTGAAAAAGGAAATCGAGGCCTTCATCGCCGACCGCCTGCTGGAAGCGATCTGGCGCGAGTCGCTGTGGCTGGTCAAGGATGGCATCGCGACGACACGGGATATCGACGACGCGGTGCGTTACGGCTTTGGCCTGCGCTACGCGCAAATGGGCGTGTTCGATACTTACCGCGTCGCCGGCGGCGAAGCCGGCATGCGCCATTTCATGGAGCAGTTCGGGCCCTGCCTGAAATGGCCGTGGACCAAGCTGATGGACGTGCCCGAGTTCACCGACGAACTGGTCGACCTGATCGCCGGACAGTCAGACGAACAGTCGGGTTACATGAATATTCGCGAAATGGAGCGCATCCGCGACGACAACCTGATCGCGATTTTGCACGGCCTCAAGGGCAACGACTGGGGCGCCGGCAAAACCCTGGCGCGCTACGAAGCACAATTACTCGAAGCCGCCAACGATGACTAAAACATGTCGGGCACCACTAGCTGCGTCATTCCCGCGCAGGCGGGAATCTTTCATCGCGCCGGTGTTTCAAGATCTCCGCTTGCGCGGGGATGACCTACTTTAAGGAGAAAAGACATGCATTTCGGACTTAGTTTTGAACAGGAAATGATCGTCGACACGGTGCGCAGCTTTGTCGAAAACGAAATCTATCCGCACGAGGTGCAGGTCGAGCGTAGCGGCGAGGTGCCGCTGGAACTCGGCCACGAAATCCGCGACAAGTGCATCGAAGCCGGATACTTCGCCGCCAACATTTCCGAGGAATTTGGTGGTGGTGGCCTCGGCCACCTCGACTTCACCCTGCTCGAACGCGAACTCGGGCGCGCCTCAAACGGGCTCGCGCTATTCTTCGGCCGCCCGTCGGGTATCTTGCAGGCCTGCAACGAGGATCAACGCGAGAAATACCTGTTCCCGGCGGTCAAGGGCGAAAAATTCGACGCGCTGGCGATGACGGAACCCGGCGCCGGTTCCGACGTGCGCGGCATGCAGTGCAACGCCAAACAGGACGGTAGCGACTGGGTCATCAACGGCAGCAAGCATTTCATCAGCCATGCCAACATCGCCGACTTTGTCATCGTATTCGTCGCCACCGGCGAAGAAGAGACCCCGCGCGGTATCAAGAAGAAAATCACCTGCTTCCTGGTCGATCGCGGCGAACCCGGCTTCGAAATCCGCAAGGGTTACAACTCGGTCAGCCACCGCGGATATCAGAACTGCATTCTTAACTTCGACAACTGCCGCATCCCCGAGTCGCAAATCCTGGGTGAACTGCACGGCGGCTTCAACGTCATGAACGAGTGGCTCTACGCAACCCGTCTGACGGTCGCCGCGACCAGCGTCGGGCGCGCGCGCCGCGCCTTCGAATACGCCCTGCCCTACACCGTCGAACGCAAGCAGTTCGGCCAGCAGATCGGCAAATTCCAGGGCGTCTCGTTCAAGCTCGCCGACATGATTACCGAAATCGACGCCGCCGACTGGCTCACGCTATCCGCTGCCTGGCGCCTCGACGAGGGCCTGGACGCCAACCGCGAAATCGCCAGCGCCAAGGTTTACGCCACCGAAATGCTGGCGCGCGTGACCGACGAGGCGATCCAGATCTTCGGCGGCATGGGCCTGATGGACGAGCTGCCGCTGGAACGCTTCTGGCGCGACGCGCGCGTCGAACGCATCTGGGACGGCACTTCCGAAATCCAGCGCCACATCATTTCGCGCGAACTGCTGCGTCCGCTGGGTGGCTAGATGCGTTTAGAACGACTCCTGCGGCCTAAATCGATCGCGGCTATCGGTGGCCTGCAGGCCGGCCGCGTGATCGAGCAGTGCCAGTTGATGGGCTACGCGGGCGAGATCTGGCCGGTGCATCCGAGCAAAAACGAGGTTCACGGCGTGCCGGCTTATAAGTCGGTCGCGGATTTACCGGGCAGTCCCGATGCGGCCTTTATCGGCGTCAATCGCAATCTCACTATCGAGCTGGTCAAGCAGCTGCGCGCCATCGACTGCGGCGGAGGCGTCTGTTTCGCGGCGGGATTTCTCGAAGCCGACGCAACCGGCGGCGAACTGCAGTCCGAGCTGATCGCGGCTGCCGGCGACATGCCGGTACTGGGACCAAACTGTTACGGCTATATCAACTATGCCGACGGTGCCTTGCTGTGGCCAGATCAACAGGGCGGAAAACGGCTCGATACGGGCAAGAACGGGGTCGCCATCATCGCGCAATCGTCCAACATCGCGATTAACTTCACCATGCAAAAACGCGGCCTGCCGCTGGCTTATGTTTTTACCGTCGGTAACCAGGCGCTGGTCGGCATTTCCGAGCTCGCGCTCAACCTGCTGGAAGACCCGCGCGTCACCGCGCTCGGCATTTATATCGAGGGCTTCGATTCGGTGGCCGCCTTCGAAGCACTGGCACGAAAAGCGCGTGCGCTGAACAAACCGGTGCTGGTGTACAAGGTAGGCAAGAGCGAACAGGCGCAGGCCTCGGCGCTGTCGCACACCGCTTCGCTGGTCGGCGCGCATGCGATTAGCAGCGCATTCCTCGAGCGCAACGGTTTCGGCCAGGTGGATTCGATCCCGGTGTTCCTGGAGACTCTGAAGCTACTGCACCATTACGGGCCACTGGACGGATACCGGGTATCGTCGATGAGCTGCTCGGGCGGCGAAGCCAGCATCATCGCCGACGCGGCGGAAAAGCGTAAAGTCTATTTTCCCGATCTCGACGCCGCGCAGAAAGCGCAGCTGCAACAGGTTCTGGGTCCGCTGGTAAGCATCGCCAATCCGCTCGATTACCACACCTTCAGCTGGGGTAACCGTCAGGTCATGCAGGCGACCTATACCGCGATGGCCGCGACCGGATTCGACATGAACTACCTGATCCTCGATTTCCCGCACCCGGTGCGTTGCGACGACTGGGAGTGGCATATCGCGGTCGATGCCTTCGAAGCCGCGCTCAAACACAGCAAGGCCAGGGGCGCCTTCGTCGTCAGCATGGCCGAGAACATTCCCGAAGACTACACCGACAATTACAGCGAGCGCGGCATCGTCAGTTTTTACGGCATCGACGAGGCGCTGCAGGCGACCGAAATTGCGGCCGACATCGGCATCGCCTGGAAAAAAGAGCTGCCCGAACCGGTAATGCAGTTGGCGAGCGTCGGGAGGCAACGTATTTCTCTCGATGAAGCCAGCGCCAAGCAGGACTTGCAACAGGCCGGAGTCCCCATCCCCGAAGGTGGGCGCGTGGATTCGACGGAGGCCGCGCAGGCACTCGCCGCCAGGCTCGGCTATCCGGTCGTGTTAAAGGCTCTGGGCATTGCGCACAAAACCGAGCACAATGCGGTACGCCTGAATCTGAATTCCGTCGAAGAGCTTAGCGCGGCGGCGAGGGAATTATTCGAACTGAGCGATCAACTCTATCTGGAAACAATGAAACCGTCGCTGGCCGAGCTCATTGTCGGGGTTATGCGCGACCAGCAATTCGGACTGGTGCTGACCATCGGCAGCGGTGGAATCCTGGTCGAACTGTTACAGGACAGCAAGACCCTGCTGATGCCGGCCACTCGCGAGGAAGTCGAAGCGGCGCTAGCAGGTCTGAAATCGGCGCCCTTGTTAGCGGGTTATCGCGGGCGACCGCTCGCGGATACCGCGGCCACCGTTACTGCTATCCTCGCGATCCAGCAATATGCAATTTCACAGGCAAGTTCACTGATCGAGCTTGACGTTAATCCCTTATTGATCGGCGTCCAGGGAACAGGCGTATTCGCCGCCGATGCACTTATCGTACTAGAGGAGCAGGAATAAATGTCAGATGTCATTACCACACGACGCGAAGGCGCCGTGCTCGAAATCACCCTGGACCGGCCGAAGGCTAACGCCATCGATCTGCAAACCAGCCGGCTGATGGGTGAAACCTTCAAAGAGTTTCGCGACGACCCGGAGCTGCGGGTGGCGATCGTAAAAACTGCGGGCGACCGATTTTTCTGCGCCGGCTGGGATCTCAAGGCCGCCGCCGACGGCGACGCGGTTGACGGCGATTACGGCGTCGGCGGCTTCGCCGGATTGCAGGAACTGCGTGGCTTGAACAAACCGGTGATCGCGGCGGTCAGCGGCATGGCCGTTGGCGGCGGATTCGAGCTGATGTTGTCGGCGGACCTGATTTACGCCGCGGATCATTCGACTTTCGCCCTGCCGGAAATAAAGGCCGGTACTCTCGCCGATGCGGCCACGGTCAAGCTGCCCAAACGCATCCCTTACCATATCGCGATGGAGATGCTCTACCTGGGACGCTGGATGGATACCGCTGAAGCGTTGCGCTGGGGTCTGATCAACGAAGTCCTGCCCGAGGAGCAGTTGATGGACCGCGTCTGGTCGGTGGCGCGCGAGCTGGCCGCGGGGCCACCGCTGGTGTTCGCCTCGATCAAGGAAGTCGCGCGCGAGGCCGAATCGATGCAGTTCCAGGAAGCGATGAACTGGATCACCAAGCGTCAGTTCGAGACGGTTGACAGGCTGTATGGCAGCGAGGACAACATGGAAGGTTTCAAGGCTTTCGCCGAAAAGCGCGACCCGGTGTGGAAGGGCAAGTAACGCCTGTCAGCCCGCGGCTTGGCCGCTAGGCCCAGGTAGTAAACAGTCTATAGGCGAACATTTTCGAATTTCAGGAAACTGTTATATTGTGTGCTCTTCGAGCACGATTTATAAACCGACCCCCGCCGGCCCGCCGCATCGGGTCACGCCGCGGGATGACAAAGTGAAATGAGCGATTCGCAACCCTTATGGAGGCCCAGCCAGGCCAGCATCGATGCGGCCAATTTGACCGCCTTCATCGCGCAGGTAAATCGGCAGCACGCGCTCGAGATATCGGATTACGCAGGGCTGTACCAGTGGTCCATAGACGACAAGGAGAAATTCTGGTCCGAGGTCTGGGATTTCTGCGGCATCATCGGCGACCGCGGCGAACGCATCCTGGTCGATGGCGATAATATCGAACAGGCGCAATGGTTTCCGGACGCGAGCCTCAACTTCGCCGAAAACCTGCTGCGCAAAAGGAATAACGAAGTCGCGATCTATTTTCGCGCCGAGGACCAGGTCGACTATACGCTGACCTATAACGAACTCTATGAACAGGTGGCAAGCCTCGCCGCCTGGCTCAAGTCGAAAGGCCTCAATCCGGGCGATCGCGTCGCCGCCTATATCCCCAACATGCCGGAGGCGGTAGTGGCGATGCTGGCCGCCACCAGCCTCGGCGCGGTCTGGACCTCGACCTCGCCCGACTTCGGCGCCGACAGCGTGGTCGATCGCTTCGGCCAGACCGAGCCGCGTTTCCTGTTCACCGTCGACGGTTATTTTTACAACGGCAAAAGACACGAGCTAAGCGACAAGATCACGCAAATCTGTAACCAGGTAACGAGCATCGAGCAGGTCGTGCAGATCGACCTGGCCGGATTCGGCAATAGCATCGATGCCGTCGACTGGAGCGATATCGTCGCCAACCCGGTGCACAGCATCGAATTCGTACCGCGTAACTTCAACGACCCGCTTTACGTGCTCTATTCGTCGGGCACCACCGGCAAGCCCAAGTGTATTACGCACAAGGTCGGGGGCACGCTGATCCAGCACCTGAAAGAACATATGCTGCATTGCGATATCCACCCCGGAGAGCGCCTGTTTTATTTCACCACGCTGGGCTGGATGATGTGGAACTGGCTGGTCAGCGGGCTCGCCAGCGAGGCCGCGCTGGTCTTGTATGACGGTTCGCCTTTTTACCCTGATGGCGAAGTCCTGTGGCGCTATGCCGAGGATATCGATCTGTCCATTTTCGGCACCTCGGCGAAATACATCGACGCGATGAAAAATGCCGGGCTCAGGCCGATGGAAAAATTCGACCTGACGTCATTGCGCACCATTGCCTCCACCGGCTCGGTGCTGGCGCCCGAAAGCTTCGACTATGTTTACCAGAATATCAAACAGGATCTATGCCTGGCGTCGGTATCGGGCGGCACCGATATCGTTTCCTGCTTCGTCATCAGCTGTCCGCTGCTGCCGGTTTACCGTGGCGAAATCCAGTGTCGCGGCCTCGGCCTGGCGGTAGCAGTCTTCGATGAGGACGGCAAGCCGGTGCGCAACCGGAAAGGCGAGTTGGTTTGCACCCAGACCTTCCCCTGCCAGCCGGTATATTTCTGGGGTGATCCCAGCGGTGAAAAATACCATGAAGCCTATTTCGCGCGCTTCGAAAACGTCTGGTATCACGGCGATTACGTCATGCTCACCGAGCACGACGGCATTATCATCTACGGCCGCTCCGACGCAACCCTGAACCCGGGCGGGGTACGCATCGGCACCGCCGAGATTTACCGCCACGTCGAGCAGCTCGAGGAAGTCCTCGAAAGCATCGTTATCGGGCAGGACTGGGAGGACGACGTGCGCGTGGTGCTGTTTGTGGTACTGCAGGCCGGGATCGATCTGGATGACGAACTGATCGGCAAAATTCGCAAAACCGTGCGTGACAAGTGCACGCCGCGCCACGTGCCGGCGAAGATCGTGCAGGTGAGCGAAATCCCACGCACCAAGTCGGGCAAGATCGTCGAGCTGGCGGTACGCGAAGTCGTGCATAACCGAGCGGTCAAAAACCTTCACTCACTCGCCAATCCGGAAGCACTCGAGCTGTACCGCGATCTGCCGCAACTGCAAGAATAGCCTTGAATCGAGGCGCTTCCTTGCTCAACTGGACGCTGTTAATGGTGCTGGTCGCGTTGTGGGGCACCTCGTTCATGGCGACCGCGATTGCGGTCAGGAGCGTCGACCCGGCGGCCGTGGTATTTTACCGCCTGGCGCTGGGCGCGGTCGTGCTGTCGCTGGTGGTCTACGCCCGCGGTGACTCCCTGCCATTGCGGTGGCAGGCCTGGGCGGGCTTCACGCTGATGGCCATCGCCGGCAACGCGCTACCGTTTTTCCTGATTACCTGGGGCCAGCAAACCGTCGATTCGGGCGTCGCCGGCATGATCATGGCCATTATGCCGCTGTTGACGATGGTGTTTGCGCATTATCTGGTCGAGGGCGAAAGGCTCAATCGCTACAAGCTGATCGGTTTTACCCTTGGCATCACCGGGGTTATCCTGTTGCTGGGGCCGGTGTTCAGCGGCGGTGGCCGCGCATTCTGGAGCGGCCTGGCGATTTTCACCGCGGCCAGCAGCTATGCTGTAAACACGATCCTGATCAAACGTTTGCCGCGCTTCAGCCCGATGGTCGGCGCCTGCGGCGTTTTGATCATGGCCAGCCTGATCATGTTCCCCATCTGGCTGATCATGGCGCCGGTAAACAACAACATCAGCCAGGATTCGATGTTCGCGGTGGTCTGGCTCGGCATCGGCCCGACCGGTATCGCGACCATCGTGCTGTTTTCGGTGATCGACCGCGCCGGCCCTACCTTCCTCGCCACGATTAATTACCTGATTCCGGCGGTCGCTTTCTTATGCGGCGCCTGGCTGCTCGACGAACCCGCGACCTGGCTGCATTTCGTCGCCCTGGCGACGATACTCGGGGGGATCGCTATTACCCGTATCAGGGTGAAGCAAGCGCTTCGATAAAGTGCTCGACAAACGCATTAACCCGGGCCGAGCGCACCAGGTCCGGGTGAGTCAAAATCCATAACCCCGTGGTTAGCTCAGGGACAGGCACTTCCAGCTGCCTGAGCAGCGACGATCTATCGCCCAGAAAACACGGCAGCAACGCGAGGCCGATACCCGCTTCGGCGGCAACGCACAGGGCGACGAATGAATCGCAGCGCATACAAATATTTCCGCTATCAATCTTTGCATCGAACCAGAAACCGAGCGGGGTCGCCTGCAGGCTGTCGGTAAAACCAATCCAGCGTTCACGGAAAACACGACTCCGATCTACTCTCGATATATATTCGGGCGTCGCGTAAATCCCGAACTCGACATCGCACAGCCGGCGTCCGACCAGGCCGTTATCGGGTTGCCCGGTAGGACGAATCGCAACATCGGCATCGCGCCGATTGAGGTCGAGAATGCTGTTGGTAACCAGCAGGTCGACCACGATATGCGGATGTTTTTGTCGAAAAGTTGCCAGATGCGGCCCCAGCACCGATAACATGAAACTGTCGGTTGTGGTCACACGTAACTCGCCCTCGAGTTTTAATTCGTGACCGGCGATCTGCCGCTGCATGTTGAACAGGGTGTTCTCGACTTCGCGCGCGGCGTTGATCATCTTTTCCGCTTCCGGGGTCAAAACATAACCCGCCTTGCCCCGATCGAAAATGCGGCAATTGAGATTTTCCTGAAATTTATCGATGCGGCGTAGCACCGTGGTGCGGTTAACCTGAAGCTCGCGCGCGGCCGCGGCGACGGACCCCTTGTTCGCGACCATCAGTACGTAGCGCAGATTGTCCCAGTTAATATGCTGCATAATTGCAGCACTATAGCGCAAAAATATGAGATTTGATGATGTTAGCATGCCTGCTTTAATACAACCGACCGCTAGCAGGATCATCGATGCCGTCATCAGATGCGCGCCTTGTTGATCGTGACCGCTAGTCTACGACACTGACACCTGACAACTCCTGATGGCACAGATTCTCGACCGACCTGAATTCCAGAGCGCAGTGATCCCGTTTATCGTGGCCATGCTGGTTTACGTCGGTTTGAAAAAATTCACTGCAGGGGCCTGGATATGGGCCCTGTTTGCCGCATTCCTGATTTCATCCAGCCTGATCAATGGCGCTACCCTAAGCCCGCTTACCGGCACCCGAAAAATCATCCTGCTGGTGCTGGGATCGCTTATTCTGGCCGGGCTGGTTCCATACCTGATTCGGCAGCTCAAGCTACAACGAGCCGTGGCGCCCGGGTTGACAATCCTGGCGTTGTTATGGGTTTTCGGCACAGTCGTGGCGCGCATGGACTTAATCGGGATCGCCCTGTTCCTGGCCGGGGGTGTCGGGCTGGTTTTATGGTTGGCCTGGACTTTCGATCGCATTGCCAATGATGATAGCCGGCTGCACGGCGCCGGTTTCACGCTAATGCTCGGTACCGGTTTGTCCGCCACCGCCGCCGCCTCCGCTCTACTGGGTCAACTAGCCCTGAGCCTCGCGGCCGCGTCCGGCGGTATGTTGCTGGCCTGGGTTTTACAGGGCAAGGCTGTTGGTTCCGGGAGAGTCAGCGGTTCGATCTCGACCCTGCCCTATGTATTGTCGGCGGCATTGATTGGACTCGCCGCTATCATATTTGCACGCCTGCCCTGGTATGCCCTGATTCCGCTGGCGGCGATACCGCTCGCTACCAGCCTGGTACCGGTCAAGCCCGATGCGCGTTTTTTAAGCGCGCTGGTAAACAGCTTGCCCGGATTAATTATTGCCCTCGCCGTATCTTACTGGGTATGGCAGGCGGGAAGCTCAAACTCGTCGGGGTATTAAGACGATTCGGCCTCATCTGAGGTCTATTACAACTAATGTATTAAACAAAGGAGAAACAAATGAAAAAAGTTTTATTAATGGCAAGCCTCGCGATACTACCCGTTAATTCCTTGCTGGCCGCCAACTACACGATTGACCCCGGGCATACCTATGCCAGCTTTGCGATTAACCACCTGGGTTTCTCGACTATGCGTGGGAAGTTCAACAAGCAGTCGGGGTCTCTCAGCTACGACCCCGCCGGCAAAAAAGCCTCGGTTACAATCGAGATCGACGCCGCATCGATCGATACGGGTCACGAAAAACGCGACCAGCATTTAAGCTCGCCCGATTTTCTCAACGCGGTCGAACATCCGACTATCACCTTCAAGTCCACCAAGGTGGGCTGGAGCGGCGATAAACTCTCGACGGTAACCGGTAACCTGACGATCCTGGGCGTGAGCAAAGCCGTGACTTTGACAGTTAGTTCGATCAACTGCGGCGAGCACCCGTTCAACAAGAAGCAGGTTTGCGGATTCGATGCAAGCGGATCGATCAAGCGCAGCGATTTTGGCGTCAACTACGGGCTGCCGGCAATTGGCGAAGTGCTCGATCTGCAAATCGAGCTGGAAGCGGTTAAAGATTAGATGACAGGCCAGCCAGGACCCGGTTGCGAAATAGCTCCCGGGCTGGCTTTTAACCATTAAATAATTTATAAAGATTTGCAAACCCGGCCTTGAACATGACGCTTACCAGGTCGGGTTGCATTTACAGTGAAAAACAACCAAAGGAGATCACTATGAAATCAACCACCAGAATTTGTCTGCTGGTCATCGGCGCAGCACTTGCTCTGCCCAGCTTTGCGGCCAAGGATCCTAATCTCAAGGTACTCAAGGCGCGCCAGGGCGAAATGCAATTACGCAGCTTTAATGCCGGTCCACTTTTCGGAATGGCCAAGGGTCAGGTCGATTACGATGCCGAGCTTGCGTCGAAACTGGCCGGTAACCTGAAAACGCAGCTTTCGCTGGACATGAGCCGCGCCTGGAAAAAGGGTACCGACAACGATGCTTATCCTGGCAAGACCACGGCCCTGCCCAAGGTGTGGACCACCTATCCTGAAATCAGCAAGTACGGCAAAAAATACGGCCAGGCCGTGAACGAGCTCGCGGCGGCGGCGGGTAATGGCCTCGACGCGCTTAAACCCAAGGTCAGCGCCCTCGGCAAGGCCTGCAAGGGTTGCCACGACGAGTTTCGCGAGAAAAAAGAGTAACAAGCGATATTTTATACTGCCAGAATATCCAGGGCCCGGTGGTACGTTTACGGCACCGGGCCCGCCTGTTTACTTGGTCAACAGAATATTAATTGCCGTTGACGATGCCGAGAGGCAGTTCATATGATGCCGGCATGACTCCGTTACCACGACCAGGCACCATGCTGCTGTGGATGCTCGCGATGACATCACCAACGTCTGTCAGCGCGCAAACCGAAACCGGCGACGCGTTGCTGACACGCGGTGAGTACGTGCTGACAATCAGCGGCTGTAGCCACTGTCATACCGCGGAAGGCGGCGAGCCGCTGGCCGGCGGGCGGGCGCTGGAAACGCCCTTTGGCACCTTTTATACGCCCAACATCACCGCTCACAAAACCGCGGGTATTGGTGCCTGGAGTGCGCAAGATTTTCTGCGTGCCCTGCAGCACGGAGAGTCGCCAGAGGGCAGCGACTACTATCCAGCCTTCCCTTACACGTCTTATACCCGCCTTGTTGCCGATGATGCACGCGCCATGTACGACTACATTTTATCGCGGCCGGCATCAGACCAGCCAAACCGTGAGCACGAACTCGCCTGGTATCTGCAATGGCGGATTGCCGCAACGGTCTGGAAATGGCTTTTCTTCGACGCCGGCGAATTCCGGGAACAGCCAGCGCAGAGCGCACAATGGAATCGCGGCGCCTATATTGCCGAAGCCATGGCGCATTGTAGTGAATGCCACACAGCGCGAAATCTTTTCGGCGCCAGGCAAACGAATCTGGCTTATGCCGGCAACGCACAGGGACCGGATGACGAACTGGTGCCGAACATAACGCCGCATCAGGGCACCGGAATCGGCGACTGGAGTCGGGATGACTTAAACCTCTTTTTGCAATTTGGCGAGCTTCCGGACGGCGAGTACACCGCGGGATCGATGGACCCGGTGATCCAGGGCATCGGCAAGTTAACCGCCACCGACCGCGATGCGCTAATCGACTACCTGCGCGCGCTGCCCGCGATCGATAATCGTATCGGCAACTAAATCCCGTTGCGGCTGCCGGTAAAGGCCTGAAAAATCATTCACCCGCCGATTTTCGCCACTGGCTGATCGAATTGGCGTAGTACCTCAGCACATCCTCCGATTCCTCGCGGACGCGATACAAACCGTCTCGGCTGTCGATAAACCCGCGCCCCTCGAGCATCGCCAACGCCGCCGCGAGCACGCCTTCGCAGGCGGTTGCCGAAATCTTTATCGGCGCTCCCTGTGCCCGCAACGCCGTAATGCGCCCGACGGCAAGGGTTTTGAGTTCGAGCTGACTGAGCCATTCCTGCCTGGCTGCAAGCAGGCATTCGCACATCAGCGCCACCGGCAGCACCGGCACCACCGCGGCGATTTCATCCATCAGCTGCCGGCTTAACTGTCCGATATGTTCGAAACGGACTTCCTGGTCGAGCGCCGACAGGTCGATACCCCGATCCTCGCAAAACCGGTATACCGATAGCGGCTTGCCGAAATTGAGGCTGGCGTAACCAAACCGCATCCAGCGCTTCTTGCGCGACATCAACAGGGTCTTGCAGGCAAATCTGACGCTGGTGCTGACGACGAACCAGGCGCTTCTACGCCTGGCTTTGGGGTCCAGCCTGCGCACCAGGCTCAAATCCTCGATCACGCGATCATAGTTGATCCCTACCGGGACGAACACCACATCGCGATCATGCTCGCGGTGATAATCACGCAGCATGTAATCGAGAAAACCCTGCTTCGGTTCGCGCAGGCGCCCGTCGCGGGTCAGGCCGCCCTCGAGAAATACCGCCTGGCATACCCCGGCACGCGTGGCCAGATTGACGTAACGCTCGAGCACCCGTCGATAAAGCGCGTTGCGCGAATTGCGGCGCACGAAAAAAGCACCCATCGACTTGATCAAGGTTTGCAGCGGCCAGATTCTGGCCCATTCGCCGACCGCGTAGGAGAGCGCGGTTTTTTCCGCGGCGAGAAAGGACAGCAATACGTAATCCATATTACTGCGATGATTCATGACGAAGACGACGCTCGCGCTCGGATCGATGCGCGACAATTCGCCAGCGTCATGGAAACCGACGCGAACCCGATACAGTAATCGCCCGAGGTTTTTGGCGACCCAGTAGCCGAAACGAAAATAAACATAGGCGTTGAAGGAAGGCGCGATTTCGTTGGCGTAGCGGAAGACTTTCGCCTGCACCACTTCCTTGGGCATATTGTTTTCGACAGCGTATTCCTTCATCGCCGCAACCACCTTGTCATCGAATACCAGCTGATCGACCAGCGCCTGTTTGCGCGTCAGCTGAAACGGCCTGATTTCGATATCGAGACGGGTATTGACCTCTTCGATTACCCGATTGACGCGGCGGCGCAGATACCAGCGAAACCCGGGCAGCAACACGCGGTCCAGGATCAGCAGCGCAGCCGTAATCAATAACAGGAAAAACAGCCAGAACGGCAGTGTAATCGTACTTTCCATGGTAAATCAGTGTGGCATGTTCACCTGGCGACTACCAAATTTTTTTTAGTGCAGCTTCAGCGAGGCCTTACGAAACCCGGGCCCGTCTGGCTGCCGGGCTCGCTAGCTATCGGCCAGTTCGCCGAGCGTAATGGGTTTAAACGGGGGCCGAACCCTGAAGTACCCCACTGTTTCGAGCGGCGAGTCGATTTCATCGGCGATCAAGGCCGATACCGTGCTACCACACAGGCAACCCTGGCAGGGGCCCATGCCGCATCGGGTAAAGGCCTTGACCTGGTTGGGCCCGACGCAACCCATGCGCGCGGCCTGGCGTATCTGGCCGGCTTTGACCTCCTCGCAGCGACATACCAGCGTTTCATCATCCGGTAGCTGGAACGCGGGCGCTGGTGCGTAAAGTTTGTCAACAAAAGGCCGGATCGAGAGATGCCGCTTGAGCGACCTGTCAATCCGTTGCGCGGCCGCATCACGCCGCCCGGAATCGAGCCCGCCTATTTCATGGCCAAGTTGCAATGCGCACAACCGGCCCTGTAATTCAGCCGCGACGGCGCCTACGATTCCTGCGCAATCACCTACTACCATAACCTCCTTAACACTGCTCTGACCCCATTTATCCTTGCTGACCTGCCAGTTCTGCTGGCGCCCATTCCATTCCACCTTGCAGCCCGCCGCGAGCGGCAGGCGCAGGTTGGAAATAACGCCCTGGTGCAACATCAGGGTATCGGCCTCGATTCGAATTTCAGACCCGTTGCCGGCTTTCCCGGCTGGGAGGTTAAAGCATACCGACTCGAGCGAGTCACTGCCTTCGGCGCGCAGATTATCGACCTTCCTGTATACGGGAATGCCTGCATTCCTGATCGCGCGCATGAATTTCAGGCCCTTGAAGAGATAGTCGATTGCGGGCAGGGCCCGAGGCAGGCTGGGCAGGGCCTCGACTAGCCTCCAGCCAGGGGTGGTGTCGACCAGGGCCTCGATTTTCACCCCCGCCTGCAGGTATTGCCAGGCCAGTAACAGCAGCAACGGGCCGCTGCCGGCTAACACCAGGCGCCCGTCCGGCACGATCCCCGACGCTTTCAGCAGTACCTGCCCGGCGCCTGCGGTCATAACCCCGGGCAATTGCCAGCCCGGCAGCGGCATGGGTCGTTCCTGGGCTCCGCAAGCCAGGACCAGGCGGTCGGCGGTAATGAAACGGCTGCATCCGTCCATCAGCAAACCGGCTTCGAGCCGCTCGTCCAGGTACCATACCGACGCATTGTTGAGATAATCCGCGCCACTTTGCCGGAACTCGACGACCAGCTGTTTTCCCCGCAAATAGTCCTTACCGAGATATTTGATCGCCCAATCCTTGGACGTGGCAACGTTTCGGTAAATTTGTCCGCCGGGTGCTTGCTGTTCATCCACCAGCGCGACATCGAGGCCCTGTCGCGCGGCGGCGGAGGCCGTGGCGAGACCGGCGGGTCCACCGCCTATGACTAATACCTGGTAGTGACTTTTCATTCCTGCTGCAGCAGCTCTGCCGCACCCCGCTGATAATCGATGGCCATGTTATCCCTGACTTCGACCTGGCAAGCCTGCTGGTTCGGCACGCCGTCGATGCACATCAGGCAATCGAAACAGATTCCCATCATGCAGTACGGCAGCCGCGGCGAATCGGTTACCGGGGTATTGCGTACCTTCCTGAAACCACACAGCAGCACCGCCGCGGCAACCGATATACCGGCAGGCACCTGGAATTCGCGATTGTCGATACGCACGGTGACGCTATCCGAGCCGGTCTGCTCAATTCTGCGAAACATTGAAGCGGTCGGTGCTAAAGTGGTTAATCTGATTATGCTCGGCGCGCCCCGCTATCCACTCGGCGACAGGGCCCGCGTGCATCGCGGAGAGCGTTACGCCGCTATGGCAGGTTACGGTGAATGCGCCCGGGCATTCGGCCGACTGCTGGTAGATCGGGTTATTGTCGGGTGTCATGATTCTAAGCGCACCCCAGGCGCGCACCAGGCGCACCCGTTGCAGAAACGGAAACATCGTTACGGCGCGGCGCGCAATTTTTTTCAAAACCGATGGGCTGGTCCCGTCATCCAGGCCGACGTCCTCGTGGGAATAGCCGATCTGCACGGTGCCTTCCGCGGTCTGGCGGACATGCAGTGTCGGTAAATTCAGGAAAGGCTGCAACCGCTCGGTGATCATGATCTGGCCGCGGTCGACGACCAGCGGAATATCCATCCCCAGCATGTCACCGAGCCCTCGATTACCGAGCCCGGCACATAAAACAATTTTACCTGCCGAGACGACACCCTCGGTGGCGTGGGCATGGAATCCATCTTGCCTGGCCTCGATTTTATCGATGACCTGGTTCGGAAAATATCGCACCTGGTGGCAGTCCATACCCTGTTGCAGGGCCTGTAGCAGGTACAGCGGGTTAACGTGGCCGTCCTGTGTCGAGTAGCTGGCACCCAGGACGTTGCTGGATATCTGCGGAATCAATGCTTTCACCTGGTCATGGCCCAGCATCTCGTATTCGAACATTCCATCGGTGTGTTGCCGAATCAATTCCATTTCGCTTACGCGTTCATCCCACTCCTGCTCTTGGAGGCAAAAATGCATCCCGCCGCTACGCTGGTAATCGATCTCGATCCCGCTTTCAGCCGTAAGTTGCTCGGCAAAATGCGGCCACAGATTGGCGGCTTGCCCGGTCCAGCGGGCATAGGGCGCAAAATTCGCGCCCTTGCCCTGGACCCAGACCAGGCCGAAGTTACCGCGCGAAGCTCGAAACGACCGATCGCCGCCATCGAGCACGGCTACCCTGTGTTTCTGCCGGGCGAGCCCGTAGGCAATCGAACAACCAACCAGACCACCGCCAACTACGATGAAGTCGAAGTCTTTCAACTATTTCCCTACCAGTAACTTGTCCAGGCCAAATATACGATCCAGTACAATCATCATTAGCAGTGCCTCGAGCTGGCGCAGGTTGAGGTTTTTCATATCACCGGGACACCCTTCAGGAGCGCAGGTATGACGCACCGTTGACATCGACGATGCAACCGGTCATGAATTCGGGTGCCTCCAGCGCCAGGAAGCCGATGGTTTTACCCAGTTCTTCCGCCTGCGCAACGCGGCCGATGGTACTCTGGTTCCTGATATTATCGCCCTCGGGGGATGCCAGCACCGCGGCCGCCATTTCGGTCTCGACGAAACCCGGCGCGACGGTATAAACAAACACGCCCCTCGGGCCAAGCGCCTGCGCCAGCGATTGCCCCATGGCGTTCATGCCGGCCTTGGACGCGCCGTACCACGGCATCAGCGGCTCGCCGCGAAAGGCCCCGCGCGAAGATACGTTGACGATACGCCCGCCGCCACGTCCGATCATTTTTTTACCGGCGCAGAAACTCAGATTGGCGGCGGCGGTCAGGTTGGTATCGACGATGCGCCGCCAGGTTTCGCGCCAGGTGTCATAGTCGATTTCCTCGAAGTTATGCCGTTGCGAAATGCCGGCGTTGTTAACCAGTACATCGAGGCCGTCGAGCGCCTGCTCGGCCTGTTCGATCAATTGCTGCGCGGCGTCGGGGTCGGCGATATCGCACTGAAATAATTGATGGCCGTCGCCTTTCAGGGCCGCCAGTGTCGCCTCGGCGCGTTCGCGGTTAGCGTTGTAATGCACGCCGATTCTGGCGCCCCGGGAGGCACATTCGATAGCCGCCGCGCGGCCAATGCCGCCCGACGCACCGGTAATCAGTATCGAAACTCTAGCAGTCATAACCCTGACCTCCTGTTAGCTTGCCGCAATACTAATGGAAAGCGGAAGCGAACCCCAGCTATTCAAAAACCCTGGTTCGATACTCACCTGGCTGAAGAAAGCGAAAGCAGATCAACCCCGCCTGGATCGCGGGGACGGACGCTAAGCTGTCGTGGGCGGATGGCAGGACGCGTCGCTACCGACGGCAGCGGCTCGAATGACATCGTGTTGCTGGCAGACCGGTGTTAGCGGTCCTGGCCTGTCACAGCCATGAACCTTTCCGGGGTGCCGCTGACAATCTAGTCAGGCACCCCGTCGGTCGCGGGCAACCCCCGTGGGATATTCTTGGCGGCGTCGTAAAACGGCAGCTCCACCAGCTCGATCGGGCAGTCGACGCCATCGCGGTCTGCGATAACGAGCCCATCGGACTGCATGGCCTCGGCTGAATCGAACAGCACGAAACCGACACCACACTGCAGGTAAGGCGAGATTTCGTAGGCGGTTACCCGGCCTACCGGTTTTCCCGCGGACATGACCGTAGCGCCATAGCGCAGCGAGCGACCCTCGCACTTGAAACCGGTGAATCGAGTTTCCCGGCTGGCGTTTTTAAGCGCGTCACGGCCGATGAAATCGTGGCTGTCGAGGTCGACGAACATGCCTAGGCCCATATCGTAAGGCGTCGTATTCCAATCCATGTCGGTGCGGTAATTCAGAATTCCACCCTCGATACGACGGATGTTCATCGACAGCTGGCTGCACCCCGCCATGCCGAATTCGGCGCCGGCCGCGATCAGGTGATCCCACAGCGCCGGCCCATCGACGTCGGCATCCATGTTGTATACTTCGAAACCCAGCTCGGCCGACCAGCCGGTGCGGCTGACCAACACTTCCTGCCCGCCCATGCGCCCCTGGAAAGCATCGAAGTATTTAAATTCCTCGGGTGCGCCGCCATCGCAGGCACGCGCGAGCACTGCCATCGATTCGGGGCCCTGCACCTGCAACACCCAGGACCGCGGGTCGTGAATTTCGACCGCGTAGTCGTGGGCATGGGCTACCAGCCACAGGTAAACATCGGCATCGGCGTGCACGTACCAGAAACGATCCTCTGCCAGTTTGAATAAGATACCGTCGCAGACCATGCCACCGCCCTGATGGCATAACAGGCCGTAACTACCGCGACCGACGCGTAGCTTGTCGATCGGGCGGGTGAACAGGTGGTTGATAAACCTGACCGCGTCCTGGCCCCGGATTTCTAGCGGACGTTCCGGCACGTCGAACAAACCAACCGACTTGCGCAGCGCCCAGTACTCCTCGACCGGATCCTTACCCATCGACAGCAGTACCAGCCGGCCCGCGTATTCGCCGTAAAACGCCTTGTCATTCCAGGTGCAGGAAAACCAGGGGGACTTTTCACAATGGCTGATGACATTCAGTTGCCTGGACGACATACGTAAGCTCCTCGATGACAAAGTTGGCGGATGTTCAGGGCCGCCTATTTAACTCAAACCTGGGCGCGAATTCAATCTCGATAGTCGTGTCATCGGCCATGCGGCTTGCGCGCGAAAGAGCCTGTCAGCCTGATTTTCTGAACACCCAGTAGTGGCCGGCGCCATCCTTGTTGTAGGGTGCCTCCCGGAGCAGCTTGATCAACTCGATCTGCTGGTCTGCAATCAATGCATCGACCAGTTGCTGGAAACCGGTTTGATCGTAGTAATGCGTGCGCGTGGACATCACCAGCAACCCGCCTGGCCGCACCAGCTGCAGCAGTACCGTCAGGGCTTCTGGAGGCACATGCCCAAGGGTAAAAACGCCGACCGCTAAAACCGCGGCGTAGCCGCCGGGCGCATAGGTTTGCGGAGCATGCATGATGTCGATGCCGCCGGCCAGCTGCCGGTAAACCCCGCTCACGCGCGCCTGCTCGACCATCGAGTCCGACAGATCGAAACCATCGATTGTGCGATAGCCCAGGGCGTGGAGTTCGACTCCGACCAGGCCCGTACCACAGGCGGCATCGAGCAGCTCGGCCGCGGTGTCCGCCAGGTTTTGCTGCAACAGCCGAGCAGTTATCGCCGGGCCGCTGTACTCGGCGTCGCTTATATCCAGGTTGTAGTTCTGCGCCCAGTCGTCGTAATACGCCCTGACCTTGTCCGGGTCGCCGTCGAGGCGCAGGGCGGCGTCGATGGCGGCGTTACTGGAAACCTTGTCGTCACTCATTGCGGCAGGGTAGCACGAAAACTACCGCGCCGAAGCCACCTCCCGCGCCGCTGATTTACCCTACCCGGGGATTGTCGACTAATCCACGCAACTGCTACCATTGGCCCCGGTTTCATCTCATTCGGAAAACCTGATGTCTGCCAATGACCCCCTGCTGCAACCGTTTCAGCTCAAGCACCTGACCCTCAAGAACCGCCTGATGACGTCGTCGCACGAACCGGCTTATACCGAGGACGGCATGCCCAAGGAACGCTACCGCCTGTACCACGCGGCGCGCGCACAGGCCGGACTGGCGATGACCATGACCGCGGGTTCGGCGCTGGTGTCGAAGGACAGCCCGCCGGCCTTCGGCAATATTCTCGCCTACCGGGAAGAGGTCGTGCCCTGGATGCGCGAGCTCGCCGACAGCTGCCACGAACACGACTGCAAGGTCATGATTCAGCTAACCCATCTCGGGCGCCGCGCCAACTGGAATCACTCCGACTGGTTGCCGACCCTGTCGCCGTCCGGGGTGCGCGAACCGGCGCACCGCGCCTTTCCCAAGACCATCGAAGACTGGGATATCCGACGCATTGTCGCCGACTACGCGCGCGCCGCCGAGCACATGCAGGCCGCCGGGCTCGACGGCATCGAGCTGCAGTGCTACGGGCACTTGATCGACCAGTTCTGGTCGCCGGTAACCAACTTCCGCGACGACGACTGGGGCGGCGCGCTCGACAATCGTCTGCGCTTCACGCGGTTGATTCTGGACGCGATCCGCGCCCGGGTATCCGCCGACTTCATCGTCGGCCTGCGCCTCGTGGTCGACGAGCAAATGGAAAACGGCATCACGCGCGAGGTCGGCATCGAAATCGCGCGGCGCATGGTCGCCGGCGGACAAATCGACTTTCTCAACGTCATTCGCGGGCATATAGACACCGACGCCGCGTTGACCGATATCATCCCGGTCCAGGGCATGGCGTCCTCGCCGCATCTCGACTTTGCCGGTGAAGTGCGCAAGGAAACGAAGTTTCCGGTTTTCCACGCGGCCAAGATTGCCGATGTCGCGACCGCACGGCACGCGGTCGCCAGCGGTAAACTCGACATGGTGGGCATGACGCGCGCGCATATCGCCGATCCGCTGATCGTGAAAAAGCTGATCGAGGGGCGCGAGCAGGACATTCGACCCTGCGTCGGCGCAACCTACTGCCTCGACCGGATTTACCTGGCGGGCGAAGCCCTGTGCATCCACAACCCGGCCAGCGGGCGCGAAGCGACCATGCCGCACCAGATCAGCAGCAAAAGCGACCAGCCGCAAAAAATCGTCATCGTCGGCGCCGGACCGGCGGGACTCGAAGCGGCCCGGGTCGCCGCCGAGCGCGGCCACCAGGTGATCGTGTTCGAAGCCACGCCGAAAGCGGGCGGGCAGGTGCTGTTAATGACGCGCTCGCCGCGCCGGCGCGAAATGATCGGCATCGTCGACTGGCGCGTCGAGCAATGCGACAAGGCCGGGGTCGAGTTCCGCTTCAACATCTATGCCGAAGCCGACGACATCCTCGCCGAAGAGCCGGATATCGTCATCGTCGCCAGCGGCGGCCTGCCCGATACCGAGTTGTTCGAGTCCGGCAACGAACTGGTGGTTTCCGCGCGCGATATCATCGCCGGCGATATCGCGCCCGCGGCCGAGGTGTTGCTGTACGACGACGGCGCCGATCATCCCGGGATGCAGGCGGCGGAAATCATCGCCGAGAGCGGCGCCCGGCTCGAATACGTCTCGCCGGAGCGCCAGATCGCACCGGATATCGGCGGCACCAACCTGACGCCGTATATGCGCAAACTGTTGCCTCTGGACGTAACCTTTACGCTGTGCCGGCGGGCGCTGCACGCGCGCCGTGACGGCGATAAAATCCGCGTCACTCTGGGCAGCGATTACGGTGATTTTCCGAGCGATCGGCTGGTCGACCAGATCGTGGTCGAGCATGGCACGCTGCCGCTGGACGAAGTCTACTTCGAGCTTAAACCGCTCTCCAGCAATCTCGGCGAAGTCGATTACGACGCCCTGATCGACGGTCGAGCGCAAGCTGTCGAGCGCAACGCCGAGGGCAGGTTCAAGTTGTTTCGAATTGGCGACGCGGTCGCTTCGCGCAATATTCACGCGGCGATTTATGACGCGCTGCGCCTGGTCAAGGATTTTTAAAGTTGCGGTCCAACGGGGTTCTCGAGACCGATACTCGAGCTTGAGTCATCCCGGCCTGCGAGCCGGGATCTTGTAATGGTAGCAAATTACAGGTTGCGGAAGAGCTCGGGCCGCGCAGACGCTTAGCCGCTTCCGGGCTGTCATGCACGGAAGTTCAACAACCGCCCTTGTTGCGTTTCATCGTCGGGGGATGCTTTTTCTCATCGGGGTGGACGGTAATTTTGACGCAGTCGCCGATTTCGAAATCGCGGCTATCGTGGTAAATAGTCATTTGCCCGCTGTCGATCAAATCAATTTCGTAACGCACCGGATGCGGATCCGAACTACCCGACGAAAAAGACCCGAGCAGAAAGCCAAGCCCGATCGAAACGCCGCCGCCGCTCGAGACCGAGCCATAGACGCTGGTTCTGCCTCGGGTTCCGGTGTCTTTTTCGACATCGTCCATGCTGACGTCCTCTTTGGCGGCGACCACACCGATCCTGGTAATGACTTCGGCATCACCCTCGCGAGGGCTCTTGGAACTGCAACCGAATAGCAGTAACGCGGTTATCAATAATATGGGGTAGCGCATCGTCCGGATCCCTGAGTATAAGGTTCCTAGTTTAACAGTTAAAAACGGATTTAGTTCAACTCCGGCGCCAGCCCAGCGGGGAAATTGGGAGACAGGCTTGCCCGGGAAAACACTGCTTTCCCGGGGCTTCGTTAAAGCCTAATCCGCGTTAGCGAACTCGATGCCTTTCTTGATGTTGCCTTCGAGGATTTCGCGCATTTCATCGAGCAGCTTCTGTTCGTAGTCGCTCAGCGACGGTATTTCCGGAATCGATTCGACGCCGTCTTTGCCAAGCACCACCGGCTGCGCATGAAAACTACTGGTATCGTCACCGACCTGCACGTAACAACACTCGGTCACGGCAGCGCCAGTCATCGCCGCAACCAGCGACATGGTGAAACGCGCAGCGGCCTGCGCCATCGACAGGGTCGCCGAACCGGCGCCAGCCTTGGCTTCGACCACTTCGGTGCCGGCTTCCTGGATGCGCGGGGTCAGGGCCTCGATGTCGGCCTGGCTCAGCTCGACTCCGGGAATGCTGGACAGTAGCGGCAGGATAGTCACGCCGCTGTGACCGCCAATGACGTTGACGTTGACTTCGTCGGTGCTCTTGCCCACGGTCTGCGCGACAAAGGTGTTGGAGCGAATAACGTCGAGCGTGGTAACGCCAAACAGCTTGCGCTTGTCGAAAACGCCGGCAGCCTTGAGCACTTCGGCCGCAATCGGCACGGTCGAGTTAACCGGGTTGGTGACGATCGCAAAACAGGCCTTGGGGCAGGCTTTGGCACCGGCGCCGACCAGTTTCTTGACAATACCGGCGTTCACGTTGAACAGGTCGTCGCGGGTCATGCCCGGCTTACGCGGTACGCCGGCCGGAATGACGACAATGTCGGCATCCTGCAGCGCGGCTTCGACATCGTCGCCGACGTAACCGGTGACACAGACTTCGGTCGGGATATGGCTCAAATCGACCGCAACCCCGGGGGTAAACGGCGCGACGTCATAGAGCGACAATTCACTGCCGGCGGGAAGCTGCAGCTTGAGTAACAGGGATAGCGGCTGGCCGATTCCACCTGCGGCGCCAAGTACACACACTTTCATGAGAAACCTCGCAAAGCTTAAGTTCTAGACCAAGCATCATAGCTATGCCGCCGCCTGTTCACAAGATAAACGCTAGCCTCGCAACAAGGTTTAATACAGACTATTGGTCATACCTATCAATTCTGAAAAGGAATCACGTGGAACCGGCCGCGCGCGACAATCTGAAACTCGCCGTCAGCGCAATCCTGCTTGCCTGTTTTGCCCTGTCGCTGGGCGACGCCCTGATCAAGCAGCACAGCGTGTCGTTCGTCATCTGGCAGATATTCGTCATGCGCTCGATCATCGTGATTCCTTTTTTGATTTATTTCGTGCGCATTCAAAGCTGCGCGGTATCGATCAAGCCGGCGCAACCGCGATGGACGCTGCTGCGCAGCCTGATCCTGGTGCTGATGTGGATTTTCTATTTCGCCGCGTTACCGCATATCGAACTTGCCACGGCCGCGGCGGCTTATTACACCCTGCCGATATTCATCACCCTGTTTGCTGCCATATTCCTGGGTGAAAGCATAACCGCCAGAGGCTGGTTCGCGGTCCTGCTCGGCTTCATCGGCACACTGCTGATCCTGCGGCCCCAGGCCGACGACTTCAACGCTTACGCATTGTTACCGGTCCTGGCGGCGGTATGTTACGCCTGCGCCATGATCCTGACTCGCAGCAAGTGTCGCCACGAAAAACCAACGGTGCTCGGGCTCTGGCTCAACGTCGCCTTCGTTGGCGTCGGCGCGGCAGCGTTGTTGGTGCTGAACCTGTGGAACCCTGGCAACGAAACCGTCGACAGCAACCCTTTCCTGCTCGGCGCCTGGACAGCCATGTGGCTGGACGAATGGCGCATCATGGCAATACTCGCAGTCGCGATCCTGGTCGGTAGCGTCAGCGCTGCGTTTGCCTACCAGAAAGGACCGTCTTCGATTGTCGCGACCTTCGACTTCGCTTACGTGGCCTTCGCCGTAGTCTGGGGATTCCTGCTATTTTCCGAGGTTCCGCAACCGCTGGTAGCGACGGGAATCCTGATGATTGTCATCGCCGGGACAATCGCGACCCTGCAGAAATCATCGCCCAGGAAATCGTAGCTTCGATGCATCACCTAGTTGGAGAGCACGAAAATAGCAGACCCACGAGGCACCGGTAGCCAGCCCGGAAAGAGTCAGGAAGGTCCAGGTTTTTGGCGAGAGCTTTAACGGATTGCTCCACTTGCCCGCAAACCATACAAAAGTAAATAGGGTGATGATAACGATTGCAGTTCGTACAAGGATCGCGAGATCTGAATCGACGTCACGAAAATCCCTATTTTGGCAAAGATCGCTGTAAGCGCCGCGAATACTGCAGAGAGTACTGCCCAGAAAGCCCAGCTGTGTGCAGTGGCCATGGTTTTGCTCCTATTC
>CAMYML010000054.1 GCA_947259305.1 uncultured Gammaproteobacteria bacterium | reverse complement strand
TGGCCGATTAACCTCAGGCTGGAATGTCTAGCGGTCCAGGCCCACACCTTTAAAGCGCGACCGAACGATAAAAAATGCGGCAATATCGAGCAGGGGCCGCGGCGGCATCCAGGCAGCCCTGGCTGAAGCGAGGCAGTCGCTCACCGTGTGTGATATCTCGCCGCTGGCATAATCGGCGATGGCCGTACCAAAAGCCGTGCCGCGGCTGACGCCGGAGCCGTTATAACCGCCAGCGAGGTATATATTGTCGCGCTGGCGCCCGAAAAAATTGGTGCCGTTGCGGGAGATGCCTTCGACGCCCGACCAGGCGTACTCGAACGGCACCCGCGCCAGTTGCGGAAAGCGTTTGTCGAAGGCCGCCCTGTGGGTTGCCTGGCGTTCTGCCAGTTGCGCGTCGCTCAGCAGAACCGAGCCATGATATTCCGCGGTATTGCGGATGCTCAGGCGATGATCTTGGGTCAGACGCAGGGTCGCGCCGCCGCTATGCAGTGAAATGGCGCCCCATTCGCCCAGGCTGCCCAGGCCCTCGAGTTCTGCGCTGCTCAAAACCCGGGTAAAGCTGCCCGCCAGGGTACTGCCAACAATGTAGGAGTTCAGAAAGCCGAGCGAGGTCGCTTCGTAGTTCGTGGCCAGGATGACCCGGTCGGCTTTTACTTCGGCCGTTGCCAGCCTGAGGGTCAGCGGTGCGCCGTCGTCTATGCCGACAACCGGGCTCTGTTCATGCAGGCCGACGTTGGCGGGCAGGCTGTCGGCGAGACCGCGCACCAGCGCGGCCGGCTGCACCAGTGCGCCGTCGGCGATATGCACGCCGGCGCGGTAAAGATCGGTGCCCAGGCGTTCCTGTAACTCGGTCCTGTCGAGCGTTTGATGTTCGGCTTCGAGGGTATCCAGGTAGCGCAGGAAGTTTTTGTATTCCCCGAGCGCGGTGTCGCCGGCGGCGGTATGGTAGAAGCCCTCCCGTCGCCACTGACAATCGATATTGTTTTCCAGAACCTGCTGGCTCAGCAGCTCCAGCCCCGCCTGGTTGATGCGATTGACCCGGCGGTAGTTATCGACCTGGTCGGCTGCCACTGCGCCCGGAAAGTGGCTGGTGGCGACGACGAAACCAGAATTGCGCCCCGAAGCGGCCGCGCCGACGCGGCGCGCATCCAGCAGCAAAATTTCCTGATCGGGATGCAGCTGCGCCAGTCTGCGGGCACAGGCCAGCCCGGTCAGCCCGGCGCCGACGACGACCCAGGGCACCCGGTGGCTGCCGGTCAACGCCGGCGTGACCTGGCGTGCTGGCAGCAGTTCTGCCCAGCCATGGTTATCTGTCGGAAATTTACCAGCGGCCGAAATCATGGGTGAAGTTCATCTCGAGGGACGGAGGGGATCATCAATTTGAGCAAATTGGAAAAATTATATCCGAATAATATAGAGAGGGCGCTACCCTTTGCCGCTTAGCCAGGGGCAGGGCGATTTAACGCCTGGTAGAGCTGCCGGCAAAATGGCTTTCAGAGTTGATAACGACGGGCTGAAAGGTTATCGGGACCGCGGCAGAGGTTGGTTGAAAAGTTTTGTGAGCTGACTACCGAAGCGAAATCTAACCACGCATGAAGTTTCAGGTCGCGCTATTTTACCGCGGGCTTAGATTTCTATGATTATGCTGCAGATACGCACCGGGCCAGGATCGCAATGCGATCTTTACCGAAACCCGGCTTCGAGATTAACGCGACATCGGTCGTCTAAACGATATTCAGCTCGACAGGTATACGGCGAACAACAGGAGTAAAACCGTAATCCCCTGCATACCGACTCTTGCGACCATTAACTGGGTCGAGTGCTTCTTGTCGAACTCGCCACCATGCGCCATTGACCAGATGCCGGTAACGATCACGGCAACCGTTATCATCAGGGCGGCCACGATTACCATATTTAATATGCTCATATCTACCTCCGGGTTAGGAATATCCCGATTCTAATGAACTTAACTGGCTGCTTATTGATACGTATCAATAGAGTTAGTGAAGATGATGTCGGCCTAGCATTAGCCTTTGTGTAAGGGCAACTTATCGAAATACGGCTCTTGCTCAGTCCCGCATTCCCTGACAGGCCCTTCATCTGGTGGCAATGATCAGCTGTTTCGAGTGGGCGCAATAAATTCTAGCGGTTTTTTTAGCAGGCTTAATTTAGAATAGCGCGCTCTATTTACGCTTTGGTAACGCGGGTTCCGCGCACTATGTTCGAACTGATCACCAACGCCAGCGTGTTTTCGCCTGAACCCCTGGGGATAAGGCAAGTGCTCGTCTGCGCCGGCAGGATTGCCTACGTCGGCGCGCGCATACCGCAGCTCGACGATGCGCTCGAGGTCAATGTGACGGATCTCGATGGCGCCAGGCTGGTGCCGGGATTCATCGATGCGCACACCCACCTGACCGGCGGCGGCGGCGAAGCCGGGCCATCGACGCGGGTACCGCCGCTGGCATTGAGCCAGATAACCCGCGCCGGTGTCACCAGCGTGATTGGCCTGCTCGGTACCGACGATCTCACGCGCAGCCCGCAAAACCTGTTGTCGCAAGTCATGGGCTTACGCGAAGAGGGGCTGTCCGCCTGGTGTTACACCGGCGGCTACCACGTTCCGGTGGCTACGCTGACCGGATCGGTGCGCAGCGATATCGTCAACCTGGAACCGGTCATCGGTGTCGGCGAGGTGGCGATTAGCGACCACCGCTCGAGTCAGCCTACGGTCGATGAAATTTTACGCATTGCCAGCGATGCGCATGTTGCCGGCTTGATGACGGGTAAAGCGGGCATCGTCCATTTTCACCTGGGCGACGGCGCGCGCGGTTTGTCGATGATCCGCGACTGCCTCGAAATTAGCGAAATTCCGCCGCGGGTCTTCAATCCGACCCATGTGAATCGCAACAAGGCCCTGTTTGAACAGGCCTGCGAACTAAGCGGTCTGGGTTGCAACGTCGACCTGACCGCATTCCCGGCGGATTCGAGTGACTCGGGCTGGTCGGCAGAGGAAGCGGTACTACGGTTTCTCGACCAGGGCTGCGACAGCAGTAAGTTGACCATCAGCTCCGATGGCGGCGGCTGCCTGCCGAGCTTCGACGCCCAGGGTGAACTGCTGAAAATGGGATTTGCCAGCTGCTCGGCAATGGCGGATAGCTTCAAGGCTTTGCTCGATGGCGGGCTGCCCACGGAAATCGCGTTACCGTTCATGACCAGCAACGTCGCGCATTTGCTGCGCTTGTCAGGCAAAGGTCACATCGCCCCGGGGCGCGATGCCGATTTGCTGGTAGTGGATCAGGATAACCGGATCGATGGCGTCATGGCCCGCGGCGTGTGGCAGGTGAAAAATAGAGAGCAGCTGGTTAGCGGCCTGTTCGAAGAATAACAACCAGAGATTTCTTATGAGTCCGTCTCCCAAGCGACAAGATACAACCCGCGGTTACGTCATACCGATAGGCGGTGCCGAAGAACGCACCGGTTCGATGCGCGTACTCAGACGTTTCGTCAGGCTTTGTGGCGGACGCAAGGCGCACATCGTTATTATTCCGACCGCCTCCAGCCTGGCCGATACCGGCGATCGCTATATCGCGGTTTTTAACAAGATCGGTGTCGCCAGCGCGGTTTCGTTGCCGATTGCAGAACGCGCCGATGCGGAGCGCGAGGAGTATATCGAACATCTGGACGAGGCCACGGGTATCTTTATCACCGGCGGCAACCAGTTACGCCTGTCGACGATCCTGGGCGGTACCCTGGTGGCGCAAAAAGTCAGGCGGCTGAACGCCGCGGGCGTACATGTTGCCGGCACCTCGGCCGGCGCCGCGATCATGCCCGAGCATATGATTGCCGGCGGCTCGATGGGCCTGTCGGCGCGCGCCGACGGGGTCAATCTCGCCCCCGGACTGGGTTTGACCAACGCGCTGATCATCGATCAGCATTTCAGTCAGCGCGATCGCCTGGGCCGATTGCTGACCGCGGTTTCCTATAATCCATTCATGATGGGCGTCGGCATCGATGAAGACACCGCCATGTTTATCGCGCCTGACCAGGTTTTCGAAGTGGAGGGCAGCGGCAACGTCACCATCATCGATCCCGAGCACTTGAGTTACTCTTCCATGGATCGGGCAAGAAAGAACGAATCCTTGAGCCTGCTCGATCTGAAACTGCACATTCTGTCCAAGGGCTGTCGCTTCGACATTTATGAGCGCAAGCCTTACCCACCCAAATAGCCGAGATATTCCATGATAATCAGCGCAACCAACGTTTATGTAGGCCCCAGTATTTACGCCAATTTCCCGGTCATTCGCATGGTGCTGGATATCGGAGTACTGGTGGACTGGCCCTCGGTTAAGTGCGGCAGGGAATTTACCGATGGCCTGCAGCAGGCGCTGCCCAGTCTCAAGGATCACGGTTGTTCCTACCGCGAGGCCGGGGGTTTTATCCGCCGCCTGACCGAGGACGAGGGCACCTGGATGGGTCATATCATGGAGCATGTCGCGCTGGAGATTCAGAATATTGCCGGTTCCGGGGTTTCTTTCGGTAAAACGCGAACTACCGGTGAAACCGGCATGTATAACATGATATACGCCTACAAGCAGCGCGATGCCGGAATCGAAGCCGGGCACCTGGCCTTGCGTTTGCTGATGCACCTGCTGCCGGAACATTTGCAACAGCAGGTCGATCACAAGATCGATCCGCAATTCGATTTCAGCAAGGAGCTCGAAGGCTTCGTGCACCGTACCCAACGACGCGAATTCGGCCCCAGCACCCAGTCGCTGGTCGACGCCGCGGTAGCGCGCGATATTCCCTGGTTACGGCTCAACGATTACAGCCTGGTGCAGTTTGGCCACGGCAAGTATCAAAAGCGCATCCAGGCGACGGTAACCAGCGACACCAGTACCATCGCCACCTCGCTGGCCAGCGATAAGGAAGGTACGCATAGCATCCTCCGGGATATGGGTTTGCCGGTGCCGAAGCAGACGATGTTCGCCAGTGAAGACGAGGCCGTCAGCGCCGTCAACCGCATGGGCTACCCGGTCGTGATCAAGCCACTGGACGCTAATCACGGCCGTGGCATCAGCATCAACCTGACCACCGACGAGGAGGTGCGCGAGGCTTTCCACGTGGCCAGGGAACAGGGCAGGTCGCGGCACGTGATTGCCGAAAGTTTCGTCACCGGATACGACCATCGCATGCTGGTGGTCAACAATGAGCTGGTTGCGGTCGCCAAGCGCGTCCCCGGACACGTGCTTGGCGACGGTAAATCCTCGATAGCTGAGTTGGTCGAAATCGTCAATTCCGATCCTCGTCGCGGCATCGGTCATGAAAAAGTGCTGACCCGGCTCGAACTCGACGGCCAGGCAAAGCGATTGCTGGAGGATGCGGGCTATACCGAACAAACCGTGTTGAAAAAGGACGAAGCCTTTTTCCTGCGTTCGACCGCCAATCTGTCCACCGGCGGCACCGCAATCGATTTGACTGACGTGGTGCATCCCGATAATCGAGAAATGGCGGTGCGCGCGGTGCGTGCGGTCGGTCTCGATATCGGCGGCGTCGATTTCATTACCGAGGATATTACCCACTCCTATAAGGATATCGGCGGGGGCATCGTCGAAGTCAACGCCGGCCCGGGGTTCCGCATGCATGTCGCGCCGAGCGAAGGCGAACCGCGCGATGTCTCCGGCAAGGTGCTCGACATGCTCTACCCGCCGGGCACGCCGAGTCGCATCCCGGTAGCCGCGATCACCGGAACCAACGGTAAGACCACGACCACGCGCATGCTCGCGCATATCATGAAAACCAGCGGCCATATCGTCGGCATGACGTCCACCGGAGGTATCCAGGTGGACGGTCGGGTCACCGTCAAGGGCGACATGACCGGCCCGCAGTCGGCCAAGATCGTACTGCGCGATCCGACCATCGATTTCGCGGTGCTGGAAACCGCGCGCGGCGGTATATTAAGAGCCGGGCTCGGCTACAGCGAATGCGACGTTGCGGCCTGTATCAACGTCAGCTCCGATCATATGGGCCTCGGTGGTATCGAAACCCTGGAACAGCTGGCGCAGGTCAAGGAAACCGTGGTGCGCGTCGCCAACGATACCGCGGTGCTGAATGCCGATGACAAGTTATGCCTGAAAATGGCCGACCATACCCGTGCCAAACACCTGTGCTACGTCACCATGGACCCGACCCACGGGCTGGTACGCGAACACATCCGCGCCAACGGCCGGGCCGTGGTGCTGGAGCAGGGTATCAACGGCGACATGATCACGATTTACGACAATGGCGCGCACATCCCGCTGCTGTGGACCCACCTGATTCCGGCGACGATCGAGGGCAAGGCCAGGCACAACGTGCAAAACGCGATGTTCGCCGCGGCGATGGCCTATAGCTTCGGCAAGGACCTCGACGTCATCTGCAACGGCCTGCGTACCTTCGATACCTCGTTCTTCCAGAGCCCGGGGCGCACCAACGTTTATAACGAGCACCCATTCAAGGTTATCCTCGATTACGCGCACAACCCGGCGGGTTTTCGCGCCATGGCCGAACTGGCCGAGCGGCTCGACCCGGTGGGCAAACGCACCATCGTATTGTCGGTGCCTGGCGATCGGCGCGACGCGGATATCCGTGAATCCTGCCAGGCCTGTTTGCCTGAGTTTACCCATTTCGTGTGCAAGGCCGATCTCAATCGGCGCGGGCGGGGGCACGACGAGCTGCCGCAAATGGTCCGTAAATATCTACTCGAACTCGGCGTCGACGATGACAACATCACGGTAATTGCCGAGGAAGAGGCCGCGATCGACTACGCACTCAACAGCGCCGAGGAGGGCGATTTGCTGGTTATCACCGCGGATGACCTGACCCGCAGCTGGAAGCAGATTATCAATCTCAATAGCGACCAGCGGGAAACAAAGGAAACCATACCCGGCACCAAGGTATATGTGCAGGAAAAAGAAAAGCGTTTCGTGCTCGACCAGGATGAAGAGCTCATCATCGATGAGCGTGGCGTGCGCCTCGCCAGTAACGAACCCGAAGACGCCGACTAGGTTTCTTCGGCTGCTATGGAAATCCCGCATCCTGACTCCGAGCGCCTGATTCTCGATAGTTGCCGACGCCTGACAGGCCCGTCGCTGGTGTGGAGCGAAACCGGCGCGATCCTCGACGTGCTGTTGCAGGATATCGATATGCAGCGGGTACTCGATTGCTGGTATCGACAGGTCAACGCGCTGCTGGTGCAGCTGCATTGGCACCAGCCGAAATTAGCCCATCGCCGCTTTGAAAACGGGTTCAACCTGTTGCTTGCCGCGCCCATCGATCAGCTTTACAGCGCGGTGATGACGCTCGAAACCGCCTGGTATTTCTGCGCCTGTGACTTGCTCGGGATTACGCTCGAATCGCAGGAACAGCTGATCCAGGAGATTTTCGATGAAATGCGCTCGGAAAAGAACGACGCCCTGATCGCGCTGCAAAGCGCCGCCACTGATCACGGGGTCGACTTCCTGGCCGACGATGATGTCGTTTCCATCGGACACGGTAACGGCTGCAGCAGTTACAGCGTCGCGCAAATACCACCGCTGGAGCAGATCGACTGGGACTCGATTCATGATATTCCGCTGGCAATGATTACCGGCACCAATGGCAAGTCTACCAGTGTGCGCCTGCTCGATCGCATCGCTCGCGCCGCCAACCAGGTATCCGGGATAACCTCAACCGACTTCGTGCGCGTCGGCGACGATATTCTCGACCAGGGCGATTATTCGGGGCCCGGTGGTGCACGCCTGTTGCTGCGCGATCGACGTCTGCAGGTCGCGTTTCTCGAGGTAGCGCGCGGCGGCATCCTGCGCCGCGGTTTGCCGCTCGGGCGGGCGCGGGCGGCGCTGGTGACCAATGTCGCCAACGACCACCTCGGGCAATACGGTGTCAATACCCTGGCAGCCCTGACCGAAACCAAGTTTGCGGTGAGTAAAACCCTGGCCGAAAACGGTGTGCTGGTGACCAATGCCGACGATAGCGGGATAGTTGAATTCCTGGCTGGCAACCCGGGACGAAACCTGTGCTGGTTTAGCCTGGAAAAATCGAGTCCCCAAATCCGGCAGCAAATCGAAAATCGCGAACGCTGCTGCTTCGTGGAAAATGGTTTCATCGTCAATTTCGATGGACAGCAATTCGAACGGATTTGCGCCGTCAACGAGATTCCAATGACGCTCGACGGCGCCGCGTTACACAATGTGAGTAATGCCCTCGGGGCAGTCGGGGTGGCCAGCGCGATGGGCTACCCCGCCGCGCAGATAGCGTCCGGCCTGAGTCATTTCAACAGCGATGAACGCGACAATCCGGGGCGCCTGAACAGTTTCACGCTGCGCAATTCGGCGCGCGTGATCGTCGACTTCGCTCACAATGCGCATGGCGTCGCAGCCGTTACCGATACCGTCAGGCGTATGCCGGCGCGGCAGAAATGGGCCTTGTTCGGATCGGCCGGCGATCGATCCGACGACGAAATCGCCGCCATCGCTCGCGGGGTCTGCGCGCTCAAACCCGATCACGTCGTGATCACCGAGCTGGTGGATTATCTGCGCGGTCGCGAGCCGGGCGAGGTCGGTAAAATCATGCAACAGGCCTGCCTGCAAAGCGGTCTGGCAGAAAGCCAGATTGTGATTGCAGAGTCTCCGTTAGCGGGCGTCAAGCTCGCGCTTAAGCAGATGCAGGCCGACGACCTGGGCTTGTTCCTGGTGTTAGCGGAACGCAACCAGGTGATCGATTACCTGAAATCGCAGTGATAAACGCGGGATCAAGGTTGCACTAAACTGGTCATGCCCGCGCGCTTTTTTGCGCGGGTAGGAAAAATTTCGGGCAACGACAAACCTCGCTTTTAACGGTGCGATCAGGTGTGACCGAAGGAGAGCATGGCGTCGGCGACCTTGATAAAGCCGGCAATGTTGGCGCCGGCGAGATAGTCGACATGATCTTTCTTCTGGCCATACGCGACGCAACTGTCGTGAATTTTTAGCATGGTCTCCTTGAGCAGTTTGTCGAGGTCCGCTTCACTCCAGGCGATGCGCGCGCTGTTCTGGCTCATCTCCAATCCCGATACCGCGACGCCGCCGGCATTTGCGGCCTTGCTCGGCGCATAGAGGATTTTCGCGTGCTGAAAGGCATCGATGCCGGCCAGTTCGGTTGGCATATTGGCGCCCTCGGAAACGCCCATGCAGCCGTTTTTCAACAGGGTTTCGGCATCCGCCTGGCTGATTTCATTTTGCGTGGCGCAGGGCAATGCGATATCGCAGGGCACGCCCCAGGGTCGGCCTTCATGGAAGGTTGCCGATTTGTATTCATCGGCATATTCACCGATGCGGCCGCGCCGTTTATTCTTGAGATCTATTACCCAGGCCAGTTTCCCGGCGTCGATGCCTTCCGGATCGTGGATAAAACCCGACGAATCCGACAGGGTGACGGCCTTGCCGCCGAGGTGATTAATTTTCTCGACCGCATAGGTAGCCACGTTACCCGAACCCGAGATGCTCACGGTCTTGCCTTCCAGGCTGTCGCCAGTGTGGGCAAGCATGTTCTGCATGAAATACACGGCGCCGTAACCGGTCGCCTCGGTTCTGATCTTGCTGCCGCCGAACTCCATTCCCTTGCCGGTGAGCACGCCGACAAATCGATTTTCGATGCGTTTGTACTGGCCGAACAAATACCCGATTTCGCGTGCGCCGACGCCGATATCGCCCGCCGGAATATCGGTGTCCTCGCCGATATGGCGGTGCAGCTCGATCATGAAAGACTGGCAGAAGCGCATCACCTCGTTGTCGGTCTTGCCCTTGGGGTTGAAGTCGGAACCGCCCTTGGCGCCGCCCATGGGCAATCCGGTCAGGCTGTTTTTGAAGGTTTGCTCGAAGCCGAGGAACTTGAGTACGCTCAGGTTAACCGATGGGTGAAAGCGCAGACCGCCCTTGTAGGGCCCGATCGAATTATTGAATTGCACGCGGTAACCGCGCTGGTTGCGAATATTTCCCTTGTCGTCGGTCCAGGGTACGCGAAACATGACGACCCGGTCGGGTTCGACCATGCGCTCGAGGATCTGCATCTTGTGGTAAATCGGTTTGTCCGCAATATACGGAAAAATTGTCGCGGCTACTTCCGATACCGCCTGGTGGAATTCCCGCTCTCCCGGATTGCGTTTCTTAACGCCATTCATGAAGCGCTTGAGATACTCTGCTGTTTTGTCCATGCTGCTCCCCTCAAAGTTTATTTTGCCCAGACTTTACAGGGTATCAGCAACGGAATCGACCTTATTTAAGGCGCTGCAACCGACGGTCGACGCGCGCTTACTGCCTAAGCCGGAACTTTAGTTTGCGCTGCGCGGATATGCAATCGCAGCGTTGGCGGCCGCCAGGCTTTGCAGGCTCAACAGCAGAGGCAGGCCGAAGACAATGGTTAACAGTCTGGAATTCATCTTAATCTCCCTTATATCGAGTTGAATTGATTTATATCGCAGGCTTTTAACAGATACTGATTGCATAGCGAATGGCGATAAAGTGGATGCTAATCTATATAAGTAAATGCTAATATATTTTTCCTGGGTAGGTCAGCACCAACAGGGAGAATTGATAACACCTTGGATATTCCCGCTAATTTGTTACCGCAGGTTTACCTGTGGGTCGCCGGCATTCTGTCCGGGCTGTTGATGCTCGCGGTCCTGCTGAGCGCGCCCTGGCCGAAGATTCGCGACAACGAAGCACAGCATATTTTTCTCGGCGGCGTTGTCATGCTGAGCCTGCTGTGGGTGATGCGCGGCGGAATCCAGGATGGCCTCAGTTTTCACCTGCTGGGCATGACGCTGTTGTGCCTGATGTTCGAGTGGCAGTTTGCGCTGGTGGCGGCAAGCCTGGTGATCGCGATTGCAACGGCCTCGGGGCCGGCGGGGTGGGAAGCTTTTGGCGTCAACCTGCTGCTGATGGGCGCCTTGCCGGTGCTGTTTACGCGCGTGTTCCTGTATGCCTGTCAGCGCCGTCTGCCGCACAATTATTTTATCTACGTGTTTCTCAACGCTTTTCTTGCCGGTGGCCTGTCGATTCTGCTGGCGGGTGCGGCTTCGGCCGGGTTGCAGTATGCCGCGGGCGTGCAGCCGGCGGGCTCGATCTTCCGTAATTTCGTGCAGATCTTACCCTTGCTGATGTTTGGCGAGGCCTTCATCAACGGCGGCGCTATGACGCTGGTGGTAGCCTATCGCCCACATTGGGTGGCTACCTTTCATGACGACTGGTATGTCCGCGGCAAATAGAAAGGACTTTAGGGAAACCAATGGCCCAGGCAGTACGCTGCAATTATCCTGGTTTCACCCAGAAGCAGGTCTTACTCAGGGTAGAAGTTTCCTTAAGCCGGTTTTACTCTGAGTAAAAGCTTCGCCGGATTAGATTGACTCGAGGTATTTGATCATGCGTTGCCGCATTGACTCGTCAGGCAGGCGTCCGTAACCGGCGGCCATGTTGTCGACCATGTGTTTGAGTTTAGAGGTCGCCGGAATAATGCAGGTCACCGCCGGGTGCGCGGCGATGAATTTCAGGAAAAACTGCCCCCAGCTGGCGCAATCGATATCCGCCGCCCAGTCCGGCAGCGGTTTGCCCCTGACCTGGCGAAACAGGCTGCCGCGCTGGTAGGGGCGATTGATCAGGGTCGCGATTCCACGCTCGCGCGCCAGCGGCAGCAGGCGTTGTTCCACGCTGCGGTCCTCGATGTTGTAACTGAACTGCACGAAATCGAGTTCTTGTTGCTGCAGTATGGTTTCGAGCTCGGCGTGGTAGCGGCCGTGGGAAGTGGTAATGCCGAGATAGCGGATTTTCCCCTGCGCTTTCCAGTCCTGCAGGGTATCGATATGCGTCCGCCAGTCACGCAGGTTGTGAATCTGCATCAGGTCGATCTGGTCGACGCCGAGGCGTTGCAACGACTGCTGCATCTGGCGAATGCCTTCGTTCTTGCCGTTGGTCCATACCTTGGTCGCGGTAAACAGCCCTGATTTGTTGGTTACCGTTTGCAACAGCGATCCAGTGACCGCCTCGGCGCTGCCGTACATCGGCGATGAGTCGATTAGCTGGCCGCCCTGGTCAAAAAATGCCTGCATCACCGCCACCAGCGGTGACTGCGCTGCATTACTGCTGTCGACATCGAAAGTACGCGAAGTGCCGAGGCCGATCACCGACAGCTGTTCGCCGCTGGACGGGATCATCTTCTTGATTACCCCGGGTTCCATTGCGCCGACAGGCGACGGCGCGAGCCCGTACATCAGCGCCGCGGCGCCGCTGGATTGTAAAAATTGACGGCGGGTAAAGCCGCTGATGATCTTTTTCATTTCATGTCTCCGTTAGCACTCGATTGGGTGCATCGAGTTCGTTGCTGTTTTGCGCATAGCGTTTGCCGAGAAAGATTGCCACCAGTGCCCATAGCAATGCAATCGCGGCCGCAATTATCGCGATGGCGCCGAGTCCGAGCCCGACACCCTGGGCGAGGCCGGTGTAGGTCCAGCCGGCGACCACATCGCCCCCCCGGTAGACCACGATATCGATCACTGGTTTCGTTTTGAAGCGGGTTTCGCGCTCGACCCCGGTAAACAGCATCTCCCGGCCGGGCCGGGTAATGGCGTAGTTGCCGGCACGGCGGATGATCTGCAGCGCGATCAGGAGCGCGAGCCCGGGCGCGACCGCGACCGCGATCCAGCCGAACACCATCAGCACCGGCACCAGCGCCAGGGTTACCGCCAGCCCGAAATTAGTCGCCAGGCGGCTGGTGGCGAACAGCGCGGTAAGGATGGCCAGCGAGTTGACGATCAAATCCATCATGCCCCAGTACTGGGAGCGGGTAGCGCGGTCATACTCGACCATGACGTTTTTCAGCTCGACGATGCCGAGCAGGAAGCGGTGGCTCAGGAAGTCGACGAAGCCGCCGAAAAAATCGCCACCGATCGAGCGCAGCGATTCGGTGTCGGGTTTGCTATCGGCGACGCCCGTCAGGTTCGAGCGGGTTTTATCCAGGTAGAAAATAATCGGGATGATAAAAAGCAGCATCAGGGCCGCGATCAGCAACAGGTTGTAAACACCGATCGATTCGCCCAGCAGTACCGGCAATGACGGTCCGACGACCGCGCCGATGCTGGCGCCGGCGCCGAACAGGCCGAATAGCCTCAGGGATTGCGCCCTGGAGAAAATGTCGGCCATGAAACTCCAGAACACCGAGATATGAAACAGGGCGAAGAAACTGACCCAGACATAAAACGACTTATCGATAAAGCGGGTATCGTCGAGCCAGTGGGTGGCCAGGTAGAACAACAGGAAGGAGCCGGCGAAAAAGAGATAGATGCCCGGCACCAGTCTTTTCAGCTCGATGCGTGAAACCACGAATCCGTACAACAGGACGGCGGCGGCGCTGATGAAAAAGTTGAGGGTCCACAACCAGCTCAATTCAGCATCGGTCCAGTCGCTGGCCATGGCGTCACGCACCGGTCTCAGCACGTAGTAGGCCGCCATCAGGGTGAAGGCAAAGACAAACGACAGCGCCGCTGCGGGAAGCTCCTGCGGCGCTACCTTGATCAGCCGGTTAATCAACCTGTGAAACGATGTCGGCATTGACGGATAACCTTGATTCAATGGCCAGCAAGTATAACCGAATGGCCGCTAATCCGAAGAAACTGGATTGCCAGCGGCTGCAGCGAATCCCGCTCGGCCTCAGGACCGCAATTCAGGTCCTTCGCCAACAGGGAGGCACTTGCTGCGTCGCCTGGCCTTAGTCGTGGTTGGCGAGCCCGGCAACCACATCGACGCTCGACTGTAGCAGCAATGCCTGTGGATCGAGCTTGATTTTACATTCGCGATTGCCGCCGCCGAGGACCACGTATTCGCATCGCATGACCGCGTCATCGATCCAGATCGGTAAATCTTCGGGCAACGCCAGCGGGGTGACGCCACCGATTTCCATGCCGGTCATCTCACGCGTCTCGTCGGCGGAGGCAAAGGAAACCTTGCGCGCGCCCATTTTCTTGCGCACCGTGTGGTTGGTGTTGAGGCGATCAGTCGCCAGCAGCACGCAAACCACGAATTTTTTGTCGCCGGTTTTGGAGCGCAGCAGGATCGCGTTCGCGGAGTTTTCCGGCGCAACGTCGTAGTGCTCGCAAAACACCGCGGTATCGGCGAGTTCCGGGTCGCAGGGCCAGACTTCAAACGGCAGGCCACTGGCTTCGAGAAAGCGCTGGATGGCGGGCAGGGTAGCGCTCATGCTGTAATTTGACCCGGGTGGTTGCTCGGATCCTGTTATTTAACACAAAACCGCTGCGGTTTGAAAAGTTTAGTTTCTGGCATACCAACCGATAACCCCGCTATGAATCCGATGGATTAGATGTTGAAAAACTGCAATTCGTACCTACATCGATGATTATGAACGTTACCAGTACACAATTTGCAATCGGCCAGGTGGTGCGCCACCGTCTCTACGAGTTTCGTGGCGTGATCGTCGACGTGGATCCTGAATTCGCCAGCACCGAGGAATGGTGGGAGTCGATCCCCGAGGACCAGCGTCCGCGCCGGGACCAGCCGTTTTATCACTTGCTGGCCGAAAATGATTCCGCGGCCTATCACGCCTATGTTTCCGAACAGAATTTGCTGAACGACAATTCTGGCGAACCGCTGCACAATCCGGAAGTCGCCGAGGTTTTCGGCGAATTCCACGGCGACAGCTACGAGTTGCCGAACAGCTACCGCAACTAACTCGACCACATCGGTTTCTGCCGAGCAAGCGCCTCGACTGGCGAGCGAACTAGCCGGTAAATCTGGTCGGGTGACTGGATTCTCCGGGTCAGAAGTCAGGCGCTAGTCGGTGCCAAGAAAATCCTGCAACATTGCATTGAACAAATGCGGTTTCTCGAGGTGCACCGCGTGCGAGCATCCTGGAATAACGCCTAACTGGGCATCCGCGATCTCGCGCCACAGTTGCTCTGGCTGGTTCCACAGGTAAGCCCTGTCCCTGTCGCCCCAAAGCACCAGGGTCGAGGAAGCTATTTTCGACAGCGCCAATACGCCAGACCAGCCCTCCATCGCCGCAAGCCCGGCCAGGGCCGCCTGCAGAGAAGCTTTGACCGCGAGCTCGGCACAGACCCGGTAGCCGGCTGCAGATTCTCCATGCAGAAACCAGGTCGCTGCTATGCGACGTCCGGTTTCCTCGATCCCTTTTTCCTGCACACTGCGCCTCGATTCGTCGATTGTCTCGAAACGCCCGGGCATAATTCCGACGGGACCCGTGCCATAGAGCACCAGTTTGTCGACGCGCTCCGGCGCCAAAGCCACCATTTCCTGGACGATCATGCCGCCCATCGAATGCCCGACCAGGTGAAATCGGTTTACTTCGAGCCTGTCGAGTTCATCCAGTACATACTGCGCGAGTTGCCGGATGGTCTCGGGGGTTGTCAGCGCATGGTTTTCACCGAAACCCGGCAGGTCGGGCGTGATGACCCTGAAATGTTCGGAAAAGATTTCCACCTGGTCCGCCCATTGCATGCCGCCACCGAGGTAGCCATGCACNNNGAAGGCATCGTGCCGATCAACCTATTTCCGTTCACCCTGAACGATTCGGTCGAGAATCATGGCGCAGAATAAAATGGCGAATCCGGCCAGAATTCCCTGGCCCACGTTGGCGTATTGCAACGCTTCGAGCACGTCTTCGCCGAGTCCCTTGGCGCCGATCAGCGAGGCCACGACCACCATCGCCAGGCTCAGCATGATGGTCTGGTTGATCCCTGCCCGAATTGATGGGCTGGCGAGGGGTAAATCAACCCGCGTTAATAAATACCATTTACTACCACCGAAAGAGATCGCCGCCTCGCGTACATGCTCAGGTACGCCGCGCAGACCGAGCACGGTCAGACGCACAACCGGGGTTCCACCAAAGATCATCGTGGTGACGACCGCTGCAGGTTTACCGGTGCCGAAAAAAGCGATGACGGGAATCATGAAGACGAAGGCCGGCATGGTCTGCATGAAGTCCATGATCGGGCGGATGAAGGCGTAGAATCGTTCGCGGCGCGCGCAGTACATGCCGAGCGGAATGCCGATGACGATCGATAGACAGGCCGCCGTGCCGAGCAGGGCCAGCGTGGTCATGGCTTTTTCCCAGAAGCCCAGCAGCCCCATGTACAGTAAAAAGGCGGCCGAATAAACGGCCGCACGAGGACCTGCGGAGAGCCAGGTCAGGAGGATAATAAAGCTCGCGATCACCATCCAGGGTGTTTCCACGAAGATCAGTTCGAGACCGTCCAACACGCCACGAATAGCGTAGGTGATTGCGTCGAAGAAGGCTTCGCCGTTGGTCACACAGAAGGTGAAGAAGGTTTCGACCCAACCGATACTGGTCAGGCGGATGCCATGCTCGGTTGGAAACTGGATCAACCAGGGGTAGAGCCCTGGGAAACTGTAATGGGTCACCGTGGCGACCACGATCACGACCGTGAAACAGCAACTAAGCGCGATATGACGCGGGGTCATGCCGATGGAAATTCCCGGGTCGGAGAGCCAGTCGGAGAAGCGCTTCTCGAGCAGGGTATTGGCGATGACCGCCTGCACGGCCTTGAATGCCAGCAGCGCAACAATGCCCACGATAGCGATCGTCAATCCGGTGCCTTCGAGCTGCTCTGCTTCGAGCCGGATCCCGCCGATCGCGTCTTCCAGCGAATCCACCGTGCGCCGGTAGACGTCGATCTTGTCGGTATTGTTCTCGATCGCGGATGCCAGTTGCTGGCGCCTGAGTTCGAGCGTGCCCTCGATCTTGGCGATACGTTCCCAGGCTTCCGACGACAGGTCGCCGAACAGACCACGCACGATTTGTACGGCCGCGAGCGTCTCCAGGATCAGGAAGGTCAGGCCCCAGTTCCACATGCCGCGGGCACAGAACCAGACCGGGCCGAATACGCCGGCCCAGATATTCGAGGTCCAGACGAATTTCGAATCGCTACCGATTTTCGCGAACTGGTTACGATAATAATCGGGGCTGGTTTTGACGAAGCGCTCAACCTGCTGATCGCGCTCGGCGGCAAAGTTTTCGCTGTCGTCGGAGATCATACCTGCCGGTGCATCGAGCGTTTGTTCGTTCATGATGTTTCCGCCCCCTCTATAACCGTTTGCAGGATATCGGGTCGCGTTATCACGCCGACCTCGACGCCGTCGTCGAGCACCACGATCGGCGCATCGTCGTCAATCGCCAGCTGGATCAGCCGGCTTAAGGATTCGTTTTCGTTAACCCGCGGCGCCTTGGCGGACGGCTGCCCCACACTGGCGACATATTTCTCCAGCGGTTGCATCACCGCGTGCGCGCGCACGATCTTCAGGCGCGAGATGCCGGCGACGAAGTCGGCCACGTAATCGTCGGCCGGATGCATGACGATATCCTCGGCGGTGCCAATCTGCACCACCCTGCCATCGCGCATGATGGCGATGCGATCGCCGATACGCACGGCCTCGTCCAGGTCGTGGGTGATGAACATCGTGGTTTTTTTCATCACCGCGGACAGCTTGATGAATTCATCCTGCAGCTGGCGGCGAATCAGCGGGTCGAGCGCACTGAAAGGCTCGTCCATCAGCAACACGTCCGGGTCGGCCGCGAGCGCCCGCGCGAGCCCGACGCGTTGCTGCATGCCGCCGGATAATTCATGCGCGAACTTGTTGCCCCAGGCGTCGAGCTCGACTGTCTTCAGCATGTTGGCCGCGCGGCGCATGCGTTCGTTCTTGTTCATATTACGAATTTCGAGCGGCATCGCGACGTTATCGAGCACCGAGCGGTGCGGTAACAGTGCAAAGTTCTGAAACACCATGCCGATTTTGTGATTGCGAAAGTCCCGCAGCTCGCGCGGACCCAGCGCCATGACGTCGGTGCCGTGAATCACGATCTTGCCGGCGGTGGGTTCCAGCAATCGATTGAAGTGGCGCACCAGCGTGGACTTGCCGCTGCCGGAAAGGCCCATCACGCAGAATATTTCGCCTTTCTTGACATCGAGACTGACATCAGCAACCCCGACGACCGCGTCATAGGTCTCGAGTACCTCTGCCTTGCCAAGCCCTTCCTCCCTGATTGCGGTCAAGGCGGCATCGGCCTGTGCGCCGAATATCTTCCACACATTGGAGACTTCGATAACGCTTTCGCCCGATGACTGTTGTGACTGACCCAATGACTGTTGTGACTGATTCGACACGCAGAATCCCCCCGAATAGAGCGAAGTAAACCCAAACTGATGTCTGCGAGGGGGCGGCGTCGCCGCCCCCTCGCAGGTCTTTATGTCACGCGACTACAGACCTAACCAGGCGTCTACGCGGTCCGGGTTCTTGGCAATCCATTCGCTGGCAACCTCTGACGCCTTGCGACCCTTGCCCGATATCTCGTGAGCAAAGGCACTAACATCGTCCGCAGTCAGCGAGAAGCGCTCAAAGAACTCGACAATGGCAGGAGAGCGATCTTTCAGAGAGTTCGACCAGGCGATCTGAACACGCTTAAGCGCATCCTTGGTCGAGACCTTGGACTCCGTGTACCAGTCCGGTGAATCAGACGGTTGCACCATCTTGTAGTTCGCCGGGTCATACTTGGGTTCCGACAACATGGTGACATCAAACATGTACCAGATTGCATGCGGCTTGTAGCAGTAGAACGCGTAGCCTTCTTTTTTCGCAATCGAGTCTTTTACGCGGGCGGTCTTTACACTTTCTTCCGCTCGTACCGGCTCGATAAATGACAACAGGTCATAATCACGCACCTTGACCTCGTTGACGTTGGCCGAAGCCCAGCCCGGGGCACCAATCCACATTTCACCCTTGCCATTGCCATCGCTATCCATCTTCATCGCGACATCGGGACGGCCGAGGTCAGCGATATCGGTGATGCTATTTTGCTTGGCAAAATCCTGGGAGACACAAAATCCCTGGTTACCTTCGTAGGCATTCTTGCTGAGGGTTACGCTTTTCTTGCCGTCGACATACTTTTTGGTGAAGCTTTCCTGGTTGGGTAACCAGACATCGGGATGCACATCGATATCTCCCTTGCCCTGGTCCATGCCCTGAAAGATGGTGGCATTGTTGCCCGGCACCAGGTTCGCTTCGCCGCCGATGCGTTCGACCACAACCGCCTGTAACAGCGCGGCGATTGCCTGTGCCCCGGTCCAGGCCGGCGTTCCTATATTGACCTTCTCGGCGCTGAACGCCGCGCTCGACGACAGGCTGATGGCAATACCAAAACTCAAACTCAGTACTGATTTTTTCATTTATAACTCCTCGGTTATACAGTTGGAATACGTACGACTTTCCGATGTTGCCCTGCCTGTTTTTGTCGTTGTTCTTTGGCAGGAAAAGTATATGAGCCAGAAATGGTTTACGCTCATGGCCGCCAATATCCCCTGTTCTTCACTGTTTGGCAAATGCTCATTTGGACTGCCGCTATTCCATATCGGCATAACTCCGCGCGCGTTCGGCTACCCGAAATGGACGCATTCACACAATCCGTCTTTATCGCAAAACTTTAAGTTCCACCCTTAAACCCATGTTTTTCTGGGAGGTGGCGATTAAACTAAACGGCATATAGTCGTATGTTCGGATATTGATGTTCACTTGTATCGGCAACGTGAGACAATGGCGATTGCCGAGTCAAAACCAGTAAGCCTGGAAATACAATAACACCATCAAACAACTCGCCGAGGGGAGTCGATGGATATTAAATTACTCGAAGACTTCGTCTGTTTAGCCACCCTGGAAAGCTTTACCGCGGCTTCACGGGAGCGGCATGTCACGCAATCGGCCCTGAGCCGCCGCGTCAAATCGCTCGAAGAGTGGCTCGGCACCGAGTTAATCAATCGCGACAGTAGTAACTTTAATTTAACCCCGCAAGGGCGCATATTCGTGCCCGAGGCGGAGGTCATATTGCGGCGTCTGTACAACGCGCGTGAAGCGGCGCGTGTGCTCGGCACTAATGGAGATTATGAAATTACCGTCGCCGCGCAAAACTCGATTGCGCAAACCCTGTTCCTGGACTGGGTAAAGCGACTCGAATCCCGGCTCGACAATGTTTATGTCCGCCTGATTTCGGAAAAACTCAGCGAATGCATCGACCTGCTCAACCAGGGCCACGTCAATTACATGTTTTGTTACGCCAACGAAGCGCTGACTTTACCGATTGACGAAAAAAAGTTTACCTACACCACGGTTGGTAAAGACTCCCTGATTCCAGTCACGGTACCCAAACCGGACAAGACGCCATTGTTCAAGCTTCCGGGCACAACTGAAGAAGCGCTGCCGTTTGTCGCCTACGCTCACGATTCCGTGTTTGGCAAAGCGATCGGTCAGCTGATACAGGACAAGTCTCACCATTGCTATCTTTCCAGGCGTTATGAAAATGCCTATTCCCATACGCTGAAGTCCCTGGTAAAGGAAAAGCTCGGTCTTGCCTGGTTGCCTCGATCGTCCATCGTCGCCGACCTTGAAGATGGAATCCTGTGCCGCGCCGGGGATGAACACTGGGACATAGAATTCGATATCCGGCTTTACTACCATCATGCAGCCGCCTCGAGCCGGGAAATCACTATCCTGGAAACCTCCCAGGAAATGGCTGATAGCTTGTGCGACTGAAACAGGCGCGGCCTGCGCTGATGAACTAAGCCGAAAGAACTTGCCTGATTTCATTAATGTCGTCCTTTGCCTGTTTTAACAGCGACAAGCTGGTTTCCATCGTTAATCCATCTTCGCCAAATTTCATCAGGCAGGGCGTGTCTTCCAGCTGCGGCCATTTAGTACCGGGTTGGCCTATCTGGCTCAGCAATTGGGCAATATTAACCACATCGACCAGGTCCGTGTTATCGCCGCCATCGTAGGCCAGGTTTCCGGCGTTCTTGATCACGGCCTTGAAATCCTCGTCCAGCTCCCATTTCTGAGCGAGTACGACGCCGACCTTGCCCGCATAAGTGTCTAGCGCCAGGTCGATTTCGTCAGCCGATGAAGCCGCCAGCTGATCGCTCTGCAGTTTGGTTAAAATGGGCAGTGCGCCCACATCCTGTAATAGACCGGCTAATAGCGCTTTGTCGGGATTAACCCGGTCGGTTAATTTTGCGATGGCGCTGGCGATTGCCGCTCGATGAGCGCTTCTTTTCCAGTGCGACTTCATGAATTTTAACGCCGTTGGATCTTTACTGTGTACCAGCGACCTGACCGCATACACCGTGATCAGGTTACTAAAAGTCGGGATGCCCATCATGCGGATGGCGGATTGAATATCGCTGGCCTTGACGCGCGTTCTATAGGCGGCGCTGTTTGCAATATTCAGCAAGTAGGCGCTGGCGCCGACATCCGTCTGGATCACCCGCGCCAGGGTATCGATGGTTATATCCTGTTCGGATAAAGCCTTGCGCAGTCGGTTCGCCACCTCCGGCAAACGAATCAGGTTGACCTGATCGTTGATTATATCTCGGTATATTTTGGTAAAAAGTCCGCTGATTGACACGCTTAGACGACCATTTTCGATTGCTTGGGCAAGACTATAGTCGGCAGGAGAGGCTGATTTCTTAAATTATAATGTGTCGACCGCTGGCCGTCGGTCTCGGGCAATGCGACGGGACTGCTGACCACATCCTGAAGCCTCATAGCTGGGAAGCACCAAGGGCGTTCGGGAACTGGATAATTTTCGGATACTGTGACCACTAATACTGGTTAAAACTGGCGCTTGTATGGTTGGAAGACTGGAATTTGCCGATGTCAACTGTGCTAGTATCTTGCCCATAAAGCAGTAAAATTCCCGTCAGGTTGATGGCTGGCCAATTTTTATATCTGGCAACATTCTCGGTAAAAAACTATGAAATTACCCGACTTCAAGATGCTGACTTTCGACACCTACGGCACGCTGATCGACTGGGAGAGCGGTATTTACAATGCGCTGCAACCCTTGCTCGACAAGGTGCCGGTCAAGCTGCATCGCGACGAGGTGCTCGAACTGTTTGCCGAGTTCGAAATGCGACTGCAGGCCGAAACGCCGTCACAGGTCTACAGCTCTTTGCTGGCCGACGTGGCGCGTTCGATCGCGCATAAATGGCAGATCAAGATTAGCGACCAGGAAGCCATTAATTTTGGCCGCTCGGTCAAACACTGGCCGGCATTCGACGATTCAAGCGAGACCCTGAACTACCTGCGCCGGCACTACCTGATGGCGACCGTAACCAATTGCGACCGCATCAGTTACATGGGCAGTAACGCGCGCCTCGAAATCGAATGGGACGCGATCTACACGGCCCAGGATATCGGCTGTTACAAACCAAATTTGCGAAATTTCGAATACATGTTCGAGCGTGCGCGCCGCGATCTCGGCGTGCTGCCGCATGAGATCTTGCACGTGGCACAATCGCTGACCCATGACATGGTGCCGGCGACCAGCATGGGCATGACCAAGGTCTGGATCAACCGCCGTCACAATCGGGAAGGGCTGGGTGCGACCGCGCCGCCGCAGGGGGAATACACGATCGAGTGGGAATTCAACAGCATGGCGGATTTCGTCGAGGCGCATCGTCAGGAGCTGGCTAAACAATGATATTGATCATACGACAGCTGGCGGCTAACAGGCTGCGGGCAATCGCTGCGACGCTGCTGGCTGCTTTGCTGCTCGCAGTCACGCCCGCCAGCGCTGACCAGGGAGTTCTTTTGGGCGGCAAGGCGCTGGTCGAAGCCCTGCGCGCAGGCGGGCTGAATATTTACTTTCGCCACGTCGCGACTAACTGGTCGCAGAGCGACGATCTGCGCAACCGGGACGACTGGTTGAGTTGTGATCCAGCACGCATGCGGCAGTTATCGGATGCCGGGCGCGCCGACGCCGTTACGGTCGGTAACGCCATGCGCAAGCTTGAAATTCCGGTCGTGCAGGTACTGGCGAGCCCCTATTGTCGCACCGTGGAAACCGCGCGCCTGATGAACATCGGCGCGGTCGAGCCTGCGACCGATGTCATGAACCTGCGCGCGGCGGAGTACTTCGGCGGCCGCGCCGCGATAGTCGCCACGGCGCAGCGACTGCTGTCGACGCCGCCAGCGGCGGGCGGTAACCGGGTCATCGTTGCCCACGGCAACGTGGCGATTGCGGCTACGACGGCTTATCCGGCCGAGGGCGAAGCTCTGGTTTTCAAGCCTGGTGGCGCCGGCAGTTTTAGACTGGTTGGCCGCATCGAACCGAAGCAGTGGGTGGAATTGCTGGCCGCAGACGCCGACTGAAGCAACACGAGGAGACTAATCCATGACTGGCAAGCTGATTGAAATGCTGATCATGGAGGGGATTGCGATTCTGTTGTTTGTCTTTGCCTATCAAATCGGTATCAGGGGAAAATGGAATTAATCGCGGGCTATAACAAACGCAGCGCCGCGCGGGTTACGGACAAGGCCGGGCTCAGGCGCCTGGTCGCGCGGACCTGCCTGCTGGTCGGCATCGGTTCCGCGCTGATGCCCTTGCTGACCTACTTCGTCGCCGATTATGGCAACGGCATGGCTCACGTCACCGGAGCTTACGGGGGATTTATCGTCGGCATTGTCGGCATGGTGATGCTGCAGGCGCGCGATTATACCGAGTGATGCCGCTGTCGCGCGGCGAGGCCCATGACCATCGCGACGATGCGCGCCGCGACCAGGGCGCCGCGGCCGCCGATATCGGCGCTCGGCATCAGTTCGACCAGGTTGAACCCGGCGATAGACGCGCGTTCTGCGGCCGCTTCCAGGATTTCCAGTAATTGCCAATAGGTAAACCCGCCCGGCGCCGGGCCGATAACCGCGGGCACCACGGCCGGGTCCATGGCGTCGATATCGAGCGCGACATAAAGATTACTGTTTTCGGGGATAGCGGCGATGATCGGATCGATGCCCTTGCGCACGACCTCGCGCATCGGGAAAAACTGTACGCCCCAGTCGAGCGCGTCCTGGCGATCCTGCGGGCGGGCGCTGCCGATGCCGCGCGCGCCAACCTGGATGATATTCTCGACCCAGCCCATTTCAGAAGCGCGGCGCATGTTGCTCGACAGCCCCAGGGTCTCGCCGCCGACTTCGTCGCGCCAGTCGATGTGCGCATCGAACTGCAGGATCGTCAGCGGCCCATGCTCGCGGTAGGCCTCTAATACCGGAATCGGCACCGAGTCATCGCCGCCGAGCACCAACGGCAACGCGCCACCGTCGAGCACTTGTTTGACGTTCCCGGTTATCGCTTCGCGGTTAGCGGCAAAATCACTATCGCTGTAATCGAGATTGCCCCAGTCGAGTGCCTTGATGTCTTCGGGTAACAGGTAACCGTCGATATCGAAGTCGTGGTGTCCGAGCACGCCAGGCCAGCCGAAGGCGCCGCGGATGGCGTCGGGCGCGGCGGCGCAATAGCTGCCGACGCTGGCGTAGGGCGTCGCCGCCGGTGCGCCGAGGATGATGATATCGGCGTCGCCGACTTCACCCGGTGCGGTCGTCGGTAAGTCGAAAAAACCGCCGGTCGGGGTCCCACCGAACATGGATTTCATTTTGGGGGTCTTCGAAATCATCGCCCTACTCACTCTCTTGATCGTTGGTCAGCGACGCCAGCGTGTACAATTTTATCGAACGGGTCTGGCCGCGTGCGGTGGTCTCACCGATCGGTTTCAGTTCATCGGCCGGCAGCTGCGAAACCGTCGTTTCCGACATCAGCAGGCGCGTGCCGTATTCCTTGTTCATGGCTTCCAGGCGCGCGGCCAGATTGACCGCATCGCCGTGCACCGTGTAGTTGAGTCTTCCCTTCGCGCCGATGGCGCCGGCGACGACCTTGCCGGTGTTGATGCCGATGCGAATCTGCAGGCGCTCACCGGCATACTCGCTGTCGGCGACCGAGGTCAGCATCGCCTGTGCCGCCAGCACCGCGTTGCGCGCATGCGCGGGATCGGCAATCGGGACGTTGAAAGTGACCAGGATTGCGTCGCCCTGGAACTGGGTCACCACGCCGCCGTATTGCTCGAGAATTTCGACCATGCGTGAAAAATAGGCGTTTAGCACTTCGACGATCTTGACCGGTCCGAGGTTTTCGGTGAGGCGGGTAAAGGCCTCGATATCGCAAAACAGGATTGTAGCCTCGCTCTGCTGGACCTCGAGTTTGCCACCGCCGGCGAGAAGCGAACTGGCGACTTCCTGCGGCACGAAGCGGCCTAGCGTGTCGCGAATCAGTTTGCGTTCGCGCAAACCATGGACCATGTTGTTGAACGCGTTCCCGGCATCGTCGAGTTCTCGAATATGGCTGCTGCCCAGCGGCTCGATACTGTCGAACGCACCTTCTTCGACCGCCTTCGCGGCACGCACCATGGCTTTCACCGGCGAGCTGACCTTGCGCCCGGCCACAATCGATGCGACAACGGCCAGCAGCAGCACCACGAGCCCCGCCGCCAGTCCCCGCATAACCTGCTGTCCCGGTTTTTCGGCCAGCAGGCTGGTGTTCAGGTAGGCGCCGATAGTCCATGGCGCCGGGCCGTAATCGGTGAGGTCGCGGTGCAGGAACAGGTAGAAATCGTCGCCCCAGAAGATACCGCTGGCACGGGTGTTGTCGAGGGCGGAATTGATATAGGGGGCATCTTCGTCGGGTGACCAGATACGTTGCAGCACGAGATCGCCGAGGTCGTCGATATGAGGTAAGGGGCGTAACTCGTCGCCATTGAAAATTGCCGGATGTGCGAGCACAAAGTCACGGTTGTAGAGTACGAAAGGGGTGACGCCGGTATCGCTGTAATTCCTTGCCAGAAATCTGGATAGCTCCTGGATCGGCACGATTTGCGCGAAAACCCCGATAAATTTTCCATTTGCGTCGCGCAACGCGATATCGTGCAGCAGGGTCGATGAGTTGACCGTTGCGGTAAAGATCGGCTCGCGCCAGGCCGCGTTATCAATTTTTTCGACCTGCTCGAGATACTCGTTAATCCAGGGTTGTTTCGACCAGTCTTCTTCGATCGCAGTCCTGTTTTCGCGATGCCAGCGGCGGCTCTGCCCGGTGCTGGTCACGACGGCAATGCCGGCAACCTGGGGGGTGGCGGCGAGACTACCGAACATGTAATCGTCCAGGGCGCGCAGATCGGAAAGATCATCGATGTCCGCGGCGATCCAGAGCGCCTGGTCGCGAATGGGTCCAAGGCGTGCAGCAAGGCTATGCTCCATCGCATCGATGAGCGTTTCCGACTGTCCGGCCCACAGTTGGCGAGTGCTCTCGGCAGCCTGGCCAAACCCCAGATACAATACGATGCCGACGGTAATCGCAAGCAGGCTGCTGGTGCCGAACACGGTTATCGCGGTTATTGGAATTCGATATTTTACGGGCATTGTATCGCCAGCTTTGCCAGTACTCCGTCAAGGCTCCTAACTTAGGGCTTGTTAGCAGCACAGGTCAAGGCTTGTAAACCTCGACGCTGTCGTCACCGTTGAATTTTTTGAACAGGCTGGCGCGAGTTTTGTCGGCAGACTCGATGCTGGCCTGCTTGACGTGGCCGAAGCCGCGGATCTTTTGCGGCAGCCTCGCGATTGCGATGGCGCTATCGATATTTTGCAGGGTGATTTCATCGAACAGGCGTTCGATATCCCGTTCATAGTCGGTGATCAGTTTGCGTTCCTGCCTGCGCTCGGCGCTATAGCCAAAAATATCGAAGGCGCCGCCGCGCAGGTTCTTCAATTTTGCCAGCCCGCCGAATAACGGCAACACCCAGCCGCCGAACTCGCGCTTCAGCGGAATTCCGGATTGCGGATCGCGCTTCGCCAGCAATGGCGGCGCCAGGTGGAAGCGCAGTTTGTAGTCGCCTTCGAATTGCTTTGCCAGGGTGGATTCGAATTCGCCGTTGCTGTATAGCCGGGCGACTTCGTATTCATCCTTATAGGCGAGCAGGGAAAAGTAACTGCGCGCTACGGCCTCGGTAAAAGCCGGCCTGGTTTCGCTGTTTTGCGGATTCAGGGACTGCTCCAGATCCCGTGCCCGCTGCACCAGGCGCAGGTAACGGTCGGCGTATGCCTGATCCTGGTAATCGAGCAGGCAGGCGCTGCGATATTCGATTATCTCGTCGAGATCGGTCTGATCTTTAGCTGGCTGGTGCGGTTTGTCGAAGCCCGCGGCGCGGCGCACGGCTTCGGCATCGACGGCGTAGCGCCGGCCCCACAGAAAGGCCTGCTGGTTAGTCTCGATCGATACGCCGTTCAATTCGATCGCCTGCAGGATCGAATCCGCCTGCAGCGGCACCAGGCCATGCTGGTAAGCTATTCCCAGCAACAGGAAATTCGAGTAAATGGCGTCACCCAGCAGGCTGTTGGCGAGCCGGGTCGCGTTGACGAAATGTCCCCGTCCCGGCTCGACTTCATCTTCGATTGCCTGCTGGATGTCACTGACAGGGATGAACGCGTCGGCGTTATGCGTGAAGTCGGCGGTCGGCGAAAGGTGGTTGTTGATGACGGCATGGGAGTGCTCTCGATTGAGTTTGGCCAGCGCGTCATCGGCGGCCGAGACCACGAGGTCGGCACCGAGTATCAGCTGGGCCTCGCCCGACGGGATACGTACCGAGTAGATCTCCTTCTGGCTTTCGGCTATACGGACATGCCCGGTGACGGCGCCGAATTTTTGCGCGAGCCCGGTCTGATTGAGTACCGATACGCCTTTCTGCTCGATATGCGCTGCCATGCCGAGGACCGAACCCACGGTCAGAATGCCGGTGCCGCCGATGCCGGTAATGAGTATGCTGAAGTTGTCGTCGATGGGTAGCTTGTCGGGTTCGGGTAAATCACTCCAGCTGCTGTCTGTTGCCAGCGCCGAGTTTTTGCGCAGCTTGCCGCCATGCACCGTAACAAAGCTCGGGCAGAAGCCCCTGACGCAGGAGAAATCCTTGTTGCAGGCGCTCTGGTCGATCGCGCGCTTGCGACCCAATCGGGTCTCCCGCGGGATGATCGACAGGCAATTCGATTGCACGCCACAGTCGCCGCAGCCTTCGCAGACCGCAGTGTTGATGAAAGCCCGCTTGGCCGGATCGAGCAGGATGCCTTTTTTTCGCCGGCGCCGTTTTTCCGCGGCGCAGGTCTGGGCGTAAATCAACGCGGTGCAGCCGGTGGTCTCGCGCAATTCGCGTTGAATCGAATCCAGTTGATCACGATGCGAAACCGAAACGCCGGCGTAGCCCGCGAAGCTGGCATTGCGATAGTCTTGCGGTTCGTCGGAGACCAGCGCGATGCGCTTCACGCCCTCGGCGCGCAACTGCTCGACGATCTGGCCTACCGACAGTGAGCCATCGAGGGGTTGCCCGCCGGTCATCGCGACCGCATCGTTGAACAGGATCTTGTAGGTTATGTTGACGCCGGCTGCGACCGCCGCGCGTATTGCCAGCAGGCCGGAATGGAAGTAAGTGCCGTCACCGAGGTTTTGAAACACGTGCCTGGTCTCGGTGAAGGGCGCCTGCCCCAGCCAGGTGGCGCCTTCACCGCCCATCTGGGTGAAGGTTTCGGTGCCGCGGTCCATCCAGGTTGCCATGTAGTGACAACCGATACCGCCGTAGGCGCGGCTGCCCGCGGGCACCACCGTGGAAGTGTTATGTGGGCAGCCCGAGCAAAACCAGGGCTTGCGCTCCGCGCGATTGCGCGGTTTGGCTAATGCGGTTTCCTTGGCCTCGAGGAACGCCAGCCGTTGCCGAATCGAATCGCTATCGAAAAAATTCGAAATGCGGGCCGCGATCACGCGCGCGATCATGCCCGGGGTCAGTTCGCCGAGGTTGGTCACGAGCAGCTTGCGATTCTCATCGTACTCGCCGACGACCCGTGGTCGCCGATGCACCGGCCAGTTGTAAAGCTGCCCGGTCAGCTGATCCTCGATCACGCTGCGTTTTTCCTCGACTACGAGAATTTCCTCGAGCCCCTCGGCAAACTTGTGGGTCATCACCGGTTCCAGCGGCCAGCTCATGCCGACCTTGTACAGGCGAATGCCGATGCGCGCCGCGAGCCGCTCATCGATGCCGAGATCGTTAAGTGCCTGCAAGGTATCGAGATAAGACTTGCCGGTAGTAACGATGCCGAGGCGGGCATTTTTGCTGTCGAGTTCGATACTGTTGAGATTGTTGGCGCGGGCGAACGCGCGCGCCGCGTAAATCTTGTGGCGCTGCAGGCGTTCTTCCTGCGCCATCGGCGAATCCGGCCAGCGCGTATGTACGCCGTCCTCTGGCAATTCGTAATCGTCCGGGATAACGACCTCGACCCGGCTGCTGTCGATCTCAGCCGAAATCGCGGCATCCATATTTTCGGTGATTGCTTTCATGCCCACCCAGCAACCGCTGTAGCGAGATAATTCCCAGCCGAAGATGCCGAGGTCGAGAATTTCCTGAACCCCGGCTGGATTGAGTACCGGGCTGGTGGCGCCGACGAACATGTGATCGCTCTGGTGGGGCAGGGTGGATGACTTGCAGGCGTGGTCGTCGCCGACTACGGCGAGAACGCCGCCGTAGGGAGAGGTGCCGAAGGCGTTGGCATGCTTGAGCACATCCATGCTGCGATCAAGCCCTGGGCCCTTGCCGTACCACATGCCGAACACGCCGTCGTACTTCGCGCCCGGAAACAGGCCCACCTGCTGACTGCCCCAGACTGAGGTCATCGCCAGGTCTTCGTTGATCCCGGGCAGGAAATGAATATTGTGCGCCGCGGTAAATTTTTTGGCTTTCCACAGCGCCTGGTCGAAACCGCCGATCGGCGAACCACGATAGCCGGAGATGAAGCAGGCAGTGTTGAGCCCTCGCCCGAGGTCGCGCTGATGCTGCAGAATGGGTAAGCGCACCAGGGCCTCGATACCGGTCATGTAGGCGCGGCCCTTGTCCAGCGTATATTTATCGTCGAGGGAGACTTTCATGACAGCAACTGTCCTGCGCGAGGAAACCGGGTAATTTTAAACCTATGGCGGGAGAATTAAATTGCTCATTTAGCGATGATGAGGTTTTAATTGGAATAAAATTCTATTATTCTTCAAATTATTAGATTAATAATTCAAATATCATGAATCTCGCGCCAATCGATATCAAAATTCTGGCCCTTTTGCAGCAGGATGCATCGCTGACGGCCGCGGAAATTGCCGCGCAGGTCAACCTGTCAACCTCGCCCTGTTGGCGCCGTATCCATCGCCTCGAGCAGGAGGGCATCATCGAAAAGAAGGTTGCGCTGTTGAATGCGGAAAAACTGGGGTTGGAACTGGTTGTTTTTTCGCGTATCAGCCTGGTGAAAAACGATGAAAGCTCGTTGCACGATTTCGAGCAGCGGGTGCGCGAGTATCCCGAGGTAGTGGAATGTTACACGGTGACCGGATCAGCGGATTATTTTCTCAAGATCGTTACCAAAGATATCAAACACTACGACAAATTCCTGCGCCGCAAGCTGATTCAGATACCCCTGGTCAGGGACGTTAACTCGAACGTCGCGGTGACGCAGATAAAATACACCACCAGCCTGCCGTTGGAGAGCCAGCTGTAGGCGTGGAGACGGTCCGGGGATTGCGCTATTACACCCGGACCGATTGAGCAACGGCGTGGTTACAAATGCTTGCAGAATAAATCACTTATAGGCTTAATACGCACTTTCCCGGGCTGAAGTGGTGCCTTCCACCTATGATCAAAAAGATCCTGGTTGCTACCGACGCATCGCAGGCGTCGGGCCGCGCGGTCAGTTTTGCGGCACAATTGTCGGTAGAACACGAGGCGGAACTGCTGATTTTGAACGTCATTCGAGACATGCAGCTACCCGTTGAACTCAAAGATGCGCCCGAGTTTGAATCCTTTAATATTGCGCGCGACGACCTGATGCGCAAGATCGCGGACAAGATTCTCGCTGAAGCCAAAAAAACGGCAAAAGAATGCGGCGCCAGGCATATTCAGACCGCGATCGGCAGCGGCGATCCCGCCACCAGCGTCGCCGGTTTCGCCAAGCGGCGACGCGTCGATTTGATTGTCGTGGGGACGCGCGGTCTATCCAAAATCAAGGCCGGATCGATGGGCAGCGTCTCGCGCAAGCTGCTCGACCTGACCGACGTCAACTGCCTCGTCATCCGCTAGTTCCACTTTCTGTCACCGCGTTGCTTGGTAAATGCGGGAAATGCGGGGACACAATACCTAATTCCCATCGGGTATTAGGTATTGTGTCCCTTAGTTTAGCTTAATTAAGACGCGATTTAATCTGATACGTCGGGACGGCAGGGTCCAGGATTACCGGGATTTTCCAATCAAACTGGATACCGCGGTCGAGCCGCGGTATGACAGGCTATGCGGTCGAGCCGCGGTATGACAGGCTATGCGGTCGAGCTGCCAAAGCGGGAACAGTATGAACGTCTGTCTGATCCCGGCCTGAAAAATCAGGCCGGTATTGCATAGATTCGCTGTGGCGGGACATATAACTGGATGCTATCGCCAGCATTGATATTACCTTCGCGTTCCACCCAGGCAGTTACTCCACGTCGCCCGACGGCAGCTTTGGCAAAAAGGTTGCCGAATCCCGGGTGATGACGATCGATGATTTCGCCCGGATACTTGCAGGGACTGTTTTCCAGGTCCACCACCAGCGATGCGCCACCTGCAAAAATCATTCGGGTCGAAGGCGGAATCTGCGAAAAATTCGGAATTCCGGAAACCAGTAAATTGGCGCCTAACCACTCCGGCTTTAATTCCGCAATGCCCATGGTGTCAGCGATGGTGGCCAGTTCTTCGGCCGAAACAATCGAGACCTGGCGAGTATTACGGATTTCCGTACCCTGCGGGTACTGGTGGCGCACGCGCACACAGGATGAGCGTACCAGGCCAGAGTGAGACTCGCCTTCCAGTCCCGCGTAGCTCGCTTTAACCGAAGTAATTCGGCTCGAGGATAAATCTTCCGCCGGCGTCGAATTTACCAGGATTACTTCGGTGCGCGCGTCGAGCTTCTTCAGGTGTCGTGCCATAACCATAATTTTATCTGCAGCTGTCGATGTAAAAACCCGGGACAGTATACATGGCACTTACTTAACAGAAATATAGCCATTCCCGCGTAAGCGGCGGTGCGACGTATCGGAATCTTGTAAC
>CAMYML010000053.1 GCA_947259305.1 uncultured Gammaproteobacteria bacterium | reverse complement strand
AGTTGCATGTCGACAGCCTGGAAGCGCTGGAAAACGCGGTACGCGATGGCCAACTCGGCCAGGTTGAAGGTCTCGGCAGCAAACGCCGCGAAGCGATCGCGGCCTGGCTGCAAAAACACCTCGACGATCAGCGCCGCAGCTTCAGACCGGCCGTACAAGGCAGCGCTGGGCCGCCGGCTGCACTGATTCTCAGCGTGGATAGCGAGTATCGACAAAAAGCGGCGGACGGCAGTCTGCCCATGATTACGCCAAAACGTTTTAATCCGGAAAACAAAGCCTGGTTACCCATTTTGCATACGACCCACGATCACTGGCACTTCACCGCGCTCTACTCAAACACGGCGCGGGCGCATCAGCTCAAACGCACCGCGGACTGGGTCGTGATTTATTTTTACGATGACCATCATCGCGAGGGGCAGCATACCGTTGTCACCGAGACACATGGCAGCCTGCGAGGCCAACGCGTGGTGCGCGGGCGCGAAACGGAGTGCCTGCAATACTACGATACGGCGGACGGTGCTCGATAAACGTAACGCAGCTGCACCAGACCCGCGCCCAGGCCAAGCAACAGCAAAACAAACAGGATCAGCCCACCGAGCAGCGGGATGGTCTGCACCAGGCCCAGCACGAAGATGGCGATGATCACCGATATCAGCCGTCGCGAGCGTGATGAAATATCCTGCTTGAAAAGCTTCGCGCCGCGCTCGGCAACGAAAAAACAGGCGACCAGCAAGCCCGCCAGTAGCGCGACGCAATAGAGCGCCAGCAGGCTCAATCCGATCCACAGGCCGAGCACGATCAACATCATGAAAAATGCCAGCAGCGGCGTGAGCACCAGAAAAACGAAGCCGAGCCCGAAGCTGACAAACGGATCGGCGACAATGCGCTGCACCGAAGCCACCGTGTAATGCGGGAACAGCAGATAAAACAGGATGCTCGCAAGCGCCAGCGTAATCGAAAAAAACAGGCCGAAGCCGTGATCGCCATACTTCGACGCACCGGCCTCGTAATCGATCTGCCCGCCAATCTGCACCCTGGCCTCGGTAACCGCCGGCTGCGGGCTGCGGTATTTCAGATTCCCTTCGATCCGCGCGCTGTCGAGGATTTGAATCTCGCCACCCTCGAGTTCGACGTTCCCGAGGACGGTTCCCGACAGGCGGATATCGCCGCCGATTACCTTGAGGTCCCCGCTAATCGTGCCAGCAACGCGAACCTCGCCGCCAACCAGAAACGCGTCCCCGCCAACCGTCGTGGTCGCGGCCAGCTCGATCGAGCCGCCGCTGGCGACCAGGTCGTCGCCAATGCGGGCGTCGATATCGAGTTCACCGCCACTAATGCGAACATCGTCATCGACCGCGCCCCTGATTTTAAGCGTGCCGCCCGCGGCGATGACATCGCCCATTATCCGGTGCCCGATCAGCAGTTCGCCGCCCGCGACAATGACATCGCCGTTGACGACCGCGTCGATATCGACGACCCCGCCGGCGGCATAGTAATCGTCATCGATTTGACCACGCTTGGTGACGCGCTCGCCCGCGTTCGATTCCGCGAGCACGGCAAACGGAATTATCAGGGCCAGGCTCGCCAGCCCGGCAAGTAGCCATACCATGTCGCGGTAACGATTAGTTTGCACCGGTTTCACTTTGGTCACGAATCTTCGCCGGCTTTGGCTCGCCTTTGGGCCAGGCGCCAAACGGGTAAGGGCGATACTCGGAGTTAAAGCACAAAAACTGAAACACCTGGTAAACGTAAGTGCTGAGACCCTGCCCCAGCCTCAGCAGACGCTCGTTGGTTTCGCCGGTAAACAGCTGCAGCAGAAACTGAAACAGGACGACCACGCCCAGCACAATCTCGGCGATACGCGAAAAAATAATGTACAACAGCATGTACAGGCCGCGCATCCAGGTTGACTGGCTCTTCAGATTTTGTTTGACGTCGTTGCTCATGATGGTTTAGTCCTCGGCTCGTTTTTTACCAATATACTCACGCGGACCGGAAAATCTAGCAGAAGCTAGCGTTAACCGGGTTGATCTGGCTCAAGGCAGCGCCGCGATCAAAGCGCATAGAATACGGCTCGGTAATCGTTCTGTTCAGGATCGGTAAATATAGGTTTGCTAGCCTGATATCATTACCGGCAAGCGCCAACTGATGACAACGGCGACAATAAGGAGAAGTGGCTGCAATGGCGATACGACGCGCAAACATGAAAGGCAAACCGTTTTGCCTGGCAGTCCTGCTGCTCGGCCTGGCAGGTTTATCGCCTGCACTGGCCGCGAGCGACACCGCCACGCCCGATCCGCGCGACCTGATTCGCGCCGCCATGGAGCACTGGCGCGGGATTACCTCCTACTCCGAAATGACCATGGTCATCCATCGCAGCGACTGGGAGCGCAGCTTTTCGATGCAGGCCTGGACCGAGGGCGACAAGCTGTCGCTGGTGCGCGTCACCGAACCTAAGCGTGATGCGGGTAACGGCACCCTGGTCAAGGACCAGAGCATGTGGACCTTTTCGCCCAAGATCAATCGCATTCTCAAGGTGCCGTCGTCGATGATGAATCAGAGCTGGATGGGTAGCGATTTTTCCAACAAGGACATCAGCAAGTCGACCGACATCATCGACCAGTATGATCACCGCCTGTTAAAAGCCGTGCGCGAGGACGATCATTTTCTGTACACCATCGAATCCATCCCGCACGAAGAGGCCGCCGTGGTCTGGGGCAAGGAAATCGTCGTGATCCGCGACGATTACGTCATGCTGCGCCAGGAGTTCTGGGACCAGGACGACATTCTGGTAAAGGTGATGCAGGCCACCGAGCTGGCGCAGATGGATGGCCGCATCATCGCTTCGCGCATGCGCATGCAAAAAATCGAAACCCCCGGGGAATGGACCGAAATGGCGGTCGATGCGATCGATTTCGACATCGATATCGCGCCCAGCCTGTTTACCCTGTCAAACCTGCGGAACCCGCGTCAGTGACCAGCCCACATTTTCACCAGCGTTCGTCGCGAGGGCGTCGAGAGGTCGGCGCCGGCGCAGTAATTGCTGCTCTAAGCCGGCCACAGGGAGCAGGTCCCGGCACTGCGAACCTGTCGGCGACCGCAGCAGGAGAATGGTGAGACGTGGCTGATGTAAGCCTTGTCCTGGCCTGGCGTAACCTGTGGCGGCACGGCCGCCGTACCTGGTTGACGATCGGCGCAATGATATTTTCCAACACGCTGCTGGTGTTCTCGATTTCGCTGCAGTTCGGCAGCTACGACATGATGATCGACAATACTTTGCAGGCCTACTCGGGCCATATTCAACTGCAGCACGCGCGCTACCTCGATGAACCCAAAATGCGTTATGCGCTGCCCGATATCGACGCCAGCGCGCAAACCCTGCGCAAGGAACTCGGCCTGTCGAGCATCAGTGCGCGCGCCGTTGGATTTGCGCTCGCCTCGAGCCATGAACGCTCCTACGGATTACAGATTCTCGGTGTCGATGCGGAACACGAACCGCTGGTCTCTACCCTGCCCGGCCTGGTTAAACAGGGGCGCTACCTCGATCCCGCAGCGGTAGAAGAAATCGTCATCGGCTCGGTCCTGGCGCGCAACCTCAAGGTCGGCCCCGGCGACGAATTGACCTTTCTCGGCAGCGGCTTCGATGACTCCTTTGCCGCCGGCGTGGTCACCGTGGTCGGCGTGTTCGAATCCGGCGTTGCCGACCTGGATCGATCCATGGCACAGGTCAACCTGGGTTATTTCCAGGAAATATTTGCGATGCAGGGTCATGGCCACAGCATCGTCATACGCGCGGCGCATATCGACGATGTTGATCAGCTCATGGCCGATATCTCGACGTTGAAGCCGGCTTCCGACAAGCTGGCAATTCGCCACTGGGACGAACTGCAGCCGGGCCTGCGGCAGGCGATACAGGCGGATATGACCAGCGCCTGGTTCATGTACCTGGTGCTGATCGTGCTGGTCGCCTTCAGCGTGCTCAATACGCAGCTGATGTCGGTGCTCGAGCGCACCCGCGAGTTCGGTACGATGATGGCGCTGGGATTGCAACCCTCGCGCCTGGCGCGGCTGGTGATGCTCGAAACCGCGCTGATGACGAGCGTCGGCCTGGCGCTCGGCATCACCCTCGGCTGCCTGATTACCTGGTACCTGAGCCATGTCGGGTTTTCCTATCCCGGCATGGAAGAAATGGCGGTCAAGTTCAACCTGCCGGACCGCATGTACCCGGCGATTTCGCCGGTCTCGCTGACTCTGGGCCCCGGCATCGTTGCTATCGGCAGCCTGCTGGCGTCGATTTACCCGGCAACGCGGCTCTACCTGTTGCTACCCATCGAAGCCATGCGGGCGGCCTGAGATGCAGGGATTCAGACTCCATTTTGTCATGCTGCTGCGACTCTCCTGGCGCAACCTGTGGCGCAATCACCGGCGCACTTACATCATGCTGGGCGCCATTTCGGTCGGCGTCTGGGCGATGATATTCATGACCGCGCTGATGCGCGGCATGGTCGACGATATGCTCAACCAGGGTATCCACAACCTGCCGGGGCACATCCAGATCCAGCACCCCGCGTTCCTCGACGATCCAAGCGTAGTCAATAGTATTGCCGAACCCGAAGGCGAACTGCTGGCTGCACTGAACCAGCCCGGCGTGAAACGCTGGGCAACCCGCATCAAGGTGCCGGCGGTCATCGCCAGTGAACGCGAAAGCCGCGGCATCAACCTGCTCGGTGTCGAAGCGGAGGCGGAGGCCGATATCACCGGGCTTCCGGCACAGGTCAGCGAGGGCCGTTTTCTCGAATCAAACCAGGACCAGGGCGTTGTCATCGGCGCCAAACTCGCACAGCGCCTGGAGACGCGGCTGGGCAAGCGCGTGGTCGTAATGAGTCAGGACCCGGATAACAATATCAGCGAACGCGGCTTCCGCGTGGTCGGTATTTACCGCGCGGAGATGCCCGGGCTCGAGGAGTACAACGTTTATGCGGCGCGCGACACTTTGCAAAAGCTGCTGCGTATCGAAGGCCGCGTATCGCAGATCGTTATCGTCGATCAGGACTACCGTGACATCGAGTCCCTTTATCGCCGTATCGAAAAGGTCACGCCCAGTACGCTCGAGATCAAACCCTGGTATGAAATCGACAACTACCTGGCAGCCATGTTCAACATGATGGACGGTTTTGTGCTGGTGTGGGTCATCATCATTTTCCTGGCGCTGTCCTTCGGCCTGGTCAACACGCTGGTCATGGCCGTGTTCGAGCGCGTGCGCGAAATCGGCCTGATCCAGGCACTAGGCATGCGCCCGAGGCTGATCGTCTACCAGATTCTGCTGGAGTCGCTGTTGCTGCTGCTGATAGGCCTCGCAATCGGCAACGGGCTGGCGATAATCACGGTCAAGCCGCTCGAAAGCGGGCTCGATATTTCGATGGTCGCGGAGGGCATGGCGATGATGGGCGCGAGCAGCATGCTCTATCCGAACCTGACGCTGCACGATATGCTGCTGGCTAACAGTGTGGTTATTATCCTCGGCATACTGACCAGCATATTGCCGGCCTGGCGCGCCGCCCATCTGGACCCGGTGCGGGCCCTGAACTCAACCTGATACGGACGACATGAGCGCAATCCACTGCCACCAGCTATGCAAGACCTTTCGCCAGGGAGATGAAATCATCACCGGCCTCGACCACGTCGACATCAGCATCGAGGAAGGCGAATTTGTCTGCCTGTCGGGTCCGTCCGGCTCCGGCAAAACCACGCTGCTGAACGCCATCGGCGGGCTCGATACGCCGGACAGCGGCGAAATCCGCATGGGCGATATTCGTATCGATCAGCTCGAACGCGGGCCCCTGGCCGACATGCGTCTGCATCATATCGGTTTCGTATTTCAGGCCTACAACCTGATCCCGGTGTTGACCGCCCAGGAAAACGTCGAATTCGTCATGCAGGTACAGGGGATTCCGGCCGCTGAACGCAGCCGCAAGGCGCGCGATATTCTGCGCGAAGTCGGGCTCGAAGGCATGGAAGACCGCCGTCCGGCACAACTGTCCGGCGGGCAGCAGCAGCGCGTTGCGGTCGCGCGCGCGATCGTCTCACATCCCGACCTGGTACTGGCCGACGAGCCTACCGCCAACCTCGACAGTGTCGCCTCGACGCACCTGATGGGGCTATTTTCCGAACTCAACGAAAACCACAAAATTACTTTTGTTATCGCCACCCACGACAAGCGGGTCATGAGCTACGCCCGCCGCCTGATCAAGATGCAGGATGGCAAAATCATCAGCGATGAAGCGCAATAGCTTCTTCGCCTCACCACCTGTCGTCACCGCGCAAGCGGGGGCCTTTCGAATACGGCACGATTCTAAGCTCCCCGTTAGCGCGGGGATGACAGAAAGTGGAGTCATTCCCGCGCAAGCGGGAATCTCGCGACTGCGGCGATATTGCAAATCTCCGCAGCGTCGGACCGCCGTTTGTGCGGGAATCACAGCGGCACTCGCGCTCTTAGCCAGCAACGCTGCCGCGCTCGAGCTGCGCGGCCACGCCAAGCTGCAGGCGACCTCGACCAACCTGCCTGTAGATAGCTTGCTGCAGGACTTCAGCGACGACCCGATGAACGATGCCGGCTTCGACCTGCGGCTCAAGCTCAAGAACCGCGCCGGCGGCTGGAGCTGGCGCGCCGACTATCAACTGCTGGCCAGGCAGGGCGATCGGCTCGAGTTACAGCAAAAAACCTCGCTCACCGGATTCGGCAATGCCGCGCTGCCGGAGGACGATCTGCGACTATTCGATCTCACCCATCGCATCAGCGACCAGGATGATCACGTCATGACCCATCGGCTCGACCGGCTCTACCTGAGCCACACCACCGATAAGACCGTGTTCAACTTCGGACGCCAGGCGGTTTCCTGGGGCAACGGCCTGTTTTACAACCCGGTCGATTTTTTCAATCCCTTCGATCCGGCGGCAATCGATACCGAGTACAAAACCGGCGATGACATGCTCTACAGCCAGTACTTGCTGAATTCCGGCGACGACCTGCAGGCGGTATGGGTGGCCCGGCGCGACGACGACGCCGACGTCGAACACGACCGTTCCAGCCTGGCATTCAAGTACCATGGATTCTCGCAGCAGGCTGAATTCGACCTGCTGCTGGCCGAGCACTACGATGACCGGATCCTGGCGCTGGGCGGCGCCGTCGATGTCGCCGAGGCCATCTGGCGCAGCGACATTGTGCTTACCGATACGCGGGCCGAAACCTTTACCAGCGCGATTCTAAACTGGTCATACTCCTGGATAGCCTGGAATAAAAACCTGAGCGCAAGCATCGAGTACTACCGCAACGGATTTGGCATTGACGATGCAGACTATGGACCGCTGGCGCTGGTCGACAACCCGGAACTGGCCCAGCGCCTGCAACGCGGCGAACTCTTCACCCTGGGTAAAAACTACCTGGCCGCGGCGGCCAGCATCGAGCTGGCGCCGCTGTGGATGCTGACCACAACCCTGTTCCACAACCTCGATGACGATTCGCTGCTATTGCAAATATTCAGCCGGCACGATTTGCAACAGGATTTACAGTTACTGGTTGCATTAAATCTTCCGCGGGGTGACAACGGCAGCGAGTTCGGCGGCATCGACTCCATCATCAGCGGACGCCCGTTGGCCATCGATGAATCTTTCTTCATGCAGCTGGCCTGGTATTTTTAGCGCTCGTGAAACCAAAGATATGCCTCGTTTGACAAGCATATAAGTACTGGATCACGGACATATACACCCAATAGCGGGCGCTCGGAAGGCGCGAATTCACGTCAGCGAACATCCCGAATGCGACAGTTGAACATTGGCTGACGGGCTGATCATCAGAAAATTGATCCACGTCATAAACCTTAAGTTAATTGTGGTTATATCTATCTTTGACGAAACGGAAATCAGGGAATTGGTGTTGATGAATTTTGTTTCTATATTTCATCACATCGTAATTCAGGACAATCAGTAGTAAGGAGATTCTAATGAAATCATATCTAATAAAATTACTAGTCGCGGTTTTTTTAACCAGTGTTGGGTTTTTCGTTACGGCCAATGCTTCGATCGTTGCGTTTGAGTGGAATGAGGGAAGCCCTGGTACGAATTCAAATTTTATATCGCGTCACAACACGGCTGGCCCGGTTCTGGCCGATGACTTCAATCCCGCTGTTGGTGGCCAGGTGTCAAGCGTTACCTGGTGGGGGTCGGCTGCAGCCAGCCAGCAATGGGAAATCACATTTCACTCGGACGCAATCAACCCCGCCAGTGGCTTGCATGAGCCGGCATTTACTTCGCCGAGGGGTGGACTATCGCAACACTTCGCAAATGCTATAGGTGTGGATCCGGATGGTGATCAAGTCTTCGAATACACCGCTCTCTGGACGCCTCAAGATATGGTTATAACCGCCGGCGCAACATACTGGTTCAGTGTCGCTAACAGCCTGGGGGGCTGGAGATGGGCGCTTACGGATGGAATCGCACCAAGCGTCGGGGCTGAGTCTCATGCGCCAACTCAATCGGTGGGAGGCTTGCCTTCATTGATAAGTGGCCCGCATGACGGCCCCTGGAATCCACTACTTGATGGGACAGATTTTGCTTTTCAGATAAACGTGATTCCAATCCCCGCCGCAGCCTGGCTATTCGGCACTGCGCTGATCGGATTATTTGGATTTAGTAAGCGCAAGCAAGCGGCCTAGCTTTCAACAAGCAATCGTATATGAAACCCCGCCACCGAGCGGGGTTTCTTTTATGCCTGACAAAATTCCGATATTGAGGCACCTCCGAAGCCCGGTCTTTGCGCTAGCGAATCCATTATTGAGAAAATGGCTGCATGAGACCTCGTATCAACGGCGAGATCGATCCGGGATGGATACTGGTTAAAATGCAGCCTTACTTTCCCGCCAGGCATGATATATGGATGTCATGTAGCTCGCTGGGCCAGGTCGCCGCTAACAACAATGGCATCGGGAGCGAGCAAAGGGATGGTTTGCATCAACGCTTCCGCGACCACGGGCAGGAATGGCGGCCCGAAATGCAGATCGGAGATATGGAGAATTCTGGCTGGCATATTCGATCAAACATAGTTTGGAAACCGGCTCCCGATTACGCTGACTTAAATCAACGAATAGGATTCGGCGCATTTATGGCTGCAAAAGCCTTTAGCGTCAGGGATGATGCTCGCTTATGCGCTTCAACGGCGTCACGCTGACGCCTTTTTCATTGCATTCGATCTGGCTGTCGACACCATAAACCCGTGCGATATTTTCGCCGGTCAGCACCTCGGTGACCGCGCCGTAGCAATCCAGCTTGCCGTGGCTCAACAGGTAAAGCCGATCACAGAAACGTGCGGCCAGGCTTAAGTCATGCAGCACCACGACGGCGGCGCGTCGTCCGCTGGCGTGCTGACGCAATATTTCCATCACGTGAAGCTGGTGGTAAGGATCGAGTGCCGCGACCGGTTCGTCCGCCAGAATCAGCTGGTTTTCGGTAGCAAATATTCGCGCCAGCATGACCAGGGTTTGCTCACCCCCCGACAGCGTGGTCACGATTCGGTTGCGATAAGCCAGGGTTTCGGTTACCTGCATCGCCTGCTCGATCTTCAACTGGTCCTCAACGCTGCTTTGTCGCCACCACTTCTGATAGGGAATACGCCCCAGGCCAACGACCTTTTCCACGTTGAACGGCCAGTAGGCCTGTGCTCCCTGGACCAGGTAACCCAGGATACGCGCGCGCTGTTGCGGTGAAATATCTGCGAGCGGCTGCCCATTCAGCTGAATATTGCCGTGATCCGGCGCCTCGATACCTGTCAACAGGCGTAATAGACTGCTCTTGCCGGCGCCGTTGGGGCCGATTAATCCCACCAGTTCGCCCGGCTCGATCTGAAAATCGATGGCCTCGAGGATCGGAATGCGCTCGATACTGTAGTCGATCCCGCTGGCGCTTAGCAGGCTCATTGCAGCGTACTCCTCGATTTCAGTATCAACAGCAGGAAAAACGGCGCCCCCACCAGCGACGTGATCACGCCGAGTTTCATTTCCGTCGTTGCCGACAGCGACTGCACCGCAACATCGGCCAGCAGCAACAGAATGGCGCCGACCAGCGCGCTGGCGAACAACAGCCGACGCGGCTCATAGGCGACGAAGGGGCGCACCAGGTGCGGCACCACCAGGCCGATAAAACCGATATTTCCGGTCACCGAAACCGCCGCCCCGACGCTGGCCGCGACCCCGAGAATCAGCACCAGCCGCAGGCGAACGACATCGAAACCCAGCGACTTCGCGGTATCCTCGCCCAGGGTCAGGGCGTTCAGAAAACGGCCGCAATAGAGCATCATGCCCCAGCCCAGCAGCATGAAGGGCAGTGCGATCTGGACCTCCCTGAAACTGCGGTTGGCAACCGAACCCAGCAACCAGAACAGAATCTCCTGCATCGCATAGGGGCTCGCGGCGAAGTTGAGCGCGAGCGCGATCAAGGCGCCCCCGATCGCGTTGATCGCCACGCCGGCGAGAATCAGTGTGATAATCGAGCGGCTTTGACCCACCAGCAGGAAAATAAACAGCACCGCCAGCAACGCGCCCAGTAAGCCTGCCAGCGGTAATACGAACCAGGCAAATCCTGCGAGTCCGTAATAAAACACGATCACCGCGCCGAGCGCCGCGCCGTTGGATACGCCGATAATACCGGGTTCGGCCAGCGGATTTCGCAACAGCCCCTGTAACGCCGCGCCGGCAAGCCCGAGCGTGGCGCCGACCAGCGCCGCCAGCAACGCGCGCGGCAGCCGGATATCGAAAAATATCAGCGATTCGATCGAGGTACGGTGATGCCAGGCGTCGTCGAGCGCCTTGCCCAGATCGATGTCGACCGCGCCGACGTTAACCACCAGTGCCAGCACCAGCAGTAATGCGATCAGCAATACGGCATTCAGCAAGCGGGCATCGACGGCCTTCAGATTCATCGCCGCGCCGCCATCATTTCGATCGCATCGACAATCATCGGACCAGCGCAAATTCGCAACCGGATCGGTATGTCGAGATACGCCCGATGCCGGATCAATTTCGCCAGCACCGGGTGTTGTAGCGTTGCCGTCGCCAGCGAATTCTGCGGCGACAGACGGCGATCGATTTGCAATACGTCGGGGTCGGCGGCAACCAGTTCCTCCAGCGAGATCGCCTGAAATCCGCTGATGCCCATCTCGGCAGCCAGGTTACGATAGCCGGCGCGCAGGAACAGGTCGTTCTCCAGGGTATCGGCGCCGATGGTAAAGCCGTTGGGGGAATAAATGATGACGCTTTGCGCAGGTCTTGCGGCGTAGCGTGCATCGATGTCGGCCAGACGCCGGCGCATCCGTTCCACCATGACTTGCGCACGCTGTTGGTTACCGGTCCAGGTACCGAACTGCACGAGCAGATCGTAGATTTCATCGACCGAAGTTACCAGCGGGACCTGTTTGACCGCAAACCCCAGCTGGCGCAGGAGACTGACCGTATCCCAGGCAACAAATTCGCTCGCCACCACCAGATCGGGCTCGAAACGAATAATTTCCTCGATCGAGGCATTGTTGAGGGGTATATCGCCAACCGCATCGATCATGTAGGACATGTTGCGATCCCTGGCCCACACCGATACCGACGCGATTTGCTCGCGCTCCGCCAGCATCAGCAATAGCTGGTCGGTGCAAAGCCCGATCGAGACAATTCGCTGGGGATTGGCGGCCCAAACCGGCGTCGATACGAGCGCCAGCATGACGGCGATAAATCGGAAAAAAACTGGCATAGCCCTGTTGATCCTGGTGACCCGCGTTATTGTCCGGATTGCCACCCCAAGGTAAAGCAATCTCTGGCATATTGCGATAAGACCTATTACCGACAAACGGTCATGATTTGGCTCTGAATGGTCATATACCGGCCCGATTAGCAACTATGCTTAAGCTTCACCATATAAATATGTGAAGCGCATCACACAACCAGATACACCCCGATACGGCAGCTTTCCGGCCCACTGACACGCGCATTCACAGGCCTCCGGAAAGATGGCGAGGAAGACAGGTTATTCATGGCAGCACCAAAACTCGAAGTCGTTGGCTCAGCTGGTGGAAACAACCCCATCTATAGTTCGGTAAAGCGATTTGCCCTCGAAGGGCTCAACGATTTGATCCGCGTACTGATGGAAAGCGTCGACGATGCGCTGTTCGAGTTATCCGACAAGGTCGCCAACGACCGTGAGCGCAACATGTATTTCGAAGCCATGCGCGAGATACGCCTGAAACGTGACGGCCTGAAACAACATTTCGATTATGAAATGAAGCTGCGTTTCGATGGATTCGTCAAGGGTAAGAGCGCAACGCAAGACCTCGATGACGAGGACGAATTAACGCTGGTGGAACTTGAAGATCTCGAAGACAGCATCGCGATCGACAACATGATTTCCAAGGCACGTCCGCATTTCGAAGACGATTTGTTCGCGGTAACAGAAAGACTCAAGCTGGTTTTGCGGCGCAAAGAAATCGAGGAAGATGAAAACCCGCTCGACCCAAAGGCCATTTGCGACAGTTTTCACAAGGCATCCGAACTGCTGGATTCCGATATCCAGGTCAAGCTGATCTTTTACAAGTTGTTCGACCGCTACGTGATGAATAATCTGGGCCATTTTTACAAGGAAGTGAACGACCTCTTCGTCAAGAAAGGCGTACTGCCAGGGTTCAAGGCCGACCAGGAACGCATGAAGCAGACCACGCGTTTCATGGCAAACCGAATCAGAAACAATGCGCCGGAACTGACAACTGTCGCGGTCCCCGGTTTAGCGGTTGGCACGAGCGCGGGCATGCCCGGTGCTTCACCCGCTATCGATGGCGGCAACCTGTTCGCGGCGCTGCAGCAGGCGGTGACCGGTGCCGCGGGCGCGGCCGGCGGCCTGACCGGTGCCGGCGGCGACTTTTTTGAACCTGCCGGTGGCATGGTGCCGGGCGGTGGTGGCATGGCGCCGGGCGGCGGCGCCATAGCGGGCGCGCAGGCCGGCACTGCCGGTACCGGTTTCGTCGCCGCGCTCAACAGCCTGCAGGCCGCCAGCATTCCGTCGCAGCCGGTAACGGCGATCGATCCGCAAAATCTCAAGGCGGCAACCCATCAACAGCTGCTTGATTTCAAGCAGCAAAATCAACACCAGGTAAATTCGGCTGACGGTCAAACCATCGATGTGGTGTCGATGTTGTTCGATTTCTTTTTCGATGACGAGGCCCTGCCCGCCCCGATCAAGGTTTTGATCGGTCGATTGCAGATTCCGATTCTCAAGGTCGCCATTCTCGACAAGGAATTTTTCAACCAGAAGAAACACCCCGCGCGTAAACTGCTCGACAGCATTTCCCGGGCATCGCTCGGCTGGGGAGACAGTCACAAGGATCAAGCGGCGCTAATCGAAAAGATCGAGGAGGTCGTCAATTTCCTGATCAACGAATTCGGCGAGGATATCGGGGTTTTCGAAGAGGCCTTCATCAATTTCGAAAATTTCCTGATCAAGGAAGAAGAAGGAATCCAGGTCACGGAAGAATCGCTGTGGCAGCAGGAGCAGCAAAAAGACCTTCAGATTCAGCAGGCCCAGGACTCGGCCGCCGCGTTACTCAACAAGCTGACGAAAAATCAGGAGCTGAGCTTTGAAGTAATTGATTTTCTCGAGACAACCTGGACTTCAGTGCTGTTCAACGCTTACCTGTCGCTAGGCGAGACTTCCAATCACTGGCGCAACCTGAAACGCATCTCGACTACCTTTGTCTGGACGCTGATCCCGAAACACAGCGAAGAGGAACGCGTCAAGATCATCAAGACCATACCGGCCCTGCTACGCGCGCTTTCCAAGGGTATGGAACTGGTCAAGATCAGCACCGAGGTACAAAACCGGATTTTCCAGATACTGGCGCAGGAGCACGCCAAAATCGTCAAGCAGACCTCGAAAAATATCGTTACCCGCGTCGACGACCAAACCGTCTGGCCCGATAACGACGCCGCCAGAGAACTGGCCTCGGCAACAAACTTCGATCCCAACGAGAACCCTGATTTTGAATTCAACGCAGATAACATCGGTGGAATTGAAGTCTTTGAAAACGAAATCGATGACGATTCGATTACGATAATCGACGCCACCGATACCAACGACGTCATCGAAGACCTCAACCAGTTCGCCGTCGGCGTCAAGCAGGGAGAAATCACGGTCGATGAAGAGATTATTCTGAGCACGGATGAAGGCGAGGAATTCGACCTGATCGAGGAACACGATCATTTTCTGCAACAGGCCGAGGCGCTGCCAATCGGTTCATGGCTGGAGTTTAACGAATCGGATTCAAAAATCCTGATGGCGCGCCTGTCCTGGAAAAGCAACGTCAGCGGCAACTTCGTTTTCGTCAACCGCCAGGGCCACAAGGTACGCAACATGACGACTCACGCCCTTGCCGTGGAACTGCGCATCGGCAGCGCCAAATGCATCGAATCGTCCTCGGTGTTCGATCGCGCGATCTACACCATCATGTCCAAAATGCAGCACTGAGACAGCGGCCGGGCCCGACCCCTAGCGTCGATGGAACCCGGCGGCGTGGCCAGAGTCAAATTGCTTTCTGTCAGCGGGATGAAAACATGAAACTCGGGCGACAACTGGCCGCCAGGAGCCTGACACTGGTATTACTGGGATGGTTTTCCCTGGTGCAGGCTGCGCCCTCGGCCAAACTTTGGGAGCGCTGGAACGCTTTTAATCCCGATTCAACCGCGACCATCGATCATCAAGCCTGGAACAGCTGGCTCGGCCGTTTCGTATCCGCCGCTCCCAACGGTGTCAACCTGGTCGCCTACGGCAGCGTCACTGCGGCCGATCGAGCGCTGCTAAGGACATACATAGATGAACTGACAGCGCTGCAAATTGGCGCCTACAATCGCGATCAACAGCGCGCCTACTGGATCAATCTGTATAACGCGCTCACCGTCGACGTCGTGCTCGAACACTATCCGCTTGACAGTATTCGCGATATTTCCCCGGGTTTGTTTTCATCCGGGCCCTGGCGTCTGAAGCTGGCAAAGATCGAGAATGAAGCGCTGACACTGGACGACATCGAACACCGAATTCTGCGCCCGATCTGGCAAGATCCGCGTATCCACTACGCGGTCAATTGCGCCTCGCTGGGCTGCCCCAACCTGCAACCCGCCGCCTTTACCGCGGAAAATACCGAATCTCTGCTGCATACGGCGGCCAGCGAATTCATCAACAGCCCTCGCGGTGCGCGCGTTATCGACGATAAACTGCAGGTCTCGAGTATTTACGACTGGTTCGAAAAAGATTTTGGCGGCAATCAAACCGGCGTCATCAGGCATTTGCAGCAGTACGCCTCGGGCAGGCTGGCGACAGCGCTTGGCGCTATTGAAGATATCAGCGATTACGCCTACGACTGGAAAATCAATGCACGGGTAAAATCGAACTAGCCGACGCCTGCAGCTCTGCCAGCAATCGTCGTTCCGGCTCAAGGCAACTTGATTCATTTTCGGGATACGGTTAATGCGGCTAACTGGCGCGATAACTAATTTGTAGTTCACCGGGCTAGCAAACCAAAGTATGCTGCGCGATCACAGCGTAAACTTGAAACATCATTCAATGAGCAATTCGAACAGCCTGCGCAAAACCAAGATCGTTGCCACCATCGGCCCGGCCAGTGATTCACCTGAAATTCTGCAGCAGATGATCGCCGCGGGGATGAATGTCGCGCGCCTGAACCTGTCTCATGGGACCTACGAGGAGCACCAGGCACGCCTCGACCGGATCCGCGATACCGCCAGCGAGATGGGAGTGCAGCTGGCAATCATGGTCGACACCCGGGGCATCGAGGTTCGAACCGGCAAACTCAGTGGCGGTTCGGTAGAACTGCTGCGCGGTGAGAAATTTACCCTGTACACGGATGGGCGCAGCGGTGACGGAGATGGCGTTTCGGTGACCTATAAAAACCTGCCCGCGGAAGTGGAAGCGGGCACCCCGATTCTACTCGACGATGGCGCTATCGAGCTGGAAGTTACCTCGGTTGCAGGCAACGATATCGCCTGCCAGGTCATCCATGGCGGCATCCTGAGCGAAAACAAGAGCGTCAACCTGCCCGACACCGAGCTCGCGCTCAACGCGGTGAGCCCTGAATTCAGGGATGATATCGTCAGGGAAATCACCTTCGCCGCAGACAACGATGTGGACTACCTGGCGGCCTCTTTCGTACAAAGTGCGGATGATATTCACCGTATCCGGGAAATCTTTCTGGAGACCGATCGGCGCACGCCGATCATCGCCAAGATCGAAAATAGAGCCGGCATCAAGAACCTGGAAGAAATCGTCAAGGCGGCCGATGGAGTAATGGTGGCGCGCGGCGACCTCGGCGTCGAACTGCCGCTGGCGGAGGTGCCCGGGTTCCAGAAAAAAATCATCCGTATCACGGTAATGAACGGCAAACCCGTGATTACCGCGACCGAGATGCTCGCCTCCATGGAACGCAATCCCAAACCCACCCGCGCCGAGGCCAGCGACGTGGCCAATGCCATACTTGACGGCACCTCGGCGGTCATGCTCTCGGGCGAGACTGCAATCGGTAAATTCCCGGTACAGGCGGTTCAGACCATGTCTATTCTTGCACAGCGGGCGGAGGCGTCATTGGGTGAATACGGTTACTTGCAGAAAACACGCATGGACCCGGTCAATATCATTCCCGAGGTCGTCAGCCAGTCGGCGGTAAACATGGCGGAAAAGCTCAAGGCCGTTGCTAT
>CAMYML010000052.1 GCA_947259305.1 uncultured Gammaproteobacteria bacterium | reverse complement strand
CGCGCCGCGTCGCGAATCATGCGTTCCTCCTCGCTCAACTGCTGCTCGAGAAACATCGGGTCCTGCCAGTCAAAGGGTGCTCGTTTTGCTTGCGTCATAGCTTTGTGCCTGTTGAATGTGATCACATTTTATCGACGTCAGCCGATTATGCCAGCCAATTTATTCGATTATTAGAATTTTTAAATTCGTTTATCGGGCCTCGCTAGCGCCGTTGTCCAATCTGCAGCGCCAGGCTGCCGTAACTGTAGTACGCGGCCCGCGGGCGGCGCCATTTTTCCCGATAAAGCGCCTCGATCGGGAACGGGAAGTCGTCGCGGTTACCGCTGACGATGGTATCCGCCAGATGCTTGCCGATGACGCTTCCCGTGCCGATGCCTCGACCATTGTATCCGGCCGGGGCAAACACCCCGGGCGCCAGCAGCTGCACGCGCGGTAGTTTGCTACTGGTTACCCCGATCTGCCCGCTCCAGCGATAGGCCCAGTCGAGGCCCCGGGTTTGCGGATACAGCCAGTCGCGGGTGCGCGCCATCCAGTTTTCCCGGATGGCGCGTTGTGAACCTCGTAGCCTGCCGGCACTACTCATCACCAGTCGGCCGGCCGAGTCGATGCGCGACGAGGTCAGCAGGGCTTGCGTATCCCACAGGCCATGACGCCTGGGGATAATGCTGGCGGCGACTTCGGCTGACAACGGCTCCGTGGCACAGTGAAAAATAAACACCGGCACGGTCGAGCCGTGCACTTGCTGACTATTGTTATCGGCATAGGCGTTGGTCGCGATAATCACCTGTTCGGCCGAAACTTCGCCCGACCCGCTAGTCGCAAACCAGCGGTCATTCTGCCGCGTCAGAGTTTCGATAGCCGACGCCTGAAACAGTCGCGCGCCCAGATCCTGCGACGCCCGTGCCAGCGATCGTGCATAGTTCAGCGGATGGATGGTAGCGGCGCCCGGATCGTGGATGCCGCCATGACGGTATACCGGCGACGCCGAAATTTCCCGGGCAGATTCGCCATCGATCAGCTCGACCGCGGAACCCAGATCCTGTAACTGTTGGCATCGATCTTCGAGATATTTCATCGCGCCGCCACGATGCGCGATATGCACCGTCCCCGTCTGCTGCAGGTCGCAGGACATGTCATAGCACTCGACCAGGTCGGACACCAGCGCCGGAGAATCGCGCAGCGCCAGATTGAAGCGGTTGCCGGGCTCCTCACCGAGCTGTTTACGCACGTAAGCGGGATTTTGCCAGACACCGGCATTGACCAGACCGGCATTACGCCCGGAGCCACCGAAACCAATGCTTTTCGCCTCCAGCAAAACCACCGAAACGCCCCGCTCGGCCAGATGCAGTGCACTCGACAAGCCGGTATATCCACCACCGACGACAAGCACGTCGACCTGCAGGGATTCCCGCAGCTGCTCTCTGACCGGGTTCGCGATCGCGCTCGCACCCCAGAGCGAGTTTTCGGCTGTATCCTGCGGCAAGTAATCTGGCATAAGGTAGATTCGAGTCGACAACGACAGAATTGTGCGCGATACGTGTTTTTAATGCTAGCCAAGGCGTTAGAAATCGATAAGAATTCAAGCATTCATAATCGGAATCGCGGAGTTTTTTCGATGTCTAAGCTAAGCGTCGCGGCCACGCAAATGGCCTGCAGCTGGGACCTTCCCGCAAACCTCGAAGGCGCCGAGAAATTGATTCGAGAGGCCGCCAGCGCCGGCGCCCGGGTAATCCTGATTCAGGAACTGTTCGAGACGCCCTACTTCTGTATCGAACAGGACGCCAGGCATTTCGAGCTGGCAACGACCGTCGCCGAAAATCCCGCGATACAAAAATTTCAACGCCTGGCACAGGAACTCGACGTGGTGCTGCCCTGTAGCTGGTTCGAACGCGCCAACCGCGCTTTTTACAACTCGCTGGCGATGATCGACGCCGATGGGTCGATGCTCGGGATTTACCGCAAATCGCATATCCCGAATGGTCCCGGCTATCAGGAGAAAACCTATTTCAATCCCGGGGACACCGGTTTCCGGGTATGGAACACCCGCTACGGCAAAATCGGCGTCGGCGTCTGCTGGGATCAATGGTTCCCGGAAGCGGCGCGCAGCATGGCATTGCTCGGTGCCGAACTACTGCTCTATCCGACCGCGATCGGTTCCGAACCCCCGCCCGCGCTAACGCTCGATTCCAGTGGCCACTGGCAGCGCACCATGCAGGGTCATGCCGCGGCCAACATCGTCCCGGTCATCGCTTCCAACCGCATCGGCAGCGAACATGCAACCCAGGACCCGACGCTCGAGTTAACCTTTTACGGGCATTCGTTTATCGCCGACCATACGGGCGCCATCGTGGCCCAGGCCGATACGGCCAGCGAAACCGTGCTCGTGCACGAGTTCGATATGGCCGCGATTCGCAGTTATCGCGACGCCTGGGGAATTTATCGCGATCGGCGCCCGGATCTCTATCAGACAGTGGCAACCCTCGATGGTGGACAGCAATCGACATGAACCAAGCCGATCTCGGTGACCTGACCGCAGCATCCTTGCCGGAGACTAACCATGCTTACCGTATTCAGTGAAAAACACGCACTGCGTGACGCCAGGACCGAACTCTACGGCGGCGTACTGGTGCCTCCCTTCGAGTGCCCGCTGCGCGCCGAACACGTGCTAGCGCGCGTCAAGCAAGTGAAGCTGGGAGAAATCGTCGCGCCGCAACATTTCGATATCGAGGCGGTAACGCGTATCCATGACGCCGATTTCATCCGCTTTCTCGAAACCTGCTGGGACGAATGGAGCGCCCTGGGATTCGAAGGCGAAGCCATTGCTACCTGCTGGCCGGCGCGCGGCATGCAGCAGGAGCGCATACCCCATCACATCGAAGGCAAACTCGGGCACTATGCACTGGCCGCCGAGACCTCGATTTCCAACGGCACCTGGGAAGCGGCGCGCGCCAGCGTCAATGTTGCCCTGAGCGCGCAGGCGGCAATGCGCGACGGCGCCAGGCAAGCCTTTGCGCTGTGCCGTCCACCGGGCCACCATGCCGCCCGGGATATGTTCGGCGGCTACTGTTTTATCAATAACGCGGCGGTAGCCGCGCAGGCTTTCCTCGACCAGGGCGCGGCCCGCGTGGCCCTGCTGGATGTCGATTTTCACCACGGCAACGGCAGTCAGGCGATTTTTTACGACCGCGACGATGTCATGTTCCTCTCATTGCACGGCGATCCCAACGATGCCTTCCCGCATTTCCTCGGTTACGCCGATGAAACCGGTGCCGGCGTCGGCGAGGGTTACAACCATAATTACCCGATGGGGCCGGGCACCAGCTTCAAAACCTGGGGCGCCGCACTCGAAGACGCCTGTCGAAAAATCGCTAACTACGCGCCCGATGCCCTGGTGATCTCGCTTGGCGTCGATACCTTCGAGCATGATCCGATTTCATTTTTCAAACTCGCGAGCGACGATTTCAAACGTTACGGCGCAACCATTGCCAGCCTCAACCTGCCGACACTGTTCATCATGGAAGGCGGTTACGCGGTCAAAGAAATTGGTCTCAACACGGTTAATGTGCTCGCAGGTTACGAAGGTCGGTGAAATGCCGGCATGGTTGAAAATATCCTGCTCGGGAACGAACTCGAATGAAAGCGATCAGCGCGCTAACTCCGAACACCCAGGCTGTACTTTGCCTGGTCGCCGCGCACGGCCACGGCGTGTTCCAGCATTTTCTTTCTACCGCCACTAACCAGCGCAGCGACGAGTACGGCGGCAGCCTGGAAAACCGCGCCCAGCGCAAATCCCTGCAGCATGCGCAGATCGACTATTAACTTGTCCCATATCAAGGTATTTTTCGATTAGATATCGATACTTGATTCAATCAATCCCACATTGTGATTTCGAGGTACTTTTAAAAACTCGGGGAGTTTCGACCGTTGGACACTAGCGACTACAAGCAGCGCCTGCTCGATATGAAGCAGGCCTTGACCAATCGCATCAATGCGATAGACAAGGACATACGGCACGAAGGCATGACGGCCGACTGGAGCGAACAGGCGAGCGAACGGGAAAACGATGAGGTACTCGAATCGCTGGGTAACACGTCGGAACAGGCACTGTTAATGATCAACTACGCACTGAAAAGAATCGAAGACGGCAGCTATTTTCATTGCGACGAATGCGGCATCGAGATACCGAACGCACGCCTGGAACTGCTACCCTTTACCGCTCACTGCGTCAACTGCGCCGAAGAAATTGAAGCCTGAACGGAATAACCTATGTTGACCGACAAGCATGACCTGGTACACGAACTGCCCGAGCACCGGGACAGGATTCGCAATTTGAAAATGAACAATCTTCATTTCGCCAGGCTGTTCGACGAGTATCACGAAGTGGATCACGAGGTACATCGCATCGAAACCGGGGTCGAAAACACGTCGGACGAGTATCTCGATGAGCGCAAGAAGCGCCGTCTATACCTCAAAGACGAGCTCTATCGAATGATCAAGCAGGGTTAGACGGTGGTTTCCAGACTTTCCGAGTAAACCGCGATAACACAGCCATTTTCGGTATGCGAGCAATGCTCGGTGCCGGCTTTCAGCGACACCAGGTCACCCTCTCGATAAACCGCACCATCATGATCGGTCAGGTCGCCGCTAAGGATCAGGAATTCCTCGATACCCCTGTGCCGATGAGGTATCGTGGTGTAGCCGGGTTCCATTTTATAAACGTAAAATCCGTTTCCCGCACCCTTGCTACGATCGAGTTGCAGAAAATAACCATCGGTTTCGCCGCGATCGCTGATAAAGGGTTCGAATTCGGCTTCGTATATATTTATTACCCGGCGATCGCCTTTGGCTACTGGCTTCATAGCTGTTCCTGTTTCAATCGTTTTTTAACTGTGTCACTTCTCGTCGAAATGGTAACGCATCGCCGATGTCAGGGGTATCCAGCTCGCGCGCATAGCGATGACCGGCATAGGTGGCCCAGGCGATCGGCGCCGGCGATTCGGCATCACCGATCAGTTTGATCGACTTGATGCCCTGTGTTTCCCATTCGTCTGTGCGCAGATTCAGTTCCTGCCACAAAGAGTCATTACCGACGCGCGACGCCACCATGACGACGGCGTCGGCAGCGGCCGACTCGGCGCGACCCGAGAACACGCATGCGCTGACGACCTGGCCACCTTCGATCCGGCTGACGGCGCGATTGAGCACGATGTTTACCCCTAACTCGACCAGGCGCGCATGAATCGTAGCCTGTTCCAGCGTGTTGCTGGTCCAGGCCGAGACCTGGGCGGAGGGGGTGACCAGGGTTACGTCACAACCCTGCTCGACCAGCAACTCGGCGATCACGCCGCCCATGTAGTAGTGATCGTCGTCAAACACCACCACCTTGCCGGCCGGTAGCCGGCCCGCCATCAAATCGTCCGGCGTGTGCACCGGCACTGAAGCGTCGGTTGCCATCGGCACGACATGATGGCGCGACACGCCGTCGGCGCGCCAGCTCGAACCGGTGGCGAGCACCACGTGCTCGAAACCGAATTCGAGAATATCGTCGGCGGAGAGTTCATTGTCGAGATAAATGTCGACGTTCGGCATCTGACTGAGCTGATACTCGCGGTAGTCTGCAACCCGTCCCCAGGCAGACAGCCCCGGCAACTTGCGTTCGCGCGCAACCCGGCCGCCAAGCTCGGTACCGGCCTCTGCCAGTACTACCTGGTAGCCGCGTTCACCCAGCGCGCGCGCCGCTTCGAGGCCGGCGGGCCCGGCGCCGACGATTAGCACCGATTCGCTATCACCCTTCGGCTCGATGTTTTCCGGATGCCAGCCTTTGCGCCACTCTTCCATGAAAGTCGGGTTCTGCGTGCAGCGCGAAATCGACATGGTCATGTCGCCGCTGATACAGATATTACAGCCGATGCATTCGCGGATATCCTCGACCCTCCCCTCGTCTATCTTGCGCGGGATAAACGGATCCGCAATCGACGGGCGCGCACAGCCGATAAAGTCGAGCACACCGGTTTTGACCTGTTTCGCCATCACATCCGGCGACGTGAAACGCCCCACCCCGACCACCGGCTTTGGCGTCAGCGCCTTGATGCCTTCGATCAGTTCCTGCTGTGCGGCTTCCTCCTTGAAGCGCGACGGTCCCGAGCAATCCGCCCAGGTGCCGTGCGCGAGATCCCACAGATCCGGTAACTCGGCGTGCATTTCGATCAGGTCGCGCACTTCAGCGTTGCTGAATCCGAGATCGCCAATAGTTTCCACCAGCGAAAGGCGCAGCGTAATGCCGCAACTATCGCCGATAGCGTCCTTGCATTCCTCGACCACTTCGCGCATCAGTCGACTGCGGTTTTCCAGACTGCCGCCGTACTCGTCGCTACGCTGGTTAGTGGCGGTAGAAAGAAAATGCTGGAACACGCCGTGGCCGTGCGCGGCGTACAGGCAAATCAGATCGAAGCCCGCTGTTTTTGCGCGCAGGCAGGCGTTGCGGTGCCAGCGGCGCAGATCGCGAATGTCTTTTCTGGTCATCGCGCGCGCGCTGACCGGATCGCTGGTGTAGGTACGAATCGGCATCGCCGAAGGCGCCAGCGGAACCTCCCTGGAATACAGGTTGGGGCCGTTGACTCCGGCATAAGTCAGCTGGGTGCCGGCGAGGGCATCGTGTTGGTGGATCGCATCCGCCATTTTGGCGAGCAGTGGTATGTCGTCATCATCCCACAGGCGCAGCTCGATGTAGGGCGATATTTCCGAGCTATGGTGCATTTCGTTTTGCTCGGTGAAAATGACAGCCCAACCGCCCTCGCCCTTGATGCCGCGCATCGCCGCGGCGGCCGACGGATCGCGATAACCGCCGCCGTTGCAATGCGGCACCTGGTAAAAGCGGTTCTTGGCGGTTACCGGTCCAATCTGCACCGGTTCGAATAATATATCGTAACGTGGGTCTCTGCTCATGACATCCCTCCCCGGAGGCCAAAAAGTTTCGCCATTCCCGGAATTTTTTCAGTGCTGATCTGTTCGCGACAGAACTGGCTGAAACTGTCGACGACGATGGTTTTTTTAATCGTCGCCAGGGTTGCGATACCGGGCATCAGGCCCGGGTTAAAGCCCGACAACGGTACATATTTCAATTCACTGCCAGTCGTGGTCAGGCTCGTGCCCCGGGCGTGATGACGGATGAATAACCGGGCCTGAAATACATCCTCGAGATGCGAGATCGCGTTTGAAATCGATGGCTGCGAAAGGTGAATGTTCTCGACCGCCCGCAGGATGCTGCCGGCTTCACCCGCGGCAACGAAATAGGCAAGCTGTTTGAGGCTGAACGGCACCGGCAGGCGCTTTAGTCTTCGGGAATGACGGCGATAACGTCGATCTCCATCAACCACTCGGGCTGCCCCAGCCCGGCGACCACGATGCCGGTCGAGACCGGGAACACGCCCTTGAGCCATTTGCCGACTTCCTGGTAAACCGCTTCGCGGTAGCGCGGGTCGGTGATATAGGTCGTGGTCTTGACGATGTGGCTCAGGTCGCTACCCGCTTCCTCGAGCAGCTGTTTGACGTTTTTCATCGCCTGCTCGGCCTGGGCCCGCGGATCGCCCAGACCGACCAGGTTGCCGTCGAAGTCGGTGCCGATCTGACCGCGCAGATAAACGGTATTACCGGCTACCACCGCCTGGCACAGGTCGTTATCGAGCGTCTGGTTGGGGTAGGTATCGCGCGTATTGAACATGCGGATACGCTTGTGCGTCGGCATCTCAGGTGCCCGCATTTACGCGCTCGCGATTAATATCGACTGCTCGTCCATCGCGGATGGATTCACGATAATCTTCACCGGTTCTGATCATTACCTTAGCCTGTGTCGGAAAATGGTTGCGCTGCATTTTGGGCGGAATTCTGGCTCATGTAAATTGCTTTATTCCGCTAGTTTGATTCAAAAATATTAAATCCCGGCCTGGATAGTGGTGCGCCCGATCGACGATGACATCAGCGCCGGCCGTGTTATTCTTCGCCAACCCGATGCGCAGGGCGAGAATCCCTGGGTTTCTGCATTTGCACAGCACTGACAGCAGTTTTTCTCGGCCTGGGCCCAATAGTGAGGAAATAACATGACATTATCGATTGCCGCCTGGGACGAGACCAGCGGCCAGCTCGGCGCCGCCATCGCTTCGTCCAGCATCAGCGTCAGTTCGCGCTGCCTGCACTGGCAGCCCGGCGTTGGCATCGCGCTCAGCCAGAACATAACCGACCCGCGGCTGGGTCCGCGGATGCTGGCCCTGTTGAACGACGGTGTCGAAGTAGCCGCGGCCATCGATGCCGTGGTGCACAGCTCAGCCCACATCAAATTTCGACAACTCGGGCTGGTGGATGCCCGCGGCAATACCGGCATGTTCACCGGCGATGCGGTGCTGGGCTGCTTCGCTTCCGCCGCGGGCAGACATTGCGTTGCCGCCGGCAATCTGCTGGCCAATGAATCGGTGCCCGGCGCGATGGTAAACGCCTTCGAACAAGCCGGCGGCAGTCTCGGTTCGCGCCTGCTGGGCGCGCTGCAAGCCGGGATCGAAGCCGGTGGTGAAGCCGGGCCGTTGCATTCCGCCGGCCTGTTGATCGGTGGTGCACCCAGCTGGCCGCTGGCTGAGTTGCGCATCGACTGGGACGAAGACCCGATTGCCAAAATGGTAACCGGATGGGAAGTGTACGAACCGCAAATCGACGATTATGTCACGCGGGCGTACAATCCGGACGACGCGCCGTCCTATGGCGTTCCCGGAGATCCGTAAGTGAACAGCGAACAACTGCTCGCCCGCCTGGTGGCTTTCGACACCACCAGCACGCGCTCGAATCTGGCATTGATCGACTTCGTGCGTAACCTGCTGGACGAACATGCAATCACGTCGCAACTGGTGCACAACGACGAGCAGACCTGCGCCAATCTCTACGCGACCATCGGACCCGACGATCATGGCGGCATCATGCTCTCCGGTCATACCGACGTCGTGCCCACGGCCGGGCAGGATTGGCACAGCGATCCCTACCAGTTAACAACCGATGACAGCCTGCTGTTCGGTCGCGGCGCCTGCGATATGAAGGGTTTTATCGCCTGCGTGCTGGCGGCACTGCCGCAGATGACGGCGACAAAACTGCAAACGCCGATTCACCTGGCATTTTCCTACGACGAGGAAATCGGCTGCGTCGGCGCCAGGCGGTTGGTGGAGTCGATGGCTGGTTTCGAAGTCAAGCCACGATTCGGTCTGATCGGCGAACCAACCAGCATGAACATGGTGCTGGGACACAAGGGCAAGGTGGCTTATCGCGTCACCGTCAGCGGCTTGTCCTGCCATTCCGCCTATATCACCAGCGGGGTCAACGCGGTCGAATACGCGGCCGACCTGATCGCCTTCATCCGCGGCATGAACCAGCGTGTACAGCAGCAGCTCACCGATGACAGTTACTCCGTGCCCTACACCAGCTTTCATGTCGGCAATATCAACGGCGGCACCGCGCTTAACATCGTGCCCCGGCAGTGCGAGTTCGAATTCGAAATTCGTAACCTACCGCAACAGAATCTCGATGCACTGGTGCATGAAATCAAACACTATGCAGCCGATACGCTGTTGCCCGAGATGCAGGCGCGTTACCCGGACAGCGGCATTCGCTTCGACGAAATTTCCTGCTACCCCGGGCTGCACACCGACCCGGCTTCGAGCGTCATCGCTTACACGCGCAGGATCAATCCGATCGATCAAATCGGTGACAACGTCAGCTTCGGCACCGAGGCCGGCCTGTTCGACGGCATCGGCATCAACTGCCTGGTGTGCGGTCCCGGCAGCATCGATCAGGCACATAAGCCCGACGAATTCGTCAGCCGCGAGCAAATGCGTTATTGCGATAGCATGATAGAAAATCTTGTACATGGTTGCCGTGAAACGGCAGAATTCGGCTAAACCAACTTAAAAATATAACTATCATGTCTGATATTTCCGTTCACCGCGTCATCGGCTGGCGCGAATGGGTTGCGCTACCCGATCTCGGCTTGCCCGCGATCAAGGCCAAGGTCGATACCGGCGCACTCACATCGGCGCTACATGCTTTTCTGATCGAGCCCTATTCCCGGGATGGGCGCGACATGGTCAGATTTGACCCTGACAAACCGTGATACTATGCGCTTCCGAATGCTGCTGGGCCGGCGCGCCATGATAGATCGTTTCGTGGTCGATCCGGCAGCTTCGTACGTCAGCGGCAAACTGCGGCCGCGCAAGCTATATGGGTTATAAGCGGGAAAATATATGAAAATCGCACTTCTTTCGAGAAATCGAAGGCTTTACTCGTCGCGTCGCATCATCGAAGCCGCCCAGGAGCGCGGCCACGAGGTTGTCGTCATCGACGTGCTGCGCGCCTACATGAATGTCGCGGCGCACAAGCCCTCGATACATTATCGCGGTGAAGTACTCGAGGGTTTCGATGCCGTCATTCCGCGTATCGGTGCATCGGTAACTCATTACGGCCTGGCCGTACTGAGACAATTTGAAATGATGGGCGTGGTTTCGCTCAACGAGTCGGTGGCGATCGGTCGCTCGCGCGACAAGCTGCGTTCGCTGCAGCTGCTGTCGCGCCGCGGCATCGGCATGCCGTTAACCGGCTACGCCAACAAACCCGACGACATCAAGGACGTAATCAAGATGGTCGGCGGTGCGCCGCTGGTGGTAAAACTGCTGCAGGGCACCCAGGGCATCGGCGTGGTGCTGGCGGAAACGCAGAAGGCCGCGGAATCGGTCATCGAAGGTTTCATGGGCGTCAAGGCCGACATTCTGGTACAGGAATATATCAAGGAAGCCGGCGGCTCCGACCTGCGCTGCTTCGTTATCGACGGCAAGGTGGTGGCCGCGATGAAACGCCAGGCGCCCAAAGGCGAGTTCCGTTCCAACCTGCATCGTGGTGGTACTTCGAGCCTGATCAAGATTACGCCCGAGGAACGCTCCACCGCGGTGCGCGCCGCCCGTATCATGGGGCTGAACGTCGCGGGCGTCGACCTGCTGCGTTCCAATCACGGCCCGGTGGTAATGGAGGTAAACTCCAGTCCCGGACTCGAGGGCATCGAGGGCTCCACGGGCAAGGATGTCGCTGGCCTGATAATCGCGAACCTGGAAAAACTCCAACCCGGCAGGACCAGGACGCGTGGCAAGGGCTAACCCCTGGCCTGCACCCGAATTCGTCGCGCTCGTGCTTTGCAACGCAATCTGCCGCAATGAAGGCAGCGCTGACTGGAGCACATCGGTGATCAAAGTTGCGCGCTAGGTTACAACCCCCTATCGAAATTGCCGGTGTCCAGTTAAAACCCGGCAGCCGCCAGTCGATCGATATTCCGCTACCCAGTTTTTACACGCATAGCAGCGTCAACATGCCGGTACACGTGGTCCACGGCCGCAAACCGGGCCCGGTGCTGCTGGTCTGCGCAGCCATCCACGGCGACGAAATCAACGGTGTCGAAATCATCCGGCGGCTGCTGTCCCACAAATTCATCGATCGCTGTCGCGGCACCCTGATCGCCATTCCTGTAATCAACGTCTACGGCTTTGTCTCCAAGTCGCGCTACCTGCCCGACCGGCGTGATCTCAACCGATCCTTTCCCGGATCCGAAACCGGCTCGATGGCGGCGCGACTGGCCAACGTGGTGATGCGAGAAATCATGCCGCACTGCACGCATATCGTCGATTTACAAAGTGGCGCGGTCAACCGCGAAAATCTGCCGCAGATTCGCGCCAAGCTCAGCGGCGAACCGGAAATCGAAGCGCTGGCGCGTGCGTTTGGCGTTCCCGTGATTCTGGATGCGAGCCTGGTCGGTGGATCATTTCGCGAGGCCGCGCACGCCCTCGGCATACCCGCATTGCTGTACGAAGCCGGCGAGGCCCTGCGTTTCGACGAAGTTTCGATCCGTGCCGGCGTCAGAGGCGTGCTCAATGTCATGACGACGTTGGGCATGCGCAGCAAAAGCCAGAATTACCGCCCGCCCGGCACCCTGATTGCCAACACCAGTCGCTGGGTGCGCGCGCCGCAAAGCGGCATACTGCGCGCGCTATGCGCGACCGGGGCCAGGGTCGAAGCCGGCGATCGGCTGGCCTATATCAATGACCCGCTGGGCGAAAACCTCTGTCCAGTGCTGAGTCCGCTAAGCGGTATCATCATTGGCAAAACCAACCTGCCGCTGGTATTCGCCGGCGAAGCCGTTTTCAACATCGCCACCTACGCAGAAGCCGGCCGAGTTTCCGATCACATCGAAGCCTACCAGGAAGAACTCGCCCCCAACGATGACGTCCTCGACGACGACGAACCGGCCCTGGTTTAGTTTAGATCAGCTAAGAAAACAATCTCGATACTGTCCCATCAATCAGCAACCGAAGGCCAATCGCTCAGTCGCGCGGGGCGCCATCGGTTGCCTAAACAGATTTGGACAACAACTAGAGGAACGGAAGTGATCAGGCGGTTTCGGGGACGGGGCGCTGCACCGGCTCTTCGCGGATCGGCCAGTGCACGATGGCGGCGAAGATGCCGAGCGCCACGCCGAGCCACCAGACCACATCGTAGCTGCCGGTTGTTTCATACAGAACGCCACCCAAATAGACCCCGAGAAAGGATCCTATCTGGTGGGAAAAAAACACGATGCCGCCGAGCATTCCCAGGTAGCGGGTGCCAAACATGACGGCGACCAGCGCGTTCGTGGGCGCCACGGTCGACAGCCACAGGATACCGATAACGATCGAAAACACGACCACGGTGGTCGGGGTTTGCGGAATCAGCAAAAACGCGGTGAAGGCGATAGAGCGAGCGATATAAATCAGCGACAGGAAAATCGGCTTGGAATAGCGCTGCCCGATCACCCCGGAGGCCAGTGAGCCGATGATGTTGAAAAAACCGATCAGACTGATGGCAACCACCGCCCACTTCGCGGCTATGCCCAGATCGCTGATGTAGGCAGGGAAATGCGCGGTGATGAATGCGACCTGGAAACCGCAGACGAAAAAACCGGAGGTCAGCAGCAGATAGCCTTTACTGGCAAGGGCTTCGCGCAGGGCCTGTTTAACCGTCTGTTCGAACTCCACGGCTGCAATCCGGGAGGTCGAGGAATTACCGCGCAAGGGAATTTCGAGCAGTGGAATAATCAGCATAACGATGCCGATTGCGATCAGGCTGTCGGACCAGCCCAGGTTATCGATCAGGCCCTGCGAAATCGGTGCAAACACGAACATGCCAGCCGAACCGGAAGCGGTGCCGAGACCAAATGCAATCGAACGTTTTTCCGGGCTGACCAGACGCGCTATCGACGCCAGCACGACACCAAAGGAACAGGCCGCAACGCCAAGCCCGATTAGAATTCCACCTCCGATATGCAGCCATAAGGGACTCGGCGCCAGCGCCATCGCCACCAGGCCCAGGGTGTAGAGCACGGCGCCGACGGCGAGCACTCGCCAGGCGCCAAACTTGTCGGCGATAACGCCAAACAACGGCTGCCCCATACCCCAGAACAGATTCTGCAACGCCATCGCCATGCCGAAGGTTGCCCGGTCCCAGCCGTTATCCTGTAAAATGGGCAGCTGGAAGAAGCCCATTGCCGAGCGCGGCCCAAACGCCAGCAATGCAATAATACAGGCACAGGAAATGGCGAAAATCGGAACTTTTTGCTGAACGAGGGATTCGGTAGTCATTTGATGCAAACGGATTAGTGAAGCTGGCCCGGGCAGTTTACAATACCGGCCTGGGATCTGCCGCACTTTTAGCGGCCTCAACGAGAGCATTATGGCGATCAAGATTTTTACCACCGGCGGCACCTTCGACAAGATCTACTTCGATGCCAGAAGCGAATTCCACATTGGCGATCCGATGGCAGCGGCGCTACTCGACGAGGCCAATGTCAATTTTGACTATGACATCGAATCCCTGTTGAAAAAGGATAGCCTCGAGATGGGCGCGGACGACCGTGAATCGATCCGAAACGCGGTCACAAACGTAAACAGCGATATGATCCTGATAACCCATGGCACCGACTCCATGGTGGAAACCGCGCATACCCTGCTCGATATAAGCGATAAAACCGTTGTCCTGTTTGGTGCGATGCAACCCGCGCGCATGCGTTACAGCGACGCGATGTACAACCTCGGTTTTGCCTGCGCGGCGGTACAACTGCTTCCACGGGGCGTTCACCTGGCCATGAACGGACAGGTATTCGATCCCCGACAAGTCGCCAAGAACAGGGCGCAGAGCCGCTTCGAGCCCAGCTCCTAGCTTGACGCGCCCACAGCAAGGCTATACAACGCATGCTTTACCTTCGCAGTGACCGATTCCACGATGAAAACTAGCCCGCATTTCTCGCCAGCGTTCGTCGCGAGAACATCGAGATGTCGCTATGACGAGGTGCACGGACCGGAGGTCGGTGCAGGCGCAGTTATTACTACGTCAAACCGAGCGCAGGGAGTACACCTCGTCACAGCGAGCATATCGACGTTCGCAGTAGAAGGCTGGTGAGGAATGCAGGCCAGGGCTAAGGTTAGATTTATACTGCCGTTTCTGGTGCTCCTGCTCTCGGCGGCGGTTTACTTTGCGCTGGTCAATAGTAAAACCGAACGACCCAAACCGGCGCTGAGTGAGAAGATCTGGCAAATTGCCGTTATCACGGCACGACAACAGGATCTTTCACCTGCGATTACGCTCTATGGACGAATTGAATCTCCCGAACAATTGAAAGCGGCAGCCCCGGGTGGCGGCATCGTCGAAGACGTTTTCGTGCGCAATGGCGCCAGGGTCAGCCAGGATCAGCAACTGGTAACCCTGGATAGACGCGATTTCGAGGCAGCGTTGCTGCAGGCCGAGGCCGATGTGCGCGATATCGACAACCAGATTGCCGAACTCGAGGTCAGGCACCAGTCAAACCTGGCGTCACTGCAGACCGAGCGCAATTTGCTCACGCTGGCCGATGCCGAGGTTGAACGGCTGGTCAAGCTGAAACAGCAAAACCTCAGCGCGGACACCGCTTTGAACAGCGCCCGCAGCGAGCAGGGACGGCAGCAACTGGCGGTAACCGCGCGCGCGCTCGACGTCGATAGCTACCCGGCCAGGCTACAGATACTGAAGGCGCGCCATGATCGCGGCAAGGCGCAACTCGCCCAGTCCAGGCTAGCGATGAGTCGTGCCGATGTACGCGCCCCTTTCGATGCCATCATCAGCGAAGTTGCCGTTTCCGCCGGAGACCGGGTTTCGCTGGGGCAGCTGTTGATTTCGCTGTTTCCGGTACAGGCGCTCGAAATCCGCGCCCACCTTCCGCTTAACTATATCGATTCGGTTCAACAGGCGATTGCGAATGGCTCACAACTCGAGGCTAGCGTATCGAATCGCAGCGGCCTGGGCCGCTTTCCGATGCTGCGACTCGCGGGTGAAGCCGAGGCCACCGGGATCGACGTTTACTTTGCGGTCGATTCGATCGATGGCCAGCTGCGACCTGGCGAATTATTACCATTGAGCCTCAAACTCCCCACCGAGAGTGGTGTTTACGCAGTCCCCTACCAGGCTATTTACGGCAACTCCAGGATATATGTTGTCGTCGAAGACCGACTGCAGGCGATAGAGGTCAGCTCGATCGGACAAACCCGCGACGCCAGTGGGCAGGTGCAGGTGTTGATACGCAGCGACGCGATCAGTCCCGGGGACCGGATTTCGGTTACGCATTTACCCAATGCGGTGTCGGGTCTCAAGGTGAAAACCGATGACGGCTAGCATCCTTGGCAGCTTCGCGCAGCACCGGGTTGCCGCCAACCTTCTGATGGTCATCATGCTGCTATCGGGTGTGATCGCATTGAATAAACTCAACGTGCAATTCTTTCCCAATTTCGAACTCGACCTGATTACGGTCAGCACGGTCTGGAGCGGCGCCAGTTCCGAAGACGTCGAGGCGGGCCTTACCATTCCGCTCGAGCAACGTTTGCGCAGCATCGACCGCCTCAAGGAAATGACCTCCACCTCGGCAATCGGCACCTCCGGGATCTCGCTGGAATTCGACGAGGACGCCGATATCAGCTTCGCCCTGGACGAGGTTAAAAAGCAGGTGGATAACTTCACCAATCTACCGCAAAACGCCGAGCAACCGCAGGTGGCGCAGCTAGTGCGCTACGAATCGGTAGCCAGGCTATTGATCAGCGGCCCCGATCAGATCGACGAACTGCGCATGCTGGCAAGGCAGTTCGAAAGCGAACTGATCGCTGCCGGAATCGACAAGGTTGAAATCCAGGGACTGCCCAAGCAACAGCTGCAAATTGAAATTGGCGCCGAACAGATGCAGCGCCTGGGGGTCGGGCTCGACGAACTGGCAAACCGGATCGACCAGGAGAGTCAGGACCTGCCGGCCGGGCTAATCGGTGAAGAAGATGGCGCGCGCGAAATTCGCAGCAAAAACCAGCGTCGCACGCCGCAGGATTTCGCCAGCCTCGCCATCGTCAGCCAGGCCGATAAACGCATTCATCTCGGCGATATCGCCGAAGTCAGACAACGACATTTACCGGGATCACCCACCATCAGCCTGGATGGCAGGAAAGCGGTAGTGCTGGTACTGCGTCGCAACGAAACCGGCGACTCGCTGGAAGCCGCCGAGATACTGGAAAACTGGCTGCAAAAAACACGTGCCCAGATACCGCCCAACATCGAAATCCAGGTGTTTAACGAACGCTGGCAGCTGATCAAGGAACGTATCATGTTGCTGCTGAAAAACGGCGCCGGTGGACTGGTGCTGGTCTTGCTTATTCTTTACCTGTTTCTGTCAGCCCGCGTCGCTTTCTGGGTTGCGGTTGGCATCCCCGTGTCATTCATGGCTACCCTGGCGGTGCTGTATCTGGTGGGCGGTTCGATCAACATGATCAGCCTGTTCGCGCTGATCATGGCGCTCGGCATTATTGTCGACGATGCCATCGTGGTCGGAGAGGACGCGCAGGCTCATTCGGATATGGGCGAAGACCCTTTGATGGCTTCCGAAGGCGGCGCCAGGCGCATGCTGGCCCCGGTATTGGCTTCTTCGCTGACCACTATCGCCGCATTTTTGCCGCTGATGCTGATCGGCGGGCGCATGGGCGCCATCATGATGGCCATTCCAATGGTCATCGTCTGCGTCATTATCGCGTCGCTGATCGAGAGTTTCCTGATTCTGCCCGGTCATTTACGCCACGCCTTCGTGCATGGCCGCGGGACCCGGCAATCTCGCTTCAAGAGATATCTCAACCGCGGTTTCGAGCGCATTCGCGAACACTGGTTTCGGCAGCTGGTGCGCACCGCCATCGAGTTTCGCTGGACCACCATCGCCTGCGCGATCGGGTTTTTTCTGTTCGCCGCCGGTTTGTTTCTTGGTGGTAAAACCGGCTGGCAGTTTTTCCCGTCGCCTGAGTCGACCACGGTTTACGCGAATGTTCGTTTTGTCTCCGGCACGTCCAGGGAAATCGTCGACCGCTTCATCGACCAGGTCGAAGCCGAGTTGCGCAATACCATCGACGATATCGACGAGACCGTGGTTTCGACCTACTTCCGAGTACATGCATCGACCGTTGGCTCGGGCCGGGCAATCAGCGGAGAACGGATCGGCTCAATCTACGTCGAACTGCTCAGCTCCGATCAGCGCGCTACCGATAATGCCAGTTTTATCAGGAACTGGCGCTCACGCATCGAGGCGCCACCCGGCATCGAGAGTTTCCAGATCAGTTCGCGCCGAGTCGGACCCTCGCGCCGTGATTTGAGCCTGCGGCTTACCGGATCAACGCCGCATCTTCTGAAGGCAGCCGCTCTGGACCTGGCGCAAACCCTGGAGACCATCCCGGGAGTAAGCGCTATCGATGACGACCTCCCCTACGGACGAGAGCAGTTGATCTACGAACTCAGTCCCGCGGGCGAAGCGATGGGGCTGTCGATAACCGATATCGGTCGCCAGTTACGCGCGGCCTACGATGGCATTATCCTGCAACGTTTCCAGCAGGGTGCGGACGAAGTCGAAGTCAGACTGCAGCTACCCGACGCCGAACAACGCCGGCTCGACAGCCTGCTGCACCTGCCAATCAAGCTGCCCAACGGCGCATTCGTCGCGTTGGAAACGGTTGCCAACTGGCGCTCGGCACAGGGTTTCGAAACCCTGCGCCACTTCAACGGCAACCTCTCGGTCGATGTTTCCGCCGATGTCGATGCGACGCTCAACAATACCGCCGAAATTGTCAGCGACCTGCAGCAGTTCACCTTGCCGCAACTGGCGAGCAAGTACGGCATTCAATATAGCGTCGAGGGGCGCTCCGCCAGCCAGCGTGAGACCTTTGCCGATATGCGTATCGGCGCGATCATCGCGCTGACCTTGATGTACCTGGTGCTGGCCTGGGTTTTTTCATCTTACGGTTGGCCATTGCTGGTGATGTTGACAATACCTCTGGGGCTGACCGGAGCGGTGCTCGGTCACTGGTTCATGGACATGAACCTGACCATATTGTCGATGTTCGGTTTCTTTGGCCTGTCGGGCATCGTCGTTAACGACTCGATCATCCTGGTCATGTTTTACCGCCACATCCGGGAAAGCGGCATGGCCGTGCACGCAGCGCTCGAAGAAGCGGCCTGTCAGCGTTTGCGCGCTGTTTTGTTGACTTCGTTGACGACGATTGCCGGCCTGACGCCGCTATTGTTCGAAACCTCGCGCCAGGCACAATTCCTGATTCCGATGGCAGTATCGATAGCTTTCGGGCTTGCCTTTGCAACGCTGTTGATCCTTCTGGTCATTCCTGCAATGCTCTCCATTTACGAAGACGCCTACAACGCACTGCGTGACGAAGCACAGTCCAGCGAGAGTTCGATATGACGCAGTTTTCACGCTTACAGAAAGAGCAGTTGCGTGCCGTTGCCGAGCCTATCTGGAAAAACATCATTCTGGCCGCAGGCAAACGCGATTACGCCCGCTTTTCAAGGGGTTTCTCAAACGACCTGCTGGCGAAACTGTCGGAAGAGCATTTTCGTCAAAGCTGCGAAGATTTTCCGCTGCTGACCACGATCACTGCCGACTTTGAATTCATCGATTCGATACACCGGGAAAACTCGATTACCATTTTATGGCGGCTCAGGAGTTCGCGCTACGCAGGAGAATTCCTCGGGCTGCTGACCCTGCAAAGCGGCGACAACGGCATGGAAATCACCGCCGTATCGGTTAATTAGTCCGCATATCTCACCGCTGTCCTGCTGCGGCGAGGCTATGCCACACTCTGCCTATCGCTGCCTCGCTATGAAATTCGGTGGGATTTGCGGACTAGTCGGTCCCGCCAACCGTAATTTCGTCGATCTTGAGGCTGGGTTGCCCGACCCCGACCGGCACCGACTGGCCTTCCTTGCCGCAGACGCCGACCCCTTGGTCCAGCTGCAAGTCATTGCCGACCATGGAAATTTTGCCCATGACATCCGGGCCCGAACCGATTAGCGTCGCACCCTTGACTGGCGCGGTAATCTTGCCGTTTTCGATCAGGTAGGCCTCGGACAACGAAAATACGAAACGGCCCGAAGTAATATCGACCTGGCCACCGCCGAAGTTAACCGCGTACAGGCCCTTTGCCACCGTGCCGATAATTTCCTCCGGCTCGCTTTCACCCGGCAGCATATAGGTATTGGTCATGCGCGGCATCGGTAAATGCGCAAAGGATTCGCGCCTGCCGTTGGAGGTGGGCTGCATTCCCATCAGGCGCGCATTCATCTTGTCCTGCATGTAGCACTTGAGGACACCGTTTTCGATCAGCGTCGTGTTTTGCGCCGGCACCCCTTCGTCATCCACGCTGAGTGAACCACGACGGTCCTTGAGGGTACCATCGTCGACCACGGTGCATAAAGGTGATGCAACCAGTTCGCCCATTCGATTGCTGAATGCCGAGGTACCCTTGCGATTGAAATCGCCTTCCAGGCCGTGGCCAACTGCTTCGTGCAACAGGACACCAGGCCAGCCGGGCCCCAGCACGACCGGCATGGTGCCGGCGGGTGTGGCCACCGAGTCGAGATTGGTGGCTGCCTGCCTGACCGCATCGCGCACCATCTCATAGGCGCGGTCGGTATCGAAAAAGACGTCGTAGGCGTGCCTGCCGCCGCCGCCGGCGCTACCTTGTTCACGGCGCCCGCCCTGGTGCATCAATACACTTACGTTAAGGCGCACCAGCGGCCGGATATCGGCCGCCAGGGTATTGTCGGTCGCGGCCACGAGAATATGATCGATCCCGCCCGACAACGAAATAATAACCTGTTCGATACGCTCATCCAGCGAGCGGGTATATTGATCGAGTTGTTTCAGCAATTCGACCTTTTCTTCCGCACTGCGGCCATCGACGGGATTATGCGAGGTGTAAAGCGCGCTTGCCGGTTGGTTGGCAAGGGCGACTTTGCTGCTGCCTGATTGGCCCTGTTTGACGATTGCGCGGGCATTGCTGACGGCCTGTGTTATCGCGTTGCTGCGCAGATCATCGCAATAGGCGAAGCCGGTTTTTTCCTCCGACATGGCGCGAATGCCAACGCCTTTCTCGATACTGAAACTACCTTCGCGCAAAATTCCGTCATCCATGACCCAGGATTCCTGCTGGCTGGTCTGAAAATAGAGATCGCCGGCATCGATATACCTGCCCTGCAGGCCGTCGAGAAATCCGCCAAGCTGCTCGAGCTCGAGTTCGCTCGGTTCGAGAATATTTTTACTGACAGTTTCAAGCGTTGATGCCATATGCCTATTGCTCCAGTTCGTCACGATTACCCACCACGAGGGTAATCTCGTCGGCTTCCTGGGTCCCGGGTATTAGTCGGATATAATCTGAGGGCACGCCGAGCGAAATCAACCAGTCGCGCAATTCCGCTGCCCAGAGTTCGCCGCTATCCTCGCCGGGATGACGAATAAGCAATATCGCGTCGGCGCCCCTGCCCCAGTAACTGACCGCGGCACGCACCGAGGCCAGTTCGGGTATCACATCTCCACTGCGTGGTCGTGCCCATTCGTCCGCACTGAGGGTGAACATGCGTATCGAATTTGCCGCCGCGCCGCCCGCCACCAATAACAGGCTGGCCAGACCGAGGCTACTTATCCATTTGCGGAAGTTCGCGCTGATTTTCATCGACTGCCTTTATCAATTCTATTTGTGGATCATCCCAACTGCCGGTAATCTGATACTCTACTTCAACCGCATCATCTATGGCTTTTTTAAACAGGTTTTGCAACAGCAGCAATCCCCAACCCACGCCGCTACCCGCAGATACCGCGCCCAGCAACGGTAATGTTTGCCGAATCTTGGGGGTGACCTTTACATTCTGATCATATTGACGTTTTGCTATATCCGTCTTGCCCGAAATTTCGATGGCGGCCGAGATGCCCTCCATCCTGGTGTTTTCGGTGTAAAGTACACCGTTCTCGATACGGTAGGTACCTTTAATTTCGTCAAACTCCATGCCCTTGATCAGGATATCCGAGAAATCCAGCGACAGACGCCTTGGCAGCGCGCCCAGGCTGAACAAACCGACAAATTTACCACCACCGCCCGGTTCAACATTGTTCAGCACGCCGTCTTCGATACGAAACCGTGCATCACCGACCAGGTTTTCGACACTAAACCTGGCCAGCGGCGCCGGCCAGGTAAAACCACCGCTGAAATTCAGGGTTCCATTTTGCATGCTGTCGCCGAATCCCATGCCCGCAATCGCCTGTCCCATATTATCGCCCTTGATAGCCATGCTTAAACTGGACAGGTGAGATTGGCTGGCCGCATCGTAGTCCCATTGCGCCATACCCGTCAGGCGCAAATTATCTTTCTGCAGGCTGAGACTATCAACGTAGAGTTTGTCGCCGACCGACCTGGCCTCTGCCTGCAGATTACTGAACAGCATGTCGTGAAACAGCAGAGACTCGCTGCTGAGGCGAAAGTCGACCAGATCGGCTGGATATAAATCGACTTCAGTGGTCTCCTGCTCGAGCTTGTCAATCCGCAGGTAATCCAGATCCAGGATTACGGGGTCCTGCGGAGAAGCCCGCCAGGGTACGGTAAAATTACCACTGATGCTTGACGACTCTATGCTGCCCACAAAGCGCTCATTGGCCTGGGTTAATCCAACCCAAACGTTGTTCAGCTCACGATTGAAGACATACGCGCGATCGAAGCTGAGTTCGGCCGTTTGCACAAGCGCGGGATTGGCGTTGCCAGAGATTTTGATAAACCTGGCCCAGTCATCCAGCGAAACTTCCGCGATCGATCCGTAAAGATGCAAACCCGGCAGGGGTTTTGGTTTCAGCTCCGAGGAGAAGGCGATATCGAGCATGTTCAGCCTGAAATCGCGATTCACGTCCGGGATCAGTTGCCCCTGACTGCGCATCTCTTGTCCTACATCAGCCTTGAACCAGATCTGTTCCTGATAGAAATCCACATCGGCCGACACCCCGGTCGAGCTAGCGGCGGTTTTGGCGAAGGGATGCGGCAACTCTAGCGCCGTATTTTCCAGATTGCTGGTGGCTTTTAGTCGCAGAAATGGTTTTGTTTTCGGGGTCGATATAGCGGCAAAATTCATGCCGAGCCGCCAGTCGCTTTTGCCGTGCATATTGGACGTCAGCTGCTGCGGCAGCTTGTTGAGCAACTGCCGGGTGTCGATCTTCCCAGCTGCCGTGACCAGCGTATTACCGCTTGGCTCAAGCGTATCGATATCAATTTTGATCGGATCGCCGAAATATTTCGCCTCGATTTGCCGAGCCTTGAGCGAAGACGATGTGGCTTCCAGGCGACCATTAACCTGTGACAAATCGATCCCCCAGGACTCCGATTGCGCGGACGCATTGTCGAAATCGACCAGCACACGCACATCGGGCTGCGGATTGCGCTGATTCAGCGGCATGCGCAGCTTGACCTCGGAGTTGATATCACCTTTGAAATCCTGCAGATTGCTCATAACCCGCCGATACCGCTTGCCAACGGGCGTATCCAGCCAGGTGCTGACAGCAAGCGCGCTCGTGCTTTCGGTTTCAACCCTGATATCAAGCATCGGTTTCTCGAAATCCGCAATCGACACTTTCGCACGCGCGTTATCCAGTTGATCGTAACTGACTCGATCGAGGTCGATCTCCATGCTGACATTATGAAACAGCGCGTGCCCGCTACCGTTTTTAGCGTGTAACCAGCCCGGCGAAAAGAATACGTCACCGCGCTCGATTTCGAAGTCGACGAAAAACTCGCCGGCCATTTCACGGTTGAGCTCTCTGATATCACGCAAGCGGCCATGGAATTGCATCTCGCCCGCGGGTACGTAACCGTCCTTGATGCCCCGGTCGAGCCAGGCCTGTGCCTTCAGTGGCATATAGTTGCGTGGAATATACTTACTCGTGCTGCGGCCATCGGCTTCGGCAAACCGGGCACGCACATAGGTGAACGGACGCGCATTCTGATCGGCTTCCAGCCACAGTCGAGCAGCAACTTTAATATCCTGGTTACGCAATTGCAGATCGTCCACGGCCAGCACCAGGCCATCTGCGTGACGTGATGCGGACGCTGTCAGATCCAATTGCCCGAGCTTCAGCGGCGCGCTGAAATGCTCGCCGAAATCGAGACTGATATTGCTGCCATAAACCCGGAACCCCATGCGGTCGCGGCCGGCCAGGATATCGGCGTTAATGTTCTCGGTTCCGGGATACACGCCGAACGCCTGGCTGCGAATTCCGATAGCTTGCGCGGCAAAGTCAAAATCCTCGGGGCGCTCGAGCTCTACTCTGAACAGAAGATCCTGCAGTTTTCCCTCGAACTCGCCTTGTGCGATCTGCTGACTAATTTTTACGGGTAACCACTGGCCGGCAATTACCGGCAAACTCGAAAGCTGCAGACTGTCGATCCAGGCGGAAATAATCTTGTTATTCGGTTCCCCGCTCACTTCCAGCTGAGATTCGAATCCCGCGACATTTTTATTGTCGACACTCAGTCGCTGAAAACGGTTGGCGATACGCCAGCTTGACTGCAGGTTCAGGGCGCTGAAGCGCGAACTGTATGAAATCGCGAGCGGCGTCTTATCGGCCGACATCTGCACCACGCCATTTTTCAGCACCAGGGCACCGTTCACGGCGAGCAGGTCATAGCCGGACATATTGATCCAGACTTCACCGTCTAGCGCACCCTGTTGCAGACCCCAGGTATCGAGATCGAACAGCTCGGCCACAGGGGCCAGCTGCAGATTCGATGAATTCAAATAAATCACGCTGCTTTCCGGCCCGATGATCGATTTTACCAGTACCCCCTGGCCTAGCTGGTCCGGCAGCGCGGCGCTGAACTTTACAAAAAACTGGTCTTGCTGCCGGTTGATCTGTGCATCGATGCGATCCAGTTGATGGGTTACCCCGGCTTTTTGATCGCGTACGATCAGGCGGTTCAGGTTCAGTTTCAGATAGCGCGGCACCAGCGCGAGAATCTGCCTGAATTCGGGTGTTGGTCCACTGTCAGGATCGATCGCCAGTGACAGGTCGTTGGTCGACCAGTTACCGGCCTCGTCCTTGACCAGTTCGAGCTTTTCCAGCTGGCCGGATATTTCCAGCACTACCGGCTCGTTTTCGCGCCAGCTGGCCCAGAAGTCGAATTCAATTTCGAGACGATCGATAACCAGGGGTTGCGATCGATCCGGCAGGTTCATCGAAACGTTCTCAATACGCAGTATCGGGTTGAAACGATTCACGTCGCCGCTCAGACCGGTGAAACTGAATCCAGGGGCCAGGTCACGCTCGAACAGGTACTCGATTTCGGATTTGAAATACTCGATGTTCATAATCGCCAGGCGCAATCCGCCCACGATGACTGCCAGCAGCAGCACGGCAATTACGAACAAACTAACGCTTAAACGCTTTAAAAGTCCCATCTCGCCGGTATTTGCTGTCTAGACAGGCACCACGTCATAGGATTCCTGGGATAAATGCGCCTCAACCTGCAGTTTGACCGGAATATTGATGAAGCTTTCCAGCTCGGCCAGGCTGGCGGCCTCTTCATCGAGCAGGCGATCGACGACGTCCTGATTCGCCATCACCAGCAGCTGCTGCGCTTCGTCGTAAAAACGGGCTTCACGCAGTATTTCGCGAAAGATTTCATAACACACGGTTTCGGTGGTTTTGAGCGATCCCCGGCCATGGCAGGTCTTGCAGGGCTCGCACAGCACGTGCTCCAGACTCTCGCGCGTGCGTTTACGCGTCATCTCGACCAGCCCCAGCGGCGAGACTTCGCAGACCTGGGTTTTGGCGTGATCCTTGTCGAGGTACTTTTCCAGCGACTTCAACACCTGACGCTTGTGATTTTCGTGCTCCATATCGATAAAATCGATAATAATGATACCGCCAAGATTACGCAGCCTGAGCTGGCGGGCAATCGCCTGCGAGGCCTCCATGTTGGTTTTGAAAATGGTTTCCTCGAGGTTCTGGTGCCCGACAAACGCGCCGGTGTTGATATCGATCGTGGTCATTGCCTCGGTCTGGTCGATAATCAGGTAACCTCCCGATTTCAGGCTGACCTGGCGCGCCAGCGCACGCTGCAACTCATCGTCGATATTGTACAGATCGAACAATGGGCGTTCGCCCGGATAGTGTTCGATGCGTGACGGCAAATCGGGAATATATCGCGCCGCGAAGTCGATCATCTTCTGATAGGTTTCGCGAGAGTCGACTTTTACGACCGCGGTATCCACGCCAACCATATCGCGCAGGGTGCGAATCGATAACGGCAGATCTTCGTGAACCATGCTGCCGGGTTGCGCGGTATCCGCGAATTCGAGCAATGATCCCCAGAGTTTCGACAAAAAGGCGATATCACGCTGTAATTCTACTTCGTCCACCCCTTCTGCGGCGGTGCGAATAATACAGCCCCCGGTACGGTTTTCGGCGCGGCAGGCCTCGAGCAGGCTTTTCAAACGCTCGCGCTCGGCCTCGTCTTCGATCTTGACCGATATGCCGACAACCGAGGAATTCGGCATGTAGACGAGGTAACGCGAAGGCACCGAGATGCTGGTGGTCAGGCGCGCGCCCTTGGTCCCCATTGGATCCTTGACAACCTGCACCAGCAGCGTTTGCCCCTCGCGTAACAGTTCGTTGATAACCGGGCGGCTAGCGTTTTCGGCATCGCCATTAGCCTCGTCGCCGATATCGATGTCTGACACGTGCAGGAATCCCGCCTTTTCCAGGCCGATATCGATAAAGGCAGCCTCCATGCCTGGCAGTACCCGGTTGACCTTACCGTGGTAAATATTGCCTACAATACCGCGGCTGTGCTGGCGCTCGATACTCACTTCCTGCAGTGCGCCATTTTCAACGATCGCAACCCGGGTTTCCTGGGGCGTAATGTTTAACAGAATTTCTTCGCTTATCGGCATAATTAAAATAGCACTATATCGGCGTCTTGCAGCAACTCGGCGGTTTCGTACAGCGGTAATCCCATGACCGCAGAATAGCTGCCTTCAAGATGTTTTATAAACAGGGCGGCCTTGCCCTGTATCCCATAGGCCCCTGCCTTATCCATGGGCTCCTCGGTGGCGCAATAGGATTCGATTTCGCGTGGCGACAGGGCCTTGAAACTCACCCGGCTCTGCGCCAGCCGCCAGGCGATGCCTTGCGGCGTCGCTAACGCGACCGCGGTTAAAACCAGGTGTTGTCTGGCGGACAGTTGACCCAGTATACAGCGACACTGGTCCTGATCAGCGGGCTTGCCAATAATATCACCATCGAGGGCAATTGTAGTATCCGCCGCCAGCACGCAGTAGTCGTTCTGTTGCGTGGATAGCCACCGGGCAGCGACCCGCGCCTTTTCGGTTGCCATGCGGCATACATATTCCGCGGGCGCTTCCCCGGCAGACCTGGTGTCATGCGGCCCAGCGAAACCCGCTGATGACAGGACTCGAGGCACTGCTGCGAAAGACCGTCGGGACCGCCGATAATTAAATTGACGCGGGGGAATTCGAACATCCAGCGCTGTAGATTCTGCGACCAGTCAGCGCTGGACCATTGTTCACCGCGTTCGTCGAGGGCAAGATTCAAGGCTCCGGGCGTCAGCCTGTCCATTATTAACGCAGATTCCCGCTGCTGCAGCTTTTGCGCCGACTGCTTTGCCTTGCGTGCCGCCAGCGGTACGGTCACGAATTTCAGGGTTATTTCCCGCGGCATCCGTTTACCGTAGTCAGCGCAGGCCATATCGACCCATGCGGGCAGTTTTTGCGCGACATTTATGAGCTGAATCTGCATGGCTAGCCTGGCGCGAGTTCCTCGCCCCATAACTTTTCGAGTTCATAGTACTGTCGCACATCAGGCAACATGATATGCACGATCGCATCCCCGAGATCGACCAGAACCCATTCACCGATTTCCTCGCCCTCGACTCCCAGAGCGGGCTTACCGGCTGACTTGGCCGCCTCGATAACTGAGTCGGCAATGGCGACCACATGACGGGTTGAAGTGCCGCTGGCGAATATCATGTAATCGGTAAAGCTGGCAATCTCGGATACGTCGAGCATTACGATATTTTCCGCCTTGAGCGCCTGCAGCGCTTCGAGCGCCATTTTTCTGGTTGCTTCGGTTTGTAAATCAGTAGGTTTAGCAGTCACCGGATCTCCGATATAGATGATGTTTTTGAATATAGTCGGCTACGCCAGGGTGTAGCCACTGTCGTGGAATAGCGCCTGTAAGCAGCGCTGCACGCACTGCGCTGGAGGAACAGTCGGGCGCATCGACTTCGAGCAGCAGGATAGCGCCGGCCGACTGGCGCGATAATTGGCGCGTGGAATCAATCCGGTTTTCGGGAAACAGGCTTTGATCGATGCTAACGCCAGGCCGCAGGCAAACCACCAGGTGCGCCAACTCGAGAATATCCCGTGGCTGCTTCCAGTTGGCGAAACCGTTAAATGCGTCGCTGCCCAATAACAACAGCAGTGGCTCGGCGCTGCGACGGCTGATTTCACGCAGGCTATCGACCATGTATGACGGCCCCTCGCGCTCGACTTCCAGCGTATTGAGGCTAAAGTTCTGATGTTCGGCCAGCACCTGCTGGATCATATCGCAGCGCTGTTGTGCCGTGGCCTGAGGTTGATCGCGATGCACCGGCAAGGCGCAGGGCATGAACTGAACCTGCGGGAGCCGCAGCCGCGCAGCGACCTCGGTCGCAATATGCAGATGCCCATTGTGGATCGGATCGAAAGTACCTCCAAGAATTCCGATCATTTCATTCGCGGATATTGCCGTCCCCTAATACGACGTATTTTTGTGAGGTCAACCCCTCCAGTCCAACCGGGCCGCGCGCGTGCAACTTGTCGGTGCTGATCCCGATTTCAGCGCCCAGGCCGTATTCGAAACCGTCGGCAAATCCGGTTGACGCATTTACCATGACCGAACTCGAATCGACTCGACGCAGAAATTCACGGGTATGGCCGTAGTTCTCACTGACGATCGCGTCGGTGTGTTGCGAACCATAATGATTAATATGCTCGATCGCCTGCTCCAGCCCGTCGACGATACGAATCGACAGTATCGGAGCCAGATATTCGGTATACCAGTCGTCCTCGCTTGCAGGATTGATGCGCACGGCGTCAAATCCGCAAGCCCGTTCACAACCGCGCAGCTCGACGCCTTTGTCAGCCATCAGCTGAATCAGTTCCGGCATGACGCGGGCGGCGATTGCCTGCGCTACCAGCAGCGTTTCCATGGCATTACAAACGCCATAGCGCCGTGTCTTGGCGTTAAGCGCAATATCGAGTGCCTTTTTCGGATCGGCCTGGTCATCGATATAAACGTGGCAAACGCCATCGAGATGCTTGATCACCGGGATAATCGAAGCGTTGACAATACGCTCAATCAGGGATTTGCCACCGCGCGGAATAATGACATCGATGCAGTCATGCAGCTTCAACATATGCGTCACCGCTTCACGGTCAGTCGTATTGACAACCTGCACCGCGCTCGCAACCAGGCCCGCCTGCTGCAGGCCCTGCTGAATGCACTGGTAGATGGCCTGGTTAGAGTGCAGCGCTTCCTTGCCGCCACGCAATATACTGGCATTGCCCGACTTGAGGCACAGGGCGGCGGCATCGATGGTTACGTTGGGTCGCGATTCGTAGATGATACCGATAACGCCCAGCGGCACGCGCATCTTGCCGACCTGAATTCCCGAGGGACGATAGCGCAGCTCGCTGATTTCACCCACCGGATCGGCGAGGTTCGCGACCTGTTGCAAGCCCTCGATCATCGCATCGATGCGCGCGGGGTTGAGCTCCAGGCGCTCCAGCATCGCGGAGCTCAGCTTGCGCTCGCGGGCGGCCGTTAAATCCCTGAGGTTTTCCTGCAGGATAAAATCGCGTCGCTGATCCAGCACCGCCGCAATCTGCAGCAGCGCGGCATTCTTGTGCTGCGGCTCGGCATGCGCCAGCTCGGCCGCGGCCGCGCGCGCGGCCTGCCCGAGTTCGGACATGTACTTGCCCAAATCGGAACTATGTTCTTTGTGTAATGCTACGCTCATGTCTACCGTCACATACCGCTAAATGTCGTTACCAGAGACCTTATTTCATACCAGTCCTGGTCTGGAAACTCGGCATCCTGCTGCCCCTTACCAAGTCGATCTAATGTAGCACAGCTTTGCAGCAAACGCTCAATCTCCGGGGCTTCCAATCTCGACATTGCCGACTGGTAGAGGCGCTGCTTGTTGCGCCAGATTCGCAACTGTTGCCAACTGCGTTCACCCAGCGCACCACCGCGTTGCGCCTGCTTCAGCTGATCCAGCTGCTGCAAAGCGTTCTGCAAAGCCCAGCGTAATTGCGCGGTGGCGTAGCCTTCCGCCTCCAGGCTCCTGAGAATCTTCAGCGCGCGCCGCGTTTTGCCGGCGAGGCAGGCGTCGACCAGTAAAAAATGACTGTAGCGCGCCGACTGCGCGACCGAATCTTCGATGGTGGCAAAATCGACGCCATCCTGAGCGCCAAATCGTATCGATAATTTCTCCAGCTCCTGATCTGCCGCCAGCAGGTTACCCTCGGTACGCTCGGCCAGAAACTGGGCCGACTGCGGATCGATATTCAGCCCCTTGTCGCGGGCTCGTCGTAACAGCCAGTCGACCAGCTGGTTGTCGTATATAGGCTTTAATTCGATCACTTCGCCCACGGCCTGTATCGCTTTGCACCAGCCGGCATTGCGAGATTGCCGGTCGAGTGCCGGCACCACGAACAGGTAAACGCTGCTGGCGTCGGCTTTTTCGCAGAGACTTTGAATGACCTTGCCGCCCTGCTGCCCCGGTTTGCCGCTCGGCAGGTTAACGATGCGGCATTTTGTCGCGGAAAACAGCGACATCATGTCACTCTCGTCGAGCAGTTCACGCCAGTCAAAACCGCTATCGCTTTGCAGGTTCTGGATATCTTCGAAACCGGCCTCACGCAAGGCCCGACGGGCATCATCCAGCCAGTCTCGCAGCAGCAGCGGCTCGGCGCTGGCAAGCAGGTAAACCGGCTTCAAATCCCGCGTAATCTGTGACCCTTCCATGGCGCGCAATGCTACCACACAATCCAGGTTCCAGAAGACCCGGAACACCTAGTAGAAACTGAAAGTTCTAATGGCTAGGGGCGTTATGAGCGGTGCATAGGCAAGGCAATACCGACCGCAGGTCGTCCCGGAAATTGCGCCAGCAATTACCGATACGTCGGCGGACCGCTTGGATCTTGTAATTGCTGCATCTTCACAAGATCCCCGCTTTCGCGGGGATGACTCAGCCATTAAAAAGGCCCTCGTCCAGTCCATAGGAGCGAGGGCCCAAAGATTACCTGCTTATTTCATCCAGCAGCATCCTGCAAGGCTTCCTGCCTATGATGCAATGGAATAAATCCAGGTTACATCTCCTTTACCCGCATCCTTACGAGTACGGAACCAATTATATGCCTGGCGCGTTCCCAACCCTATCCGGCTTGGCGTCAGGGCATGTAATCTTGAGCGATAGTTCGTGTAAGACCCGTCCTACATGTTAGACGTCACGCAGCCCATCGGACGGCTCGATGCGAGCCGCGCGCATGCCACCGACAATCGCGGCAAATATTGCAATCACCATGGTCAGCGCCAATGCCCACAGAAAATGTTCGGTAAGCAGGAAACACAGGGCACGATCGAGGTTGAGCCGCGGCGCCAGAAAAAAATTAATCAGGTATTCGAAAGCCAGGTAAACCAGCACCGCCAGCAACCATCCAAGCAACGCGGTGTAACAGGATTGCAGTACCGGAAACAGCACAATGCGCCCACTTTTAAAACCTACCAGTCGCAAAATACTGAGTTCCTTGCGTTTGCGGTCGACGTTCGCCCACAGGCTTGCACCCAGCGAAAAGGAGAAACCGAGCGCTCCGACGCAGGCGATTATCCAGTAAATAACGGACAGGTTTTGATCGATGGATTTCACCGTCGTGATTTCGGAGACGTTGGCCTTGATCCGACCGCCCTCTTTTTCGAGCGCGGCGACCAGATTTTCGACATCATGGATAGACCGTGCATAGAGCCTGAAAGACGGATATACCCGTTCCATCGAATCATCGCTATTGCCTTCCCAGCCGAGATCGCTGACTTCGCGGCCATCCTTGAATAGCTCGCTGGCGATCAGTAAATCGAGATTAACAAAAGCCACGTTGCGCGTGGTTACGGTCGCATCGGCGACGTCAATCACGTTCAGGACTAAATGCACGCGTTCGCGCTTGCCCTGGAATTGCCGGGAGAGGCTGGCATCGATCTGATCGCCGGTTTTAACTTTCAGTTTGTTCGCCGCGCTATGACTGAGTACGACCTGGTAATAATCCTGCGGCAGGCTGGATAAACCGGCCAACAAGGGATCGCCCGCGGCGGTGGCCAGGAGTTCGGTAGACAGGATGCGCCTGGCGCTGTCGCTTTTGAGTTGAATCGTTGCCGCCAGGGCGCGCGTTTTCGGAATAATAAATTCGACGTCTTCCCGATTACGGTAAGCTTCGATCCAGGCGTCATTATAACGCCCGCTGCCGATCGGTCTGATTTCGCGGTTAATCGGGTTTTCCACCAGTTCGTTAACCATGGTGCTAACGATCCCGAATTTTAGTCCGAACAGAATCATCATCGGCGCGAGCACCGACGCCAGCGCCATGATAAAACAGCCCGACATGCGCCACTCGTGGCTGTAGTCACGAAAACTAAGGCGGATTATATTGGTGATTTGCGCCATCAATCGGTGAATCTCGACTGGTAGATCTTGCCATCGTCAACCGCCTCGGCCTCCTGCTTGAGGGTACGCAGTTCCATCCTGTAAACATGCGCCCAGTCGTGGCTTGCCGTGATCATCGTGATCTTGAGACCCCTGATAACTTCCATCACCACCGCCATGATTTTTTGCGCGGTAACCGGGTCGAGTGCCGAAGTTGGCTCGTCGGCTATCAGTATCGACGGACGATGCGAAAGTGCGCGCGCAAATGCGGCACGTTGGCGTTCACCGGCGGAGAGCAGTCCGGGCAACTTGTCGAGTTGACGATCGATGCCGAGCACCCTGGATATCGAATTAATCGAATCGTCGTCGGGCAATTTGAGCAGCTTGCGCGGCAGTTCGATATTTTCGCGCACCGTCAGGTAGGGCAGCAGTCCGCCCGACTGTAATACGTAGCCGATATGCTGTTTGCGAATCTGCGACAATTTGCCCTGTTTATCACGCTGCCACAGCCTGCCGACATCGTGGCTATCGCCATTGACCGGATGCAGGTTGAATTCCTCGCTTTCATCCGGGCGCAGGATCAGCGCCAGCATATCGAGCAGGGTACTCTTACCACAGCCACTGTGGCCGACCAGCGCGATATTTTCCTGCGCGCTGATCTGGATTTCAGGAACCAGCAGGCGAAATCCCACACCGTCAATAAGCCGTTCCTTGACGACGTTCTTTAAAGAATAGATGACGGTCACGAAACTAGTACTCGTTTAATGAGCACTAGGGCAGTAAGTCGAGGGCAACCGGGAACATGGAATTGCCGTTAACCGGCCCACCACCGGGGGTTACCCAAAGGTCGGTGTGATCATGCAGTGCCTGGTAATAGTTGATCTTGCTCTCGAGCCGGTGCATGAATTCGATCTGCACCTTGGCGGACCATTCTTCCCAGCTTTCCAGGGTCAGGTTCATGACTTCTCCGGTATAGGGTAGGTCTTCGATATACTCCCGCATGTAACCCATTTCGGCGAGGTTGGCGCCCGCGCCGGACGTACTGCCGGCAACCGATGATGGATCGCGACTGACGGTGGCCGCCAGGCTTTGCAGATCATCGATAAAGCTCTGCGGGCTGAGCACGCCCTCTTCGGCCAGTTCCAGCACCTGTTGCATGACATTTTTGAGATCGCTGAGCTGATCCCGGGTCAACAGCACGCGCACATCCACCGCTGAGCGCTCGGGATTGATAAAGTCACGATCGATCATCCAGGCATCGAATACAGACGGCAGTGGTTGCCCCGATTCCCGCTGGATATAACGCATGCGTAACGCGTTGCCGAGCTTGGCGACCCGGTCCTGCAGCTGCGCAAGCTGAGTCTGGGTCTCGCCCTGCTCGCGTTGCGGCAACGGCAGCGGCGGCACCCCGTTGGTGGTCGCCAACACCTGCTGGGTTATCTGATTGGCAAGCACTTCGAGCGCGTTACCAAATTCATCGACCTGACCTAAGCTGACGCCATAGTAAAAATCACCGATCCCGGGATAATAGGACAGCTGTTTGTAGAGCGCTTCGGCTTTCTCGTGATCGGCGGCAGCCGCAGGCGTGCGTAAGTGCAGCACCCAGATGAAAACCCCCTTGTCATATGCCAGCTGGCGCAGAGCCTGGGCGCTGAGCCGGGTAGCGCCAAGCGAATCGTGGCTTTCGCGCGGTCCCGCATCGGTAATCAGCACCACGTAGCGAGCATCGAACTTGTCCCAGTCGGAGTCTTCGATTGCCGATTTGATGCCGGCATAGGCATCTTCGCGAAAATCGCGGCTCGACACCTGCGATGGACTCAAATCGTTGACGCGTTGAAAAAACTGCTCGACGTTGGTGCCCTGCTTCAGGCTGACGTAACGCCGGGTCAGGTACTCGAGCTCGGGTACCTGGCCGGTGTTATCGCGGTAGGCGGTGAGGCCAAAACTAACCTGGTTGGTCAAGCCCTGTCGCTCGATCGCCGAGTAAACTTTCTTCACGGCTTCACGCGTGCGATCGATGTAGGGCCCCATCGACTGCGTCGAATCGATGACGAAATGAATGCCGCTGCGATAACTGCGGTTGCCAGCTTCGATATTCCCGAGCGCGGTGGAATCTCCCGCATCGTCCAGCGGCACACTGGCAATTTCCAGCAGGCGCGCCTGCTCGTTACCGAGGTAAACATCCTCGTGCTGCTTGATCGGAACCAGGTAAAAATTTTCCCTGATTTCCAGATGCGCATCGGGCTGGATTGCGATCACCGGCGAATTTGCCGGCGGGTTGTCGTTGACGATGGCGTTGTACAGCGCCTGATAACCTTCCTTGTCATAGTCATTGACCAGCTTTTCGAGGTCGTCCTTGCTGCTGAACATCATCACTCGCTGGATATCCTGCGGATCCTTGAACGAGACGGTAAGCGCCTGGTTCCAGGCAATGGCCTTATCGCGTTTTACCCAACCGGCGATATCGCCGAAACTGGTGTGGCCCACCTTGAGCCAGTCGCTGCCCTTTTCATACACGTAGAGTACGCTGAAGGGAATAATCCTGGACGAGATCGCGCTATCGACAGGTTGTTCGTAAAGATGCGCCTCCGGCACGCTTAACACCCGCTGGTATAGCGTCTTCTTGCCCTCCATCAGCAATGGTTTGTCTGCGGCATTTAGCGATCCTGCCAGCAAGCCCAATAATCCCATCAGCAGGAGTCTTACCGGCAGTTTGCTGGAATTTAGCTTCATCGGTATCACCTATCGAAAATTAAGGAGTAATTGCCTGGCATGCGAATTCCCGGCCTCTGCCTCGACGATGGCCCACTGCTGCAGGCTGGCGATGCGTTCGGCCGCTGCCTGATGGCCCATGGATGCGGCTTTTTGATACCACTTGTAGGACTGGATTACGTCGGCGTGGTCCAGCAGCGAATCCTCTGCACGAAACAGGGTGGGATCAGACATTTCACCCATGTGCATGATCGCCGGTAAATGTTCTTCGCGGGCAGCAAAAAAATACAGCAGATGGGCATCGGCGAGGCTGCCTTCCTGCAGGTATTTTTGCGCCTTTTCAAACACTTGCGGCAACGGGTAAGGCTTGCCATCGGCGCGTAATTGCTCGACGTACTGACGCGCGCGCATCCCCGGCGGAACCAGCAGGCTACGATCGATACTGCCGACAGCAGCGCTATCGCTGTCCGGCTTGCTGACGGGCATCGAATCGCCACGATCTCCGCTCACAAATACGAATATGATCAGGGCAATAACAGCCAGTGCAATCCAGAGCAACGGATTTTTGCGCGACGATGTTCCGGGTTCACTCAATTCTGACATATTGTTTTTCGATGGTTTGGCACCCTGAAACAGTCATCGGATTGCCCGTCGCTGCAAGGGTTCGGGGGATTATAAACGCTTGGCAGCGGCGGGTACATTTTATTAATCCGCCGGGTTAATATAGTCGATTTATATGCGTATTAACTGAAAAATCAGCTGGTTGAACAACGCCTCTTCGAGATCCTCGATGACGCTGCTTCTTTCCACGGCCGAAGACAGCAGGTTATCGTCATCGAGCACAATATCTTTTTGCTGGATCAGCGTTTTGGCCGGTGCCAACAGGTTACCGTCGGCGCCTTGCAGGCTGAAATCCAGACTGCGCACCAGGCGCTCTACGATTTTTCCGTTACTTGCGCTCGTCACCAGCCTGCGATCGGGCAGGGTCTTCAGACTCGCCCTGAGCTGTACCGCCTGCGCGGCCGGTTGGCTGTAGACCCGGGCCCCGGCCTGGCTGAGCCGCTGAGACAGGGCTTTGCGCTGGCGCTCGCTGAAATCGCTGGTGACCAGATAAATCTGGCTTAGTTCCGGCGGCAGGCTGGCGGTACCGGCCAGCTTGAACCCGCAACCCGACAAGGCCAGGCCGAGTAATCCGGTAATCAGCAGGCGAGTCATGCGGAAGCCAGGCATCGGTCTAAATGACGATATTAACCAGTTTGCCCGGCACTACGATGACTTTCCTGATTTCACTGTCGCCGATAAACCGCTGCACTTGCTCGTTTTCGAGCGCGGCCGCTTCACAACTGGCGCGATCGACATCGGCACCGAGCTGCATTTTACCGCGCAGCTTGCCATTCACCTGAATCACGAATTCGATGGTTTCCTGTACCAGGGCCGATTCGTCAAGCGTCGGCCAGGGGTGATCGATAATGACGCTCTCGTGACCGAGGTCGCGCCACAGTCGATGGCAGACATGCGGAATGATGGGCGCCAGCATCAATACCATGTTATCGAAAACTTCCTGGCGAATCGCCTTGCCCACCGGCGAATCGTCCTGGTAGCGCGAAACGCTGTTGAGCAACTCCATGTTGGCGGCGATCGCGGTATTGAAGGTCAGGCGCCGGGCATAGTCGTCGCTGACTTTCTTGATGGTTTCGTGCAGCTTCAGGCGCATCGCCTTTTGCCTGTCATCGAGCGTCGCGCCATCGATCGGCGCGCTTGCATTGCTGTCGGCCACCTGCTCCTGAACCGCGGTCCACAGGCGCTTTAAAAAGCGATAAGCACCCTCGACCCCGGCGTCCGACCAGTCCAGCGACTGCTCGGGCGGCGAGGCAAACATGATGAACAGGCGCACCGTGTCGGCGCCGTAACGATCGATCAGATCCTGCGGATCGATGGTATTACCCTTGGATTTGGACATCTTGCTGCCATCTTTCAGCACCATGCCCTGGGTCAGCAGGCGCTTGAAGGGTTCGCTGGATTCGATCAGGCCCTCGTCGCGCATCAACTTATGATAAAAACGCGCATACAGCAGATGCAGAATCGCGTGTTCGATGCCACCGATATAGAGATCCACCGGGTTCCAGTAGTTTGCGCGTTGATCCAGCATCGCCTGGTCCTGATCGGGGCAGCTGAATCTTTCCTGGTACCAGGAAGATTCCATGAAGGTATCGAAAGTGTCGGTTTCGCGCTCCGCGGGCCCGCCGCATTGCGGACAAGTGGTCTTGATAAAAGAATCCATCTTCTTGATCGGCGAGCCGATGCCCTCGAATTCAACCTCTTCCGGCAACACCACCGGCAGGTCGGCTTGCGGCACCGGCAACTGGCCGCAGTTCGCGCAATTGATCACCGGGATCGGCGCGCCCCAGTAGCGCTGGCGCGACACGCCCCAGTCACGCAGGCGATAGTTGACCTGGCGGATGCCCTTGTCCTGGGCCTCGATATGCTCGGCAATGCGCCCGAATGCGGTTTCGAAATCGAGCCCGTCGAGCATGTCCGAGTTGCAGCAGCGGCCATCCTTGGTGACGAATGATTCGACGTCGAGATCGATCGGCGCGCCATCGGCAGGCTCCACTACCTGGCGGATCTCGATGCCGTACTTGCGCGCGAACTCCCAGTCGCGCTGATCGTGCGCCGGCACCGACATGATCGCACCGGTACCGTAGCCCATCAGTACGAAGTTGGCGATCCAGATCGGAATTTTTTCGCCGTTGACCGGATTAACCGCCTTGATGCCGATATCGATACCCAGTTTTTCCATTTTCTCGAGCGCAGCCTCGGAGGTATTGGTTTTGCGGCACTGCTCCACGAAATCCGCGACCTCGGGATTTCCGGCGGCGACAGCGAGCGCCAACGGATGCTCGGCCGCGATCGCCATGAAAGTGGCGCCATACAGCGTGTCTGGACGCGTGGTATAAATCAGCAGGGAGTCATGTCCGGGAACTTCGAACTCGACTTCCATGCCTTCCGAACGGCCAATCCAGTTACGCTGCATGGTTTTGACCTGCTCCGGCCACTCGACGTTATCGAGTTCGGCCAGCAATTCATCCGCGTAGTCGGTGATCTTCAGAAACCATTGCGCCAGATCACGCCGCTCCACCTCGGTATCACAGCGCCAGCAGCGTCCCTCGATCACCTGCTCGTTGGCGAGCACGGTCTGATCGACCGGGCACCAGTTGACCGGCGCGGTTTTCTTGTAGGCGATGCCTTTTTCCATCAAGCGCGTAAACAACCATTGCTCCCAGCGATAATATTCGGGTTTGCAGGTCGCCAGTTCGCGTTTCCAGTCGTATCCGAAACCGAGCAGCTTCAGTTGCCCGCGCATATAGTCGATATTCTGGTAGGTCCATCGAGCGGGTGGAACGTTGTTCTGTATCGCAGCGTTCTCCGCCGGCATACCGAATGCGTCCCAGCCCATGGGCTGCAATACGTTGAAACCCTGCATGCGTTTAAAGCGCGAAATGACGTCGCCGATGGTGTAGTTGCGCACATGCCCGATATGCAGCTTGCCGCTGGGATAGGGAAACATGCAGAGGCAATAATAACTGTCCCGAGACGGGTCCTCGGTGACCTCGAAGACCTGCTCGTCGGCCCAGTATTGCTGCGCTTCAGCCTCAAGGGTTTTGGGGTCGTAGGATTGCATAGGGTAAGGCTTTGGAAAAAGGGGCAAGCATACTCCAGAGCATGGCTCAGGCATAGCCTTAAACCCGCATATCGCAGCATCCTGCTGCCGCGGCGGCCGACAAACTCGCTGTAACCTGTGGTGGTGAAATCCGCGGATTTAGCCGGCTTTCGAGCGCGCCAGAATCAAAATGACGATAAACGGCAAAAATGAAAGCAGGCCCTGGACTTTGGCGAAGTAGAAAAACGGTGTCACACCCTCGCGCCCCTGCACCGAGTGGGTGATCGACTCGGTGGCGAACTGTTTGCTCTGCAGTTCGACAGCGCCCTTGTGATCGATGAATGCGCTGACGCCGGTATTGGTGGCGCGCATCATGACCCGCTCGGTTTCGAGGCTGCGCATTTGCGCGATCTGCATATGCTGGTGCGGCGCGGTGGAATTGCCGAACCAGGCATCGTTGCTCAGATTGACCAGCAGATTGGCCTCGGGCAGCGCCAGCTGAACATCACGGCTGAAAACGTCCTCGAAACAAATCGAGACGCCCAGCGCGTTGTCCTTTACCCGCATCGATTCCTGCTCGCGCGGCCCGGCGGTCAAATCGGAATACGGGATATTGATAACACCGCTCAATAAATCGAGTAGCCAGCGCATCGGATAATATTCGCCGAAAATAACCAGGTGGCGTTTGTGATAAACCGTGCGCTGCTGTCCGAGTAAAATGACGCTATTATAAAAACGTTGGCGTGCGGCCTCGCTGACGACCAGCCCGGTCA
>CAMYML010000051.1:795-17736 GCA_947259305.1 uncultured Gammaproteobacteria bacterium | reverse complement strand
ACCGATCTGGTCAGTTTCGCCCCCGGCGACGATATCATTCAGGCCATGCGGACGCTGCTGCAGCGGCATCTGTCGGGTGCGCCGGTACTGGATAGCGACGGGCAGATGGTTGGTGTCCTGTCGCAAAAAGACTGTCTCGCGATTGTCTACAACACCGCCTACCACCAGGACTGGGGCGGCCAGGTCGAGCAGTACATGAGCCGCAAGGTAGAACATATCGAGGCCGATTGCAGTATTCTCGAGGCGGCCGAAAAATTTTTACACTCGCGTTTCAGACGTTTCCCGGTATTGCGCGAGGGTCGCCTGGTCGGACAGATCAGCCGCCACGACATCATGCGCGCGCTCGACGAGCAGTATTTGCGCGCCGGGGACTGATTTAACGGCCGGGCGTAGCGTTGCCGGCGCTGAAGCCAGGCGAGGCCGTCGCCTGATTTATTTAATCGGGCTTCAGCGGCAGGCTAAAAACAATCGTGCAACCCTGGTTCTCGCCGGCAGATTCGACACCGATGGTTCCGCCATGTGCTTCGATGATTCGATGCACCAGCGACATACCGATTCCAGTGCCGTCAATTTCAGGATTGAGTCGTTCGAACAAATTAAAGATGCGATCGTGATATCTCGGATCAATGCCAATGCCGTTGTCCTGAACCCTGCAAATCACTTCATCGCCATTTTCGATCGCGCTTATCCTGATTCGCGGCCTGGGCTGATCGCCCATAAACTTGATCGCGTTTTCGAGCAGGTTCTGCAACACCTCCAGCAGGCGCAGGCGGTCTCCCCAGTACTGCGGCAAACCGTCGTCTATCTCGAGTTCGACGCCACCGGCAACCAGCTTTTGCCGAACAATGTCTACCGCATTATTGACCAGGTAGCCCAGCGATCCGATCTCGGGCGGATTGACGATGCGACCGATGCGGCTCAATTCGAGCAAGCCATCGAGCAGTTCCCCCATGCTGTTGGCTGCCCTGGTGATCTGGCCCAGATCGCTATTGATACGCTCCGCGTCATTGGCATCGATCGCTTGCTGCAGCAGGCCGATGTAGCCGTTAATTGTGACCAGCGGCGTTTTCAGATCGTGTGAGACGGTATAAACGAAGCGTTCGAGCTCGGCATTCTTGTTTTCCAGCTCGGAGGTTAAATTTTCCCGTTGCCTGCGGATTACCTCCTGCGCGGTAATGTCGCGCATAATGCTGATGACTTCGTCATCACCGTACCTGATGATACGGGCTTCGTAAGTTTGCTCCGCGTCAGGCAGATCGAATTCGTAAATACAGACCTGGCCGGTCGCTAACTCGGTTTTGATGGCATTCATTAATCCCTGCTGCACATCGTTCGGCAATGGTAGGTCAGCCAGGGTTTTGCCGACGATGCTACTCTTCGCTGAAGCCAGTAGGGTCTGCCGGCCCCTGGATTCCAGAATCGTTCCGTCAGAGCCCAGGCGCATTACCGTATCGGGAAGCGCTTTTAGCAGGTTGTTCAGTTGCTGCTGGCTGCGTAGCAGTTCTCTTTCAGATAAATGTTGTTGCTCCCGGGAAAGGTTGATCAGCCTCTGTACCCATTGATTCAACAGATAGCTCAGTAGTGCCAGGGCCAGCAGGAAGATCACCAGGTTACGGTAATCGCGCTGGATAGTGGCGTCGAGCCTTCGGGTTTGTTGCTTGTGCTCGAGATTATGAATACCCTCGAGCTGATCGACGCTAAGGATCAGGCTTTGAAGCTGTCGCCGGGCGCGATCGGGGACCTGGATATTCTGCGGACCGGCCCCGAGTTCGAATGAAAACAGCGTATCGAGCTGGGTTTGCAGCTTGCTAGAAATAGATTCGGACGGGCCGCTATTTATCGGCATGCTTTTAACCGAGTCGAGCAGACTATAAAGCCTGTGGCGCGAGACCGACGGGTTATATCGCCCACCGTATAAATCCTGTCCCTGTGAATCCTGATCCGGCCGGGCAGATATTTTCTTTAGCAGATGCAGCTGTATGTTCGCCAGCTCTTCCTTCATTTTTACGCTGCTGACGATGATCGATCGATGATCAGCGGCGATGGAGGATATTCCGCGTTGATTTTTTTCCTGCCACAAGACCATGGCGATGGCGCTGGCAAGAATAAATAGCGTAATGCCAAAAAAAAGAATCTGCTGCTTACCGGATGTGGATATTGAGCGCAAGCGAGAACCCTAGTTTGCGTTGCCCGCGGCAAGCCTGGCGTCGGTTTCACGGGCGATCGATGCCAGCGGAATAAACAGATCGGGATCGGCCGGGATGTAACCTATCGCGTTCAGGCTTCGTAAAACGATGTCATGGTCGGCATTTTCGGGCGACAGTTGCAGGAAAGCATCGCGCACTCGCGCGCGAAAATTTTCGCCAAACTGCGGTTGAATCGCCCAGACGTAGTCGGCATAGGGCGGCGTTTCCCACAGGATCCTGATTTCATTCCGCCCGATCAGATTTTTATCCAGCATCGAACGCAGCGTGGTCGCGTTGACGGCACCGGCATCGACGACGCCGTCACGCACCCAGTAGGCGGTCTTGTCGTGGGCACCGGAATACTGGACGCTGCCGAAAAACGACTCCGGCGCGATGTTTCTTTGCTGCAGAAAATATCGCGGCATCAGGTGACCGGAGGTCGACAGGTTTGAACCGAAGGCGAAGCTCCTGTTCTCCAGGCTTTCGAGGTTTTGCAGCGGACTGCTGGCATTGACAATTAGCAGGCTGGTAAAACGGGTATCCACGCGGCGCATAACCAGCGGTATGGCGCGATCGTCCTGTCGGGCCTTGACGTAGCTATAACCGCCAAAGTACGCGAGATCGATCTTGCGCTCATGAAACAGCACCAGCAAATCCTGGTAGGATTCCGGCACTAGCAATTCACAGGGAAGGCGCAATTTCTCCGACAGATATTTCAATATCGGCTCGAAGCGTTGTTTGAGTATTTCGGGATTCTGGTCGGGCAAAACACCAATCCGCAAAACCCGGGGTGCCTCGATCGCGCCGCTTTCCGTGTTTTCGCCATAGATCGTGTAAATCAACGCACCGATGGCCAGGGCGGTAATACCGGCCAGCGCTAGTCTGTAAAACCCGGTTATCTTACTAGCGGGATTATCTGTCTGCATTTTTCATCATCGACGAACTTAACCGCCTCCTCTACAGGGCCAATGAATCTGTTATTGAATTTAGCAGTAGATGGGCGAAATTGTTAGTTTTCGAAATTTCGAAGCGGGCCCGATTCCAGTCACAGCCCGGGGCATTTAAACTGGCAGGAATGGTTGGACCCCTTCGCCTGTTTCTCAACTTAAGGCCCGGTAAACGGCGTTGCGAAAATCCTTTCTGCCGGCGTGGTGCAGCGACGGCAGGTACTGCTGCAGCAGGATCGCCACCAGCTGTTGTTCGGGATCGACCCAGCAGTAGGTGTCGGCCATGCCGCCCCAGGCGAAGTCGCCGCGCGAACCCGCCGCCGCGGTGTTGGCCGGATCCAGGTTGATGCAGTAACCGAGGCCGAAGCCATAGCCGCTGAAATCGCCCTCGGCAACGCCGTTGAAGCTCAGCGGCAACAGGTCTTCGGGCAGATGGTTGCGCGTCATCAGGGCCACGGTTTCGGCCTCGATAATACGGCGTCCGTTCGACTCCCCGCGGTTCAGCATCATTTGCGCGAAGCGCCAGTAATCGGAGGCGGTCGAGGTGAGCCCGCCGCCACCCGAGTGCAGTTTCACCGGGATGCCCGAAAGCGCCGAGATGAACGGTGAGCTGTCGTTGGTTTCGAGCTGCGCCAGCGGATTGTCTTCGCGATAGCCGTACAGCGTGGCGAAGCGCTCGATCTTGTCCGCACCGACCTCGAAGGCGGTATCGACCATTTCGAGCGGATCGAAGATCGTCTGCTGCAGGTAGTCGGCCAGCGGCATGCCGCTGATCAGCTCGATCAGGTAGCCGCAGATGTCGGTCGCGATGCTGTAATTCCACAGGGTTCCGGGTTGCGCGACCAGCGGAAATTCGAGCAGTGTCTGCAGCAACTGCTCGATGGTCTGATCCTGCAGGCGTCCGCGCCAGACCTTGGCATAGAGTTCGTCGACCGGGAACCTGTCCGGCCGGAAGCCGTAACTGAAACCAGCGGTGTGGGTCAGCAGTTGACGGATCGTGATGTCGGACGCGATTTTTCCCTGCTGGTAAACCTCGAGCTTTGCCAGCGCCGGGATCCAGCGTTTGGCGGCATCGTCCAGCGCAAAATGTCCCTCCTCCATCAAGCTCATCAGGGCCACGCTGGTAATCGGTTTGGTCATCGAATAGATGCGGAAGATCGTGTCTGCCTGAATCGGCCTGTTGCTGGCGATATCGGCGTGACCGTGACAGGCAAGCTGCGCGATCTGTCCGCCCTGGCTCACCAGGGTCAGCATGCCCGCGGATTTGCCCGCAGCCACGTAGTCCCGCATCAGGCTTTCGATGGCTTCGAGGCCGGCGCGGCTGAATCCCGCTGAACGGGCGGTATCGGTCGCTTTCATGCTTCGAATTGCGACAGGGCGGCGTCGATCGCGGCCAGCGCCCGCTCGGCGTCCGCTTTTGAAAAGGGTAGCGGCGGGCGCAGTTTCAGCACCTGGCCGTAGCGTCCCGAGGTACCGGTAATCACGCCCTGTTCGACAATCAGGCTGCCCAGGTGGCGCATTTGTTGCTCGCTTAGCGGTTCGCGCGACTCGCGATCGGCAACCATGTCGAGGCCCCAGAACAGGCCGCAGCCCTGGACGTCGCCGATCAGCCTATGGCGTTGCTCGAGCTCACGCAATCCCGCCTCGAGGTAAGTCCCGGTCAGGTCCACATTCCGCAGCAGTGCTTCATTTTCGATGACCTCGATAACCGCCTTGCCGACCGCGGCCGAAACCGGGTTGCCGCCGAAGGTGTTGAAGTAGTGATACTGCTGCGAATAATCGGTGATGATGTCACGCCTGGTCGACATCAACGACAGTGGATGCCCGCCGCCCATGGGCTTGCCGCAGGTCAGGATATCGGGCTCGATGCCGTAGTTATCGCTGGCCCACCAGTTCTGGCCGCTGCGGCAGTAACCCGCCTGCACCTCGTCGGCGATTACCAGTCCGCCGCGCCTGCGCACTTCGGCGCAGAGGCCGTGCAGGTAATCCCGCGGTGCGACCAGTGGACCGTTGGAATCCCAGACCAGGTCGATCATGACCGCCGCGGGTTTGTAGCCACGCTGCTCCAGCCGGTCGAGTTCCTGTCGTGCCAGCTCGAGGTATTTCTGGCCCGCTTCCGGGTCGTCACGGCGATACGGGCCGCGGTAGAGGTTGGGCGGTTCGATCACGCCGAGCCAGTCGGGCCGGTTTGCCGGCGGGTAACTGTCGGTGGAAAGCTGCCGCGTCAGATGCGAGACCCCGTGATACGAGGACTCGGTGACGATGACGCCCTGCTGCCCGCTGACGTGGCGCGCAATCTGTACCGCGAGATCGTTGGCCTCGCTACCGGTGCAGGTAAAGATGCAGGTGTCGATATCGCCGGGCAACTTTTTCACCAGCATTTCACCGAGCTCGACAATAGCCTCGTGCAGGTAACGCGTATGCGTGTTCAGCGTGGCGGCCTGGTTGCACAGCGCCTCGACCACGTGGGGGTGGCAGTGCCCGACCGAGACCACGTTGTTGTAGCAATCGAGGTACTCGCGGCCGGTCGCGTCCCACAGGGCCGTGCCCGCGCCGCGCACCAGGTGCAGGGGTTCGTCGAAAAAATTCTGGTAGGTGGGGCCGAGCGTTTTCGCCCGGCGCGCGATCAATTCCTGCTTATTCATATGCAATCGTTCGGTAAAATCCGGTTCAGTTGATGCTAATTCGGGTTGCCCCGCCCAGCAGCGGCCTGGTGAGACTGATGCGCATGCCTTCCGCGGCGCAGATGCTGCGCGTCGGCGCGTGCCGCGATTTGAGATAAATTTCGTTTTCGATCTGAATTTCGTCGAGCTCCGAGTCGCTGCGGTCGGGGTCGTGGTGAAACATGACCAGCGTGCCGATCTCGGCGTCGGTGGCCAGTTGGCGTACCTGGGAAATCAGCGAATGTCCCCAGCCGTGCTTGTGCGGCATGTCGTTTTCGGTGTATTGCGCATCGTGAATCAGAACGTCGACGCCGTACAGATAGTTGACCCATTTGTCGTAGCTGGTGGCGGTTTTGTTCGGCGGCTCGAGTTCGTTATCGGTGACGTAGGCGCAGCTGGCGCCATTTTCATTGATCCGGTAGGCAACGCCCCCGCCCGGATGATTCAGGTTCTGCTTGACGACCTGGATGCCCTCGCGTTCGTACAACTCGCTTTCGATGCCCTTGAATTTCGGGAAGTTGTTCGACGGCAGATCCTCGGCCCTGACCGGAAAATGAGTGCCGTCCATTTGTGAGAACAGCGTGCTCAGCAACTTACGCCCCGCCTGCACGCTAATGTAGACGTGGATGTCACGGTCCGGCTGGTAAATCGGGTCGAAGAAGGGGTAACCCTGGATATGGTCCCAGTGCCCGTGTGACAGCAGAATGCTGGCCGGGGTCGATTTTTTGGCGAGCCTGTGCCCGAGCAGGCGGATGCCGGTGCCGGCGTCGAGGATCAGGTCGTGACCGGTTTCCAGTTCGATGTGCACGCAGGACGTGTTGCCGCCATACTTCACGGTCACCGGTCCGGGAACCGCGGTCGAGCCTCGCACCCCGTAAAAAGTAACGATCATGGGAAAAGATCGCTACGAAGATGACTCGGTGCTTGCGATTGAGCTGACTTCATCGGCTTCATCCTCATCATCCGGATTGACCAGTAATAATCCGAGCAACATGACGATCACCGAGGTCCAGACCCAGAGGGTATGCTGCTCCGAAAAAACAATGATACCCCAGATTACACCCGAAATGGTGACCACGTAAGCGCACTGGCTGGCGAACACGGGCCCGGAAGCCTTGATGGTGTAGAAAAACATGGCGTAAGCAAAACCGCTGCCGAGCGCAATGCCGATGATTGCAAGGCCCGCGTCGGTCGCGAGCCAGGCCGGGGATTCGTCGACGCCGAGATAGATGGCAAGGGGAAACTGAACCAGGCTGGCGATCAGGTTGGAGGCGAACAACAGTTCGCGGATATCGGTCCGGTGCGGAATGCCGCGGCTGATGTAAACGTTTTCGACCGCGTAAAGCAGCGCGCAGACCAGCACCGCCAGGATCCAGAAACTGGCGTCGTCGCTGCTGAGCCCCTGGTCGGGAATAACCAGCAGCAGAATCGCGATCATGCCGAGCAGGATGCCGGCCAGGCGGCGCGCGATCACCGATTCGAAGCGCAGCAGCAGCATGATGGCGTAGGTAAACAAGGGCACGGTCGAAACCGTAATCGCGAGGATGCCCGCCGACAGATGCGGCGCGGCATAGTAATAAAGCAGGTTTGGCACGCTGATGCCGACCAGCGCCAGCACCAGGTAGTGGCGCAGGTGATTGCGATCAAACAGCCTTACCCGCGACAGCAGGCACACGGCCAGGAAAAACACAGCGGTCAGCACCACTTGCCATGCCGACAGTCCGAGCGGATGCGCGCCCCTGGCGGTGGCAATCAGGGCCAGTGAAAACGTCGCGCCCCAGATGGCGCCGGCGCCGAGGATCAGCAGGTAAGGAAAGAGGCGGTGCTCGGTCATTTAACCGTCAGTAGTCGATCTGGAAGCGGGAAAGCCTCGATTATAGTGATCAAGCCTGGGTCTCGTATGTATTTTTTGCCGCCAGTCAACGACAATCGGGTCCAGGCAACCACCTGCAGGAATACCATGAACTACCAAACCGTGGAATACGAAGTCAGTGATCAGATTGCAACCATTCGGCTGAACCGGCCGGAGTGCCTGAACGCGATGAATCGGCAGCTGGTCGACGACGTCGCCAGCGCGTTTCACCAGGCCAATGCCGACCAGCGGGCGCGGGTGATTTTATTCTGTGGTGCGGGCCGCGCATTTTGCGCGGGTGACGATCGTCGCGCGCATCAGCATTTCACGGACGAAGCCAGCGCGCGCGAATTTGTCGATGCGATTCAGCAGGCAACCCGCGAAATTCTGTTCGGGGAAAAAATCGTGGTCGGCGCAATCCAGGGTTGGGCCGTCGGCGGCGGCTTCGAATGGGCGCTCAACTGCGACTTCTCGCTCTGGGGCAGCACGGCGAAGGCGTTTTTTCCCGAGGTTTCGCTCAACCTGCTGGTGACCGGTGGCATCACCTCGCTGCTGCCGGCGATCGTGGGCCTCGGCAAGGCGCGTGAAATGTTGTTGCTGGCCGAGCACCACGAGGCCGCTGCGCTGCAGGATCTGGGCATCGCCTGGCGCGTGGTTGACGACGATTCGCTGCTGGCGGAAGCGCGGGCGCTGGCCGCGCGCCTGGCCGCGCTGCCGCCGCATTCGTCGCGCGCGATCAAGCGCGTATTGAACCAGGTTGCCACGATTTCGATCGAATCCGCACTGCAACTCGAGACCGATGCCACGGTGGCCGGATTTCTGGACCCGGAAACAACCCGCTTATTGCAGGATTTTTGAGAATTCACTTGCACAAACAAACGCTTCGCGGCACATTTCGCATACCGAATCCCACTCGCTCTTCCAGGAAAGCAACAACATGGATCACCTCAAGTTTTTTATCGACGGCGCCTGGGTTGATCCGGTAGCGCCGGCCACGATCGACGTCATTAATCCCGCCACCGAACAAGCCTTTACCCAGGTCAGCGCCGGTAGCCCGCAGGATGTCGATCTCGCCGTTGCCGCGGCGCGCCGGGCTTTTGTCAGCTATTCGCAGTGGAGCGTGCAGCAACGGCTCGAAGTGCTGGAGAAAATACGCGCCATCTACAAGGATTATTTCGACGATATCGCGCAGGCGATTTCCAGTGAAATGGGCGCGCCCATCGATCTCGCGCGCGGTTCGCAGGCCAAGCTCGGCCATGGCCACATCAAGAGCGCGATCAAGGCGCTGCTGAACTTCAGTTTCGAAAGCATCGAAGACGACATGATCCTGCGTTACGAACCGATCGGCGTCTGCGGCTTGATTACGCCGTGGAACTGGCCGATGAACCAGGTTGCGGTCAAGGTAATGCCGGCGCTGGCCGCCGGTTGCACCATGGTGTTGAAACCCAGCGAGGAGTCACCGCTGGATGCGATGATATTCACCGAAGTGCTGCGTGAAGCGGGCGTGCCTGCGGGTGTGTTCAATCTCGTCAACGGCTATGGCCCGGTGGTTGGCGAAGCCATGTCGACACATCCGGGGATCGACATGATGTCATTCACCGGTTCGACCCGCGGCGGCATCGCGGTGGCGAAGGCTGCGGCGGACACGGTCAAGCGCGTCGGCCAGGAACTCGGCGGCAAGTCCGCCAATATCATTTTGAAAGATGCCGACGTCGCCGAGGCGGTCACCGCGGGCGTGCATTACATGATGGGCAACAGCGGCCAGTCCTGCAACGCGCCGACGCGTATGCTGGTGCCGAATAACCGAATGGATGAGGCGATCGAGGCGGCGCGCGCCGCGGCGGAAAGTATCGGCGTCGACGACCCCGCAAAACACGGCGATCATATCGGACCGGTCGTCAACCAGGCCCAGTTCGACAAGATCCAGGCGCTGATTCAGCAGGGTATAGACGAGGGTGCGACCCTGGTTACCGGCGGCACCGGTCGTCCGCATCATTTGCCGACCGGCTACTACGTCAAGCCGACCGTATTCGCCAACGTCGATAACCAGATGACGATTGCGCGCGAGGAAATTTTCGGGCCGGTACTGGCGATCCTCGGCTACGACGGCGAAGACGAGGCGGTGGAGATTGCCAACGATACCGTCTATGGCCTCTCCGCCTATGTCTATTCAACCGAAATGGGGCGCGCCAAGATGGTTGCCCGGCGTCTGCGTGCCGGCCAGGTTGCAATTAATTACGTCGCTGGCGGCACCGATACTCCGTTTGGCGGCTACAAGCAGTCGGGTAACGGGCGCGAAAATGGCAGGTGGGGACTCGAAGAGTTCCTCGAACTGAAAGCCATCACCGGCTCGCAGGCGGGCTAAGCGAATGCGTGCGGCATCCGTCCAGTTCGATTTCAGCAAGCAACGCGTGCTGATTACGGGCGGCACCTCGGGCATGGGCGAGGCTAGCGCGCTGGCCTTCGTCGCGGCGGGCGCCAGGGTCGTGATCAGCGGCCGCGACCAGGAGCGCGCGCGCGCTATCATGCAGCGCTGCAAGGGCGCCGCCGGCAGCATCGCCTTCGTCGCGGGCGATATCGGCAAACGCAATAAGTGCGACATGATCGTGACCGAGGCCGTGGGCATACTCGGTGGTCTCGATATCGTGGTCAACAGCGCCGGTGTCATTTACCACGCGACCCTTGAAGAAACCACCGACGAGCAATGGCTGGAGACGATGAACGTCAACGTCAACGGCATGTTTTACATTTGCCGCGCGGCGCTGCCGCATTTGCGCGCGAGCAAGGGCACGATCATCAATATCGCCTCCGACGCGGCGCTGACCGGCAGCTACCACCTGACCGCCTACTGTGCCAGCAAGGGCGCGGTGTTGCAGATGACGCGCGCGATGGCGCTCGACTACGCGCGCGAGGGCATCCGCATCGTGCCGATCTGCCCCGGCGACGTCGACACCCCGATGCTGCGCGGAGAGTTCCGCGATCGCGGGCTGGGCGTCAAGGCCGGGCTCAGGGAATCCGCCGAGGGCGTGCCGTTAAACCGGGTTTGCACGGCTGCAGAAGTGGCCGCCATCGTGCTCTATGCCTGCAGCGATTCGGCGGGCTTCATCACCGGTTATCCGCTGGTGCTGGACGGTGGCAACCGCGCCTGAAGCTAGCCGCGGCTTTCAAAAACAGCATCGCGCAATACTGCGCGAAGGGTTAACATAAGGCTTCATGTAACCGGGGAGCAGCTCGTGAAAATTATTGTTATCGGCGCCAACGGTGCCGTCGGGAAGAGCGCGGTCGATGCCCTGTCGTCGCGCCACGAAGTCGTCAAGGTCGGCCGCAGCAGTGGTGACATAAAGGCCGATATCGAAGACGTCGACAGCATCCGTGCGATGTACCAGCAGGCCGGCAAGGTCGACGCCGTGGTCAGCGCGGTCGGGCACGGGCATTTCGGCGCGGTCGACGCCATGACCAGCGAGCAATTCATGCAAGGCATCAACCACAAGCTGCTACCGCAGGTGAACCTCGTGCTCGAAGGCTTCGACTACATCAACGACGGCGGTTCCTTCACTCTCACCAGCGGGGTCCTGAACCGGGATCCAATCCCCGGCGGCTCCTGCGCGGCGGCGGCCAACGGCGCGCTCGACGGCTTCGTGCTCGGCGCCGCGGTCGACATGCCGCGCGGCATTCGCATCAACTGCGTCAGCCCGGAAGTGCTCGAGGTATCGCGCGAAAAATACGACGGCTTCTTCCGCGGTCATGTTCACGTCTCGAACGAGGCGGTCGGCCTGGCCTACAGCAAGGCGGTCGAAGGTTGTCTGACGGGGCAGGTGTTCATCGTCGACTGAATTTGGTCGATTATTCCGGGTCAGAGTAAAAGCGGTTATAAAGTAATCAAGCGTCTATAATCCGGTAATCGGTGACTACAACTGAAAAAGAAACGGAGCCCCCCATAGATAGCATGAATATGAATCAGCGGCGCAGGCTGGTGCTAATGCCCGGGCTCGATGGCACCGGGAAGTTGTTTGCGCCGATCATCCCGTTGCTGCAGCCGCATTTCGATCTGACCGTGGTGACTTACCCCGACCTCAATTCGTTTAACGAGTATGTCGACTGCGCGCAGGGTCAGCTGCCGGAGGGGCCCGGGTATTCGCTGATCGCCGAATCCTTTTCCGGCCCGGTCGCGTTGGCATTAATGGCGCGTTGGCCCGGCCAGGTCGGCCCCTCGGTTTTGTGCGCAACCTTCGCGCGTTCGCCGTTGCCGTCGTTCACGCGCATGGAAGGTCATGTTCCCGAGCAAATGTTTTCCATCGGCGCTATGAGCGAGTTTTATCTCGATGTCGACGAGGTCGAAGACGAAGATTTTTCCGAAACCCAGCCGCTGCCGATGAACGTGATGGAGCAAATCGACGGCATCTTGCTGAAACGCCGGATTACCGCGTTTAGCCGCATCGACGTGTCGGCGCTGCTGCCGCACATCGAAGTGCCGATCCTCTATCTGCACGCGCTGCGGGATCGAATCCTTTCCGAGAATGACGCAATCATGATGCAGCAAAACCTGGCGCATTTTACGCGCGTCGATATCGATGGGCCGCACCTGCTGCTGCAAACCCGGCCGCAGGAATGCGCCGAACTGATCTACAACCACGTCATGTCCACCGCTAATGCCGGGTCGGAATAAAATCTATTTTATTGCGCGATACTCGTAACGGGTATGAATCCCGATGGCGTTCCGGCGTCATCCCCGTGCAAACCGGGATCTTGCGGTATCGGAATCACGCTTGTTGGTTGAGCATGGCCTTTGGGAATGTGCCGTTGTCGATATTTCAGACCTGCTGCGAAACCACGGATCTCGGCCGGCTGCGATAGGCGTAGTAGGCGAGACCAGAGGTCAGGAATATATAAACCGCGGAAGCGATGGCGAGCGTATCCATGCTGGTGCCGATATCGATTTGCCAGCCGATGACGATCGGGGATAGCGCGGTACAGAAAACCATGGCCGCTGCGCCGAGCGATTTGATCGCGCCGAGGTGCTGATTGCCATACATTTCCGACCAGAAGGGCGCGGTCGTGGTCGATTGATAACCGACCGTGATTCCGGTTAGCACCAGGAAGATGGCGGCCCCGACCAGGCTGGTCGAAAACGCCAGGACGATCAGGCCGACGCCCATCGGCAGGGCCACCAGCGGCACCATCCGTATCGCGCCGTAGCGATCGATGAGCACGCCAGACACGAGCTTGGTCGCAACCGACACCACGGCATACAGCGAAAACAGCGCGGCCCAGCCGATCAGCGGCCAGCCCTTGGACTCGACCAGGTGCACCTGGTGAAAAATGAAACCGGTAAACATCAGCGGCTGCGACATCAGGCCCGGGGCGAACAGGTAAAAGTACCGGTCGCGAATCACTTCGGCGCGGGTCCACTGACGGCGGCGGTAAACGCGGGCGTCGTCCGCCACCGGTTGCCTTAACTGCGTCAGGTAGTCGTCGTGGCGCTGGCCATGACCACGCAGCAGGTAGAGGATTGCCGGCACCATGAAAACCACCAGCAGGACTCCGGCTATCTGCCAGCTCTGGCGCCAGCCCACCCACAGCAGGAGTGCCACCAGCATGCTCGGCATTACGGCTTCCGCCACCGCGTAACCCATGCTGGCGAGCGCCGAGGCCTTGCCCTTGTGTTCGTCGAGGTAGCGCACCATCGCGGTCGAACTGACGATAAACATCAGCCCCTGACCCAGCTGGCGTAGCAGAAACAGGCTGACCAGCAGGGTGATGATGCTGTCGCTGAACGACATCATGGCGCAACCTAGCCCTAAGCCGAGCACGATCGCGAGCGACAGTTTCTTCAGATCGACCCGGTCGGCCAGCGCGCCGCTCCAGATCATGGTGATCGCGCTCAGCAGCGTCGCCAGGGAATAAACGCCGGCAAACTCGCCGTCGCTGAGCCCCAGGTCGGCGCGCAGTTCGCCGCTGAACAGTGAGATCAGGAAGGTTTGCCCCGGTGATGACCAGAAGGTCATCAGGAATCCGAACAGCAGCAACTGCCACTCGGATCGGATCAGTTTTAACACGGGCTGTCGCTATGCTGGCGCAGGATCAGCGCATCCACGGCCAGCGCGTCATGCTGATTGACCAGGACCGGGTTGATATCGATTTCGGCGATGCTGTGCCTGAACTCATACGCGATTGCCGACAGGCTGACGATGGCGTCGATCAGGGCCTGCCGGTTTGCGACCGGTTTGCCGCGCACGCCCTGCCATAGCCGGTTCGCTTGCAGCGAATCGATCATTTCGCCGGCTTGCATGGCGCTGACAGGGCACATCGCTAGCACCTTGTCGGCCAGTAACTCGACCAGGATGCCGCCCGCGGCGACCATGACGATCGGACCGAACTGGGCATCGTTGAGCGTGCCGAGCGCAATCTCGATACCTTGCTGGACCATCTGCGATACCAGCGCCACGGGTCCCAGGCGCGCGCATAAATCATGGTAGCCTGCGAGCAATTCAGGCTCGGACTGGATGTTCAGCAACACGCCGTTGCTGTCGCTCTTGTGATCGATGCCGGGCTGCGCGGTTTTGAGCACCAGGGGATAAGCGATTTTCGCGGCGGCGGTTAACAGTTCCGCTTCGCTCGAGACGGTGGCGTGATTGACTACCGGTATTCCGAAATCGGCCAACAGGGCCAGCGCTTCGGTTTCGCCGAGCGAATCGGTTGCATGCTCCGCCAGCTTTTGTTTCCAGGTCCTGACCCGGTGGTCGTCTAGCTTACTCGGAACCGCGTCAGCCTGTCGCTGCTGTTTGAATTTGCGATAGTCGAACAGGTGCCGGAAAGCGAGCAGGGTTTCGTGGGCGCCATCGATTACCGGGATTCCGGCCTCGTGTGCGCGGCGGCACAATGCGGCGTTGGCCAGGTCCGAGTAACAGGTCGCCAGCGCAATCGGTTTGTCGGTCTGCTTGCTGACCGCCTCGACCACGCGGTAGATCGCTTCCGACAGGTAATAGCCGTCGCGGTAATTGCTGATGAAGGCGCCCGCGGCGACATTGGGATCCTGCATCAACGCGTTCATGCAGGCCGTGAAGCGCGCCTCGAAACGCTCGTGCGAACCCCAGGCGTCGAGCGGATTTTCGGCTTTCAGGCCGGGGTCCAGGTTGTCTTTGATGACCGCCCTGGTCGAATCCTCGAGCGGCGCAAACTCGAGACCCAGGTCGTAGGCTTCGTCGGTGACCAGTTCACGAAATCCGCCGGACTCGAAGACGGCGGCAAAACCGCCGGTGGCGGCCTCGCGCCCGGATTGCAGCAGCATCAGGATCGACGCCATCTCGTCGAAGTCGTCGACCTCGATCACGCCGTAACGCTTGAACAACGCCTGGAACACCGCGTGATTGCCGGCGATCGCGCCGGTATGGGTTAGCGCCATGGTCGCACCCAGCGGCGACTTGCCGATTTTCAGGATCACCACCGGGATGTTGCGCGCATTGGCTTTCGCGAGTGCCGCGACGAAGCCTGTCGGGTCGCGCACGGTTTCGAGAAACAGGCCGATCACGCGCGTATCCGCCTGCTCGAGACTCCAGTCCATGTAGTCGGCGACGGTCGTGGTCAATTCGTTACCCGCCGATACGCAAAGGTTGAAACCCAGCCGGCAACCGTTGTGACACAGCGTGGTAAAAGCGGACCCCGACTGCGCGATATAGCTGATCTCGCCTTTGATAATTTCCGCGGCGCGCGGGAAGATGCCGGCGTAGAGATCATGACTGACGCTGTAAAAACCCATGCCGTTGAGACCGCAGACCTGGATGCCGGCCGCTTTTGCCATCGCGCTAAGACGCTCGAGCAGCATTGGCTCGGTATCCTGCTCGAGCACGCCGCTGGAGTAGATGGTGACCGCCCTGGCGCCGTGATCGATGGTCGCCCGCAACGCGGCTTCGAGGTGTTGATTGCCGAGCGCGATAACGACATGTTCCACCGTCATCGGCAACGACTCCAGGTAAGGATGACAAGGTCGCCCGAGAATTTCGCTGTAGCGGGGATTGACCAGGTACACGTCACCCGCGTAATCCGACTCGAGCACCATCTTCGCCAGCACCTGGCCCGGGCTGTCGGCCCTGTCGGAGACGCCGACCAGCGCGATGCTGGCCGGCTTTAGCAGCGGATCCAGGTAATGCTCAGGCATCCTGGTCGAGCCGCGCCTCGCGCCAGGCCAGCGCGGCTTTCATGCCTTCGCTGCGCAAAATCTGGTTGAAGCGCTTGCGCAGTTCGGTTTCCAGGGTTTCGAGCTTGACCGAGGTATCGGCGCCCATGCGCAGCGCCTTGCCGAGGCCCATGATTTCATAGGTCTGGTTGATCGCCTGCTTGGTCAGCTTTACGGAATCCGGATCCATCAGCGCGACCTCGCGCGCCAATGCGATGCCGCGCGTTAAAGCCTGGGCTTCCGCCACGACTTCGTTGACGATGCCATGCTGCAGCGCTTCCTCGGCGCGCATGCGATCCTGCCCGCTGAGCAGCATCTTCTTGGCGCGCTTGGGATTGACGTACCACGGCAACAGCAGCGCGACGATGCTGCTGCCAAAGCGCAGTTCGGGTTCACCGAAAAAAGTGCCGGCATCGCAGACGGTCATGTCGCAGGCGAGCGCGATTTCGAAACCGCCGGCGAGCACGTAGCCATGGACCGCGGCGATCGTCGGTTTGCTGCAGTGCCAGAAACGCATGATTACGTCCAGGTCGGCGTCGATCGCTTTACGCCAGTCGGCCTCGGTTTCGCGTCTGGCGGCAATACCGGCCTGCAGGTCGAATCCGGCACAGAAGGAGCGCCCGTTGCCATGCACGACAATCGCATGCACCGAGTCATCTTTCTCAAACCGGTCGAGCGCGAGGTTGATTTCGTCGATCATGGGGGCGTTGATCGCGTTGAGTTTTTCGGGCCGGTTCAAGCCGAGCAGGGCGACAGGCCCCTGCTGGCCAAGCGCGATGGTTTCGAATGTCATGCAACTACCTGTCAAGTCCAGATTGGCGGATTATAAGCAGGGTAATCCCCCCATAAATAGCTGTGGAATCCTATTTAAAAAGCGAAGGCAAAGAAATTATTCAAGTACTCTATAACCCACGAACTTCATCCACAAGAATAAAACAAAATACCCTCGCTCAATCTCATAGGAAAAATTATATCGAGCAAGCGGTTGCCTAAAATAAACAGTAGAATCTAGATTAATATTAAGCATACCAATCCGAGACGAAAGTTATTTAAAAACTTTAATTATCCCATGCCGGGACTTTATCTATGCTAAGGTGGACTGGTAGATCTCCTCCGCCAA
>CAMYML010000051.1:0-754 GCA_947259305.1 uncultured Gammaproteobacteria bacterium | reverse complement strand
CAGCTTACCTCTTGCCGAATAGCGGCCTTCCATAGTTGCATCACAGGACGGGCTACTCTCCATCGATTTCAGTAGTCGCAAATTGCTTCAGCCAAACATGGCCTACTTATAATAGAAGGCACTGTTGGAACTGATTCCCCACTGTTTTCCAGGAGTTAATAACATGAGTAAAGAACACAAAAACAAGCGCGATGCCAAAAAGAAGCCGGCAATGTCGCCCAAAGAGAAAAAAGCGGCAAAACAAGCCAAAAAGGACACGCGGGATATCCTGGGGAATTGAACAGGTATTGTTCCAGTTTACCAAATAAGTCTCATCTGCACTGCTTAATGCTACATTTCGAGATTGATCGAGACCGCAGGTTATTGGTTTATAAAAACTTACAATTTTATCAGTAGAGCTACGAACCCAGCGATCGGGAGCTCAAATCTCTCAAGGCACGCCATCTATTCGAAAAGCCCGTACTTGCGATCATAATTTGTTTGCTGAGTGTCGGAACCTGGCCGAAGATTGCCTCCTGGCCCGGCCAATTGAGCGTCTCCTTCACGCCCTGAGGTATTCAGTCAAGCTGATTCCAGCATTTCTTGCCTCTTGACCAGGGGTGACCCGCGTCGCTCCAGGGCTTTCAGATATCGGGATTCATCGTATACAACACCCGTCTGCCAACAACGGTAAAGAATCCGTATCCATTTAAATGCTAACGACCTGACCGCAGCCTGGTAGGTTGATCCCTTGTCACGCTGTTGCCGATAATAC
>CAMYML010000050.1 GCA_947259305.1 uncultured Gammaproteobacteria bacterium | reverse complement strand
CGGACGTCTTGGTGCGCGTCGTGACGGCCGTGGTCCGAAGCTTGCGCGCAAACTTTTTGTCGACAAGCTTGCACTCGCCCATCTCGAATTATACTTCGAACCCCCCGAACGACTGGGAAAAACCTTTCCCCTGGATGTGTTGCCATCCAATTTCATCATCGACCGCGAGGGCCGGGTAATCGGAATGTTGCGCAGCTATGTCGACTGGGACAGCCCGGTTGCAGACGAGTTTGTCAAGCGGCTGCTTGCCGGCACGCTACCGGCCCAGCCTGCGAATTAGATTGATTAGGGTGTCAGTCTCATATTTTCAGTAATTCGGGGGACAGTATGCCTGACTCCAGAAACACTACCTGCCGCTAGTTAGAAACAGGTCGTCTTGTTGCCGGTTTCTCGCCGGGTATCTCGAAGAAATAATGGCTGAACCTTACAATTCACACACTCTACCCACTCCAACAATCGCCACCGTCTGTCAAATGTAAGGCCTGACACGAATGGCACTTACTTAGGAAGTCATCCCCGCGCAAGCGGGGATCCTGTAACGAGCGCTTTCCAGTTGTATCAAGACCGATACGTCGGACCGCCGCTTGCGCGGGTATGACGCCCTTAAGCATGTGCCATTCTTAACTGTCACCTTATTTCCTGACACCTGTTAGCCACTCGCCTTATTACCAGCGAAGACACCAATACAGGACCCGGCAGTGCGGGATAACGATTTTTCTAAACCAGCGGATAATTCGTTCGATTACGACAACTAGCTTGTAAACTGATTCTGAAATCAGCATGGCTAATGACACGGATGAGCTCGGGTTTTTATAGTCTGGCGGTTTCACTCGAACGCCTCCGGTCCAGGTTGCGTCATTTTGTCGAGGATCAGATAATAAAGAATATTCTCCAGGCTGTCATTATTTGGGAATTCCGGGGGCAGTTTACCTGACTCCAGGAACACTACTTGCTGCTAGTTAGAAAGAGCAAATTGGGTGACAGGGAGCACAATCTCTAATATTAAAAACAAATGCTCTCTAACACCTATCAGCGCTTGCATCGGCACCATTCCAGGCTTCAGGGGATGGTTACTTTTTTCTGTTTTCTTAAATGAATGAATGTAAGCGTCATGTTCGATCAGCGGGCACCTGGCCAATACCGCCACGTACTGCGCCAGCTTCCACATTGCGCCAAAGTACTTCATGATCATGAGGCAGCGGGCGGCTGTTCGGCATTGCAAGCCACAAGCGCATGAGAAGGCGTTCGCGCCCTGCACTCTTGTCGTCTTCGAATGGGGTACGTCCGTGATAAGTCACGTGCGAGTTCAGGAATTGTATATCGCCCGGCTCCAGCACCATCTCGAAGGCCAGTTCCTGTGCGATGGCGAGGAGCAGATCAATCGCCTCCTTTTGTGCGTGCGTCAGCTTCGGCACGCCATCCACGGTTTGGGCCGCTTCGATATACGTCAGCGAGAAGTGACTGGTGAAGCGTCCCTCGCGCAGCCCGAAGATGGGCAAGGCGTATACATCGCCGGCAAGTTCCGCCTCTTCGCCGTGGCGGCTTCGGTACCAGGGTTCGAAGAGCAAGTGCGCAAGCCCCGGTCTGTGGCGAAGCATCTCGTTCATTACCGCCACCGAGCTGCATATCGTGCTCACGCCGCCACTCGAGGCCTGATTGACGCAAAGCAGTGCAACGACATCCGTGCGGTCCGTGTGGAAGCGCAACGCCCCGTTGCTGAGCGTGCGCGCGTAGGACGAGAGGAACGGTTTGCCATCCGCCATTTGGGCATCCTCGATTTGACCATACTGTTTGCCGACGTCCGCGCCCTCGTCCCGAATGAAGCGCATCAACTCGCCGTGACGGTTCTGATAAACCGGTGTACCAATATTGCTACCAAGCCCGAAATACAGGGTGCGGAGCTGGTCCTCGTTGTAACGCCAAACTGGCAAGCCTCTCAATTTCATCAGGCCACAGCCGTTCTCGAGCTCGTTGCGGATTTGACCGATGAGGCCCGTCAAACCGGGTAAAAAGAAGTCGGTCGCCGTGATTTCGTTCCAGTCGATGCCGCGCTTCTCGACCATCGCAAGCGCGGCTTCGAGCTCGCCAATGTGCTCCGGCTGCAGGTCGCAAATCCAGCGTTCGGAATGCGCGATGTCCTGGCCGAGCCAGGCGCAGGGGCCTTCGACTGGAGCGGCTAATGCCATTGGATACTCCTCCGGGTCATCTGCAATGGAGCGTGTTTTAAGGCAAGTGAGTTCGTCATTAGGAAATTATCGCTGAAAGGCAGTTAATTTGGCAAAATCTGGGGACACAATACACATTTCAATATAAGCCGAATATTTTGCCTAACTTGAAATCAGTAATTTGCCCCCCGAAGAACCCCCGGCTTTAATCTGGCAAATAATGAGCAAAACGCGTAGCATCCGGCTTCCCCTGAATTCCCCGAGACCTGGCGATGGAAAGTTTCTCCGACTTCAACCTGGACACGCTGCTGTGGCTGGGTATCTTGTTTTGCATTTCCCAATCGGCAATTTTTTCCGGCCTGAACCTGGCGTTTTTCTCACTCAGCCGGCTGCAGCTCGAAGTCGAAGTGAAACAGGGCAACAAGACCGCCGCAAAGGTGCTCGCGGTGCGCCAGGACTCGAATTTCCTGCTGACCACGATCCTGTGGGGCAATGTCGGGATCAACGTACTGCTGACGCTACTGTCGGATTCGGTCATGGCGGGCGTGCTCGCGTTCGCGTTTTCGACCGTATTCATCACCATCTTCGGTGAAATCCTGCCGCAGGCCTATTTCTCGCGCAACGCGCTGCGCATGGCATCGCTGTTGTCGCCGTTGCTGCGCTTCTACCAGTACGTACTCACCCCGGTAGCGCGTCCCTGCGCGATGTTTCTCGACGCCTGGCTCGGCAAGGAAGGTATCGACTATCTCCACGAAAAAGAACTGGTGTCGATGATCCGCGCGCACATGGAAGCCGACGACGCGGGCCTCGATCACCTCGAAGGGCGCGGCGCGCTCAACTTCCTCGCGATCGACGACGTCAAGGTGACCGAGGAAGGCGAACCGGTCGACGCCGATTCGATCATCCGCCTGCCGACCAAGGTCGATCTACCGTTGATTCCCGATGTCAGCCGCGACGTGAACGATCCGTTCCTGAAGAAAGTCAACGCCAGCGGCCACCACTGGGTGGTTTTGGCCGACCTCGAGGGCAACCCGCAGTTGCTGCTCGACGCCGACGCTGCGCTCCGAGCGGCATTGCTCGACGTGGACCGGCCTTACGATATCTATAAATTTTGCCGGCGACCGCTGGTCATCCGCGATTCGAGCAAGACCATCGGCGAAGTGATCAGTTACCTGAAAGGCCTGCCCAGCTCGTCGCAGGAGGAGGATGCAGCGATCGATTACGACGCGGTGCTGGTCTGGGGCGAATCGCCGCGCATCATCACCGGCGCGGACGTGCTCGGAAAACTGCTGAAGGGCATCAAGGCCGTAGGTCCGGTCGCGGACTAGTGTAAAAAATGCAGTGCTGACAAATGCGTTTTATTCTCGTCTGTCACCGCCGCGTTTGGTGCTCCATAACAGGGCTGAGGGCGATAGTGTGAAATATGGGCCAGAGAACAATTGTTTCTAATCTTAGAGATTGTGCTCTCTGACCCCAATGGCACTTACCTGGCGGTTAATGGTCATTCCCGCGTAAGCGGCGGTCCGACGTATCGGGCGGTCCGACGTTTCGGTCTTGAGACAACTGGAAAGCGCTCGTTACAAGATCCCCGCTTATGCGGGGCTGACTTCCCAGGTAAGTGCCATTCCTCCCTGACCCAAATTTTCGGCTTCATCGAGTTGACGACACCCAGGGTTTTTGGGCGACGAATATCGTATGGCGGCTGCCCTTGCCCGGACGGGCTCTTACCGTACGTAACTGGACATTGAAACCGGTTTTTTTAAGCCGAATCGTGAATAGCTGATCTGCCCTGGCCGACCAGATCGCGACTATGCCCTCGGGACGGAGTTTTTCGTATATTGTTTTTAACCCCCCGGTTGAGTAAAGCCAAACGTTGTCGGAAGAAGTCATCGCCTCGGGGCCATTGTCGACATCGAGCAGGATCGCATCGAATTTCTCTGACTGGTGTTTCAATAGATCTGCCACGTCGCCCAGGTGTACGCGCGTACGGCCATCTTCTACAGGTCGGCCCGCACATTGCCCCAGCGGACCCCGATTCCATTCGACGACAGCAGGAACCAGTTCTGCCACGATCACCTCGGCCGACCCCGGGACGGTCTTGAGCGCCGCTGCCAGCGTGAAGCCCATGCCGAGACCACCGATGAGTATCCGGGCATTTTCGATCGTGCTCAGACGGGTACAGGCGAGTTCGGCCAGCGCCTCTTCGGAGTGGTGCGTGCGGCTATTCATCAGGTCGCCGGGCACACCGGCAACACGAATAGCAAAATCATCATTGCGCTGCGACAGGGTGAGTTCTGTATCGCTACCAGGAACAGTGGCGCTGTCGATTGTTATCCAGGGATCCATAGGGGTGCGTAAAAGAGATTTTATATTACCTTACCCTACAGATTCTGAATCCTTTCGTGAGTCTCCTCGCGATGCATTTTGGACTCTTCAGGCGCCTCTATCTCTAGCCTGGCCATGTTGTCTCCAACAGAGACGACCTTGATATTAATATTGTCGCCGATTCGAAATGATTCACGGTATTTTGGGGTGACAAATTTTGACACCCACTTACGAAACGATTTGGACTCGTCAAGCGTTCCTATATTGAGCTCGACCTGGTTGCCCCTGACGGAGACGACAGTGACTTTAAAATTGTCCCCGATATGGAATGATTCACCGCCTCTGCGGGTGATTAATCGCATAGTGCTACGCTTTTTCCGTTGACTGGAGCCACCATACTGCGCTTGATTGGCCTGAAGTGCAAAAGCTGAAACTATGTAAGATCGGAAACGGACACTCAAAAAATCATAATGGGCTTCAAAATTACGCTGACAGTTCACTTATCTCCAATTAAGGCAACTGTCACCTTAACTTTCCTTAACTTAACAAAACATGGTCATTCCCGCGCAAGCGGGAATCTTGTAACAGCTGCTTTCCAGTAGTATCAAGATACCCGCTTGCGCGGGTATGACGCCCTTAAGTAAGTGCCATTGGCAACTGTCACCTTATTTGAGGATAGAACACTTTTAAATCGCATTTTCGGCGGGCAACAGGGAACAGATCACGATTAAATTCGATTTGATCGCTTTTAGAAATAAACGTAGTCTGCCCCCTATTGGCTTCGGGCCGCCAGGCCGTCATGCGGATGCCATGAATTCAGCAATTGATTTCAATATCGAGTAAGGAGGTCGTTATGCAATATGAACTGAACATCAACGGGCGCACGCGCAGCGTCGAAGCAGAGCCCGGCACGCCCCTGTTATGGGTGATCCGCGACGAGCTGAATCTGACCGGCACCAAGTTCGGCTGCGGGGTCGCATCCTGCGGTGCCTGCACGGTGCATTTCAACGGCACGCCGATTCGCTCCTGTTCGTTTCCGGTCGAAGCCGCGGCGGACAATAAAATCACGACGATCGAGGGTATCGACGGCCGCGTCGCCAGCGCGGTGCAGCAGACCTGGCGCGAAGAAGACGTGGTCCAATGCGGCTACTGCCAGTCCGGGCAAATCATGTCCGCGGTCGGCTTGCTGAGCACGAATCCGTCGCCGAGCGACGACGACATCGACAACGCGATGGCCGGTAACGCCTGCCGCTGCGCGACCTACGTGCGCATACGCGATGCGGTCAAACTCGCCGCACAGAAACTGGAGGCGTGATATGACCATGCAACTTTCCCGCAGGGACTTCCTGAAAAGCGCGGCCGCCACCAGCGCGGCACTGGTGGTTGGTATCAATGCACGCGGCTTACTTGCCGCGGGCCATGCGGACAGCGTGGTCAATCCGTTCGTGCGCATCGACGCCAACGGCTTCGTCACCGTGATCGCGAAACATTTCGAAATGGGCCAGGGTACGACCACCGGCCTGACGACGCTGGTCGCCGAAGAACTTGACGCGGACTGGCGCACGGTCAAGGTCGAGTTTGCACCGGCTGATGGCGAGAAATACAAGAACCTGTTCTGGGGCTCGCAGGGCACCGGCGGATCGTCGGCGATCGCCAACTCGTTCATGCAGTACCGCGAGGCCGGCGCCGCTGCGCGCGACCTGCTGCTGCGTGCCGCGGCGATGGAATGGGGTGTCGACGCCACCGATATCGTCGTCTCCAGCGGTATTTTGACTTCGGGCTCCCGGCGCGGCCACTTCGGTCAATTCGTCGAACAGGCAATGACGCTGACCCCGCCGCAAAAACCGACCCTGAAATCGCCGCAGCAATTCAAGTTGATCGGCAAGGTCGAACTGCCGCGCAAGGATAGCCAGGGCAAGACCGACGGCAGCGCGAAGTTCGCGATCGACCTCAAAATCCCGGGCATGGTTTACGCAGCGGTCCGACGCAGCCCGCGTTTCGGCGGCCTGCTCACATCCTTCGATGCCACCGCGGCGAAAAAGATCGGCGGTTTCATCGACGCGAAGGCACTGCCCAACAATGCCGGGATCGTGGTTTACGCGAAAAACACCTGGGCCGCGTTCCAGGCGCGCGACGCGATCCAGGCAGAGTGGGATTTTGCCAACGCCGAATCGCGCAGCACGGAAGACATCATCGCCAGCCATCGCGAGCTCATGGACAAACCGGAATACGATAGCCGGCCGGTCAAGCGCGTGCAGGCGCAAACCGCGATCGACGCCGCCGCGCGCACGCTCGAGGTCGAGTTCGTGTTCCCGTTTCTCGCGCATGCGCCGATGGAGCCGCTGAACTGCGTGATCGAACCCACCGGTAACGGCGTTCGCTTCCACGACGGCTGCCAGGCACCGGGCATCGTCCAGGGCACCATCGCACAGGTACTGGGTCTGCAGCCGGAGCAGGTCGAAATCAACACGGTTTACGCCGGCGGCTCCTTCGGTCGCCGCGCCACCCCGACCGCGGACTACCAGGTCGAGGCTGCGCTCGCGTTCGCCCTGCTCGGCAAAAAGATCCCGCTGAAGCTGGTGTGGAGCCGCGAAGACGATATCCGCGGCGGTTACTACCGTGCGATGGCACTACACCGGGCGAAAATCGGGCTCGACGAGAAAGGTAAAATCGCCGGCTGGGATCACCGCATCGCGACCCGCTCGATCATGAAAGGCACCGCGTTCGAGGGTTTCGCGGTGAAGGACGGGGTCGACCACAGTTCGATCGAAGGTGCCGAGGACACGCTTTACAATCTGCCCGGTTTCGCCGTCGGCCTGAGCGACTTTCAATCGCCGATCACCACCCTGTGGTGGCGCTCGGTCGGACATTCGCACACGGCTTACGCGATGGAAAGCCTGCTCGACATGGTGGCACACGAATCCGCACAGGATCCGATCGCCATGCGACTCGGCCTGCTCGACCGCGCCGACGACAGGCAAAACCGCATGGCCGGCGTCATCGAGGCCGCGCGCGACCTCGCGGGCTGGCAAAAGGGCGACAGGCGCGGGTTCGCCGCGCACTTTTCGTTCAACACCTGGGTGGCCGTGATCGCCGACGTCAGCGTCAACCACAAACAGGTGCACGTCGACAAGCTGCATATCGCAGTCGACTGCGGGATCGCGGTCAACCCGGACGTGATCCGAGCGCAGATGGAAGGCGGCGCCGGTTACGGGCTCGGCGCGGTGCTGCGTAACGAAATCACGTTCAAGGACGGCGAGGTCGAGCAGTCGAACTTCCCGGATTACGAGCCGCTGCGGATAACCGATATGCCGGAAGTCGAAGTGACGATAGTGGCCTCGGCCGCGGCGCCCAGCGGTGTCGGCGAACCCGCCACACCGCCGACCGGCCCGGCGGTGGCCAACGCCATATTCGCCAAAACCGGACAGCGCATCACGCAATTGCCAATGACGAAATTCGGTTTCGAATTCGTTTGAGGAACTGCGCCATCATTAAAGGTGGGGAGTCCAGGTCGCCGAATAAAGGTATCCGTTAAACCGGGGGAGGTACATTGTGTCCCCGGAATTGCGCGCCCGATCGGGGTTGACGCGGGCAGGCGATCGGAGTAGTAATGAAATTTCAAGTTTCGACAAACGCCAGCAGTTTCACCTGGTCAGCCGATATTTTCTGACAGGGGTTGAAGGCTTTATATCCCGGTGCGCGGCACCGAGTATCGTGCAGGATTAATGGATGCCTTGATGACTGAAAGCTGTGTCATTTCGCTAATCACGAGACCCGAAAGCAGCGCGACCGGTTACGCGCAGGCCTTTAATCCCGGTGCGCGCCGCGGCAACCGGCGGCAGTTCGCAGCGTGGGGCCAGGCATGAGCGGGACGAGACCCGTCGTCGGCATTATCGCCAATCCCGTATCGGCCCGCGACATCCGTCGCATCGTCGCCCACGCGGGCAATATGCAGATCACCGATCGCGCCAATATCGTGCTGCGGCTGCTCGCGGGCCTGGGCGCGGTCGGCATCGAACGGGTGCTGGTCATGCCGGAAAATTCGGGCATTCGCCAACACGTCGTGCGCGGACTGGAGCGCTCCAGCAATCTCGGTGAAGGACGATTCCCCGCCGTCGAATACCTCGACATGCCCATCAGTTCGTCGGTGCAGGACAGTATCGATGCCGCCGGCCGCATGCGCGCCGCCGGGGTCGCCGCCATCATCGTCCTCGGCGGCGACGGCACTCACCGCGCGGTCGTCGGCGCCTGCGACGGGCTGCCGATCGCCGGCGTTTCGACCGGCACCAACAACGCCTTCCCCAAATTCCAGGAGCCGACCACGGTCGGCATGGCGGTTGGCCTCGCGGTCACCGATCCCGCGCTGTCGGCGGTCGCATTCGACGACAACAAGCTGCTCGAGGTGGAGGTCGCCGGCCAGCGGGAAATCGCGCTGGTCGATGTCGCCATCGTCGCCGAGCGCTACATCGGCGCGCGCGCATTGTGGCGTGCGCAAAACTTCAAGGAGTTGTTCGTCACTTTCGCCGAAACCGAGGTCATCGGCATGTCGGTGGTCGCGGGCCTGCTCGACCCGGTCGGCCGCGATGCGCCCGAGGGGCGCCACGTCGTCTTCGATAACTCCCCGAATCCCGCCTGCCGCCTGCAGGCGCCGATCGCGCCGGGCGTAATCGAAAGCATCGGCATCGAATCCTGGGGCTCGCTGCCGCCGGATACTCCGCATGCCATCGCCCAGCCCCAGGGCTCCATCGCATTCGACGGCGAGCGCGAACTGTCTTATTCAGCCGACGATCGGCCGATGGTCACGTTGCGCACCAATGCGTTCAGGACGATCAACGTTTCCGCATGCATGAATCAAGGAGCACGGTCGCGCTTGTTGAGCGATCATCGCGGCGACCGTGTTCCAACTTCAACCACTTCACAACCACAACAGGAGGAACCAGTATGAACGACAATGTCTTTCCACTGGGTAATGAAGATTTACTCGAGGCTTATCGCACGATGAAAACCATCCGCGAGTTCGAAGAGCGCCTGCACGTCGATTTCGGGCGCGGCGAAATCCCGGGCTTCGTGCACCTTTACGCCGGCGAGGAAGCCGCTGCGACCGGCATCATGATGCATCTCAACGACCAGGACCGGATCGCGTCGACGCACCGCGGGCACGGCCACTGCATCGCCAAGGGCGTCGATATCAACGCAATGATGGCCGAGATTTACGGCAAGGTCACCGGCGCCTGCCGCGGTAAGGGCGGTTCGATGCATATCGCCGACCTGTCGAAAGGCATGATGGGCGCCAACGGCATTCTCGGCGCCGGCTCGCCGCTCGCCTGCGGCGCCGCGCTCGCCGCGAAGACGCTCGGGCATGGCGGCATCGGCATGAGTTTTACCGGCGACGGCGCGTCCAACCAGGGCACCTTTCTCGAGAGCCTGAACCTCGCCGCGATCTGGAATCTGCCGATGGTGTTCGTCGTCGAAAACAACGGTTACGCCGAGTCGACCTCGGTGGATTACGCCACCGCGGTGGATTCCTATGCCGACCGCGCCGCCGGCTTCGGCGTGCCCGGCGTTATCGTCGACGGCACCGACTTTTTCGCCGTCTACGAGGCCGCCGGCGAGATCATCAGGCGCGCGCGCGAGGGCGGCGGACCATCGCTGATGGAATGCAAGATGGTGCGTTTCTTCGGTCATTTCGAGGGCGATGCGCAAACCTATCGCGGCGCAGGCGAGAACGAACACAACCGCGCAAACCGGGATTGCCTGAAACTGTTCCGTGCGCGCGTCACCGAGGCCGACGTCATCGACGGCGGCGATCTCGACGCCATCGACAGCGAAGTGCTGGCGGCGATCGAGCAGGCGGTCGAGCAGGCCGTGGCCGCGCCGCTGCCCGGGGCGGCGGATCTTACCACCGACGTTTACGTCCGCTACTGATGCGCATGCGCGTGCAAAATTTGAGGAGAATTCGAAATGGCTCGTAACTTAAGTATGAAAGATGCAATCAACGAAGCGCTGGACCAGGAAATGGCGCGCGATCCGACGGTCATCGTCATGGGCGAGGATATCGTCGGCGGCAGCGGCTCGCCCGGCGAAGACGACGCCTGGGGCGGCGTGCTCGGCGTCACCAAGGGGCTCTACGCCAAGCACGGCGACCGGCTGATAGACACGCCGCTGTCCGAGAGCGCCTACATCGGCGCCGCGATCGGCGCCTCTACCTGCGGGCTCAGGCCGGTCGCGGAATTGATGTTCCTCGACTTCATGGGCGTGTGCTTCGACCAGATATTCAACCAGGCGGCCAAGTTCCGCTACATGTTCGGCGGCAAGGCGGAAACGCCGGTCACCATTCGCGCGATGGTCGGCGCCGGCTTTCGGGCGGCGGCGCAGCACAGCCAGATGCTGACCCCGATCGTGACCCACATACCCGGCCTGAAAGTGGTCTGCCCGTCGAACGCCTATGACGCCAAGGGGCTGCTGATCCAGTCGATTCGCGACAACGATCCGGTCATTTTCTGCGAACACAAGAACCTGTATGCGCACGAGAGCGACGTGCCGGAAGAGTCTTACACGGTTCCGTTCGGCGAGGCGAATATCGTGCGCGAAGGCGCCGACGCGACCATCGTCGCCTACGGCCTGATGGTGCACCGCGCCAGCGAGGCGGCGGAGGCGCTCGCCAAAGAGGGCATCCAGTGCGAAATCGTCGACCTGCGCACGCTGTCGCCGATCGATATCGATAGCGTCGTCGAAAGCGTCGAAAACACCGGCCGTCTGATCTGCGTCGACGAGGCCAATCCGCGCTGCTCGATCGCGGCGGATGTCACCGCCACGCTGTCGCAGGAAGCGTTCGGCAGCCTGAAGGCCGCGCCGCAACTCGTCACCGCGCCGCATACACCGGTGCCCTTCTCGCCCGCGCTCGAAGACCTGTACATCCCGAGCGCCGAGCATATCGTCGACGCGGTGCGCAAGACCATGGCGCCGTGACGATGAGCGAGGACAGCATAACAGCGGTGCTGATGCCCAAGTGGGGATTGTCGATGCGCGAGGGAGTCCTCGTCGACTGGCTGGTCGACGAGGGCGCCGAGATCGGTGTCGGGGACGAGATCATGGAGGTCGAAACCGACAAGATCGCGAGCGCCGTGGAAGCCGCGGACGCGGGTATTCTGCGGCGCCGCGTCGCCGCCGCCGGCGAAACCTACCCGGTGCGTGCGCTGCTGGGCGTGCTCGCGCCCGAAGCTGTCAGCGACGACGAAATCGACGCCTATATCGCGGCCTACGAGCTGCCCGCCGACGCAGGCGACGACGAGGACGCGGCGTCGCAGTACGAGTTCGTCGACACCGCGGCGGGACGCCTGCGTTATGCCCGCCGCGGCGACGACGGGCCGGCGCTGGTGCTGGTCCACGGCTTCGGCGGCGATCTCGATAACTGGCTGTTCAACATCGACGTGCTGGCGCAGCAAGCCCGGGTATTCGCGCTCGATTTGCCCGGCCACGGTCAATCGTCGAAACAGCTCGGCGATCCGAGCCTGGCCGGACTGGCCGGCGAGTTGCAGGCGTTCCTGGATGCGCTCGAGATCGACCGCGCGCACCTGGTCGGGCATTCGATGGGCGCCGCGGTCGCCGCCCGGCTCGCCTGCGATGCGCCAGGCCGGGTGCAATCGCTGGCGCTGATCAGCGCCGCCGGTCTCGGGCCCGAGATCAACGCGGATTACATCGACGGCTTTGTCGACGCGGAGTCGAGGCGAGAGCTCAAGCCGGTGCTGCTCAACCTGTTCGCCGACAGCGAACTCGTGAGCCGCGGCATGGTCGACGACCTGCTCAAGTACAAGCGCATCGATGGCGTTCACGAGGCGCTGCAACAGCTGGCCGCGAGCCTGTTTGCCGATGGCAGGCAGCAGAACCTGCTGGCTGCGCAAATCGCGGAGCTCTCAATCCCGACGCTGGTGATCTGGGGTACGGAAGATCGCGTCATCCCGCCAGCACACGCGCAAAATGCCGCGGTGGCGAGGATCGAGCAGATCGACGGCGCGGGCCACATGGTGCAGATGGAGCAGGCGTCGCGGGTCAACGCGTTGATTCTCGAGCATGTGCTTGGTTGACGCCAGCCCGTGGCGGAATTCCGGAATTCGCGATGTTAATTAGACGCTGCCGCCTGGCAGTGTCAGTTTCCGTCGCGCGCAGCGAGTGCGCGCTGCATTAAGTAGTCCTTGACTCGTGGATCCGGCTGCGAGTCGGCAATTTCGGAATAGTGCAGAAAGATACGGGATCGCAGGCTCTGATTCCAGGGCGCAAGCCTGATTGCTGCATCGTAGCGGCGAAAAATATCGTTCGCATCCACCGGCGCCAGACTTATCCGGTAACCCTCGAGAAATTCATACTCGGCGGCAAGTGCGGACTCGAGCCGCCCTGTCTCGTCCTGGTTACGCAGCCTGACCCCCGCCAGTAGGTCCGCCGTGGCGGCACGCTTCAAGCGCGCGATAAAATCGAGATTTGCTGCCACCCTTTGCTTGAGTGGAACCGCGTAGTCCCGGGGCGAGTAGAACTCGTAGCGTGGGTGAGCCAGGGTATTTTTCACTGCCCCGCGAACCGCGCCACTGACAACTTCGCCGTAAGCCACAAATTGGGCGATCACCGCTTCCGCTGTCGTCAGGCCGTAAAGGGCGAGTCCGTCGAGGATTTCTGGCTGCGATCGCATGACCCGGTCGATGCGCTTGCTGTCGAGAAAAATCTTTTCCTCCGATCCGATCATAATCGTGTTGTATCCACTCTCCTTGTAAGCGGGCATGAAGAAGCCCATCAAGACCTGCGGAAAACTGTCGGTGAAAGTTTTCAGAACCATCGCGTACTGACTCGGTGGCAGGTTCGCGGGCACCCACTGAATCAGGATGCCGCCGGGTGCCAGGCGCTGACGGAGTAAATCGTAGTATTCGGCCGAATAGGAGAAACCATTCGAAGCATAGTCGAGCGAAGTCTTCTCGTCGGCGGAGATCACGCGATAACGATCCGAGGTAGTGCGCAGGTAATTCGAGATGTCGTCGATCACCACGCGCACTCGCGAATGGGACAGGACCCGATGGTTCTGGTCGCTGAAAAAAGCCGCGCCCGCGACCACGCTGGGTTCGATTTCTACGCAGGTTATCGCCCGCACATGTTCGTGGCGAATGCTTTCACCGATTAATATGCCACTGCCAAGCCCAATTGAAAGTTCGGTCGAGACGTCGTCTATCAGCAGCTTGGGCAGGTGGGCCAGCAATAGCTGCTTGTATTCGGTGAAGGTATTGCCGCCGATGACAATACCGTCGATGGCCATTTCTTTTGCGCCAGTATTGGGATCGAATATCACCTTGGTCGTTGCCAAAGGGCCGTCACGGTAAAACAGCACACGGTGCGCAGGGCTTTCGTTCTCGGTAGGGAATTGAAAGTCTAGCGGCGTCTGCGCCAGCACCAGCAGCGCGAGCACCGCCGCAGTCGGCATGGCCCAGCGTAAGTAACCGGCATTGCCCAGGCGCAGCGCCAGCAAGGTGAACCCGATGATCGCGTTCACTGCCGCCATCAGCAAGATGCCGCGCTGGATCCCAAGCCAGTTAAGCAGCACGAAGCCCGGCAGCAGCGCGCCGACGACGTTGCCAAAAGTATTGCTCGCATAAATAGTTCCGACGCGCTTGCCAGTATGCCGCAGGTCGAAGATGCCGATACGACCGACCAGCGGAAAGGTCGCGCCAATCAGCGTTGCCGGCACCAGCATCACCAGCAGCGCGATCGCAAAACGTTCCACCATTAGTAGCTCGACCTGGCTCGCCGCCGCGCCCAGCATCGAGCGGATCGCCTGCGGCTCGATGAATGCAAACAGCAGCGGCAGAGCGGCTGCCGACGACACTGCAATCAGCACCTGAATCCAGCCGAACAGCGCCACGCGGTCGACGATCCGGTCCACCACCAGGCGCGCCAGGTACCCGCCGAGCGCGATGCCTGCGATAAACGCGGTCAGCATGGTGGTGAGCGCGTAGGTCGAGTTGCCCAGCACGAAGATTAGCGAGCGCGTCCAGTAGATCTCGTAGGCAAAGGAAGTCAGACCGGACAGGAACAAGGCGAACAAACGCAGCGCCCAGGTCTTGTCGGGAACCGCCTGAACGCTCGGGGTGTCCGCTCGAGGTATTGTCCCGGAACGGGATTCCGGCACGGGCGGGGCAGCCTGCACCCGGCATGATGCAGCCCAGGCGATCAGGCCAAGTCCCAGGTTGCCGGCGGCCGCGATGTAGACACTTACATGAATACCAAGGGCGCCGATCAGGTAGAAACCGCAGAGCAGCACGCCGGCGACCGCGCCGACGGTGTTGACGACATAAAGCGTACTCAGGTCGGCGCCCGCCGCCGCGACGCGGCGCAACATGAATTTAGCGAGTACCGGTAGCGTTGCGCCCATGAGGAAGGTCGGCACCATGACCAGGCCAAAGGCGAGCACGAAGCGAGCCGCTGCGAGCACCGCGTCGGAGTGGCCCGAAATTTCATACAGTGCCAGGTAAGCGGGCGTGATTCGCGCCAGCAGAAGATGTGTCACGATCGCCGCGAGCCCGATTCCGATCTCGAGAATGGCATAAAACCGCAGGCTATTAAGGCTACGGTCGGCGGCTTTGCCAAGCAGCCAGCTGCCCAAGGCAAGACCCGACATGAACGCCGCCAGCACGACACCTACAGCGCTCGCGGTCGAGCCGAAGACCTGCGTGAGCATGCGTACCCAGACAATCTGGTAGACGAGGCCGCAGGCTCCGGAAAAGAAAAACAGACTGAGTACAAGTAGCCGCATGCCCGGCATCTTAACTGATAGCATCGGCGGTCGACAGAAAACCGATCCCCGGGCACCGGCGCGTAACGACAGAGCGTAACATTACCCCGTCAAACTCCGGGCCGGTGGCGGTCAGCATGGGCGCGGTCTTCACCACAGGCAAGTGGCGGCTGCGGCCGTAAATACTTGCTGCCTGGGTATCGAGGACCGGCATGGGCGTGCGAGGCGAAACCGTTTCCCCTCGGTTTATCGGAATCGCGCCTTATATCATTCGTATCCTTCGGGTAACTTGTGCGCGATACCCTGGTGGCAATCGATGCAGGTCTCGCCCTTTTCCAGTTTTCGTTCCAGCGTATGCTTCCTGCGGGCGCTCTTGTCCTGGTTCTCGAGATCCATGATTGCCAGGGCATGACAGTTGCGGCATTCGCGCGAATCGTTGGCCCTCATTTCGGCCCAGACGTTTTCCGCCATCTCGGCCCGGTGGGCTTCGAACTTTTCGGGTGTGTCGATGGTGCCCATGATTGCGTGGGGGATTTCATTGAAACTGGCCTTCATCTTCCTCAAAACCTTGGCTCCCCATGGCTTGGGGACATGGCAATCCGAGCAGATGGCACGCACGCCGCTCGCATTCTTGTAGTGGACGCTTTGCTGGTATTCCTCGTAAACGACGTCCATTTCGTGACAGCTGGTACAAAAGGTCAGCGTATTGCTCAGATCCATGGCGGTGTTAAGGCCGCCCCAGAAAATGATGCCGGCAAAAAACAGGATCGCACCGCCGAGCGGGATGCCGAACAAGTAGCGCGCGCGGGGTTGACGCCACAACCGAGCCCATTTGCCCTCGGGTTTTGCCTGCTTATCTGGCTCTCGTGGCGAGCCCTGTTCGGATTCGTTCATGGTATTTCCTGGTTGTTGTTTCGCTTAAAGATTCAAGCTACCGGGGTTTACTGCAGACTACCGTAGTAGTGAAGCAAATCCTCCATACCGGTATCGCTGAGTTTTTCCATCTTCGGTTTCATTTTCTTTGGCATCACGCGCTCACCCGAAAGGTAGGATTTGAAGGTTTGCTCGAGGTAGGGCATCCATTGTCCGGCGAGAATGCCGGCGTCGTCTTCGACCGAGCTGCCGCCATCTTCATGACATTTCTCGCAATTGGAGTCGTGTATTTTTTGCCCGCGCGCGGCCTTTTCCGGGTCAAAGCTTTGCTTCGCGCGCACGAATGTCTTGCCGGCATAGAATTTCGCAAGCGACTCAATTTCCTCGTCACTTAACTCGTCGGCGATCTTGCACATGTCGGTCTTGCTCCCCTTGTCAGGGCCCTCGAGGTACTCGGCTTCGATACAGGGCCTGTCCCTGTCCTTGTAGATTGCTATGGTGTCGATCATAAATAGCTCGGAGATACCGCCGATGATCGGCACCGAGGATTCGGTACTCGCGCCATCCTTGCCGTGGCAGTTAGCGCAATCCTCGACCAGTTTGTCGACGTCAGCCACCGCGGTATCGAAAATTATCAGGCTGCTCATCACGGCTATCGCGGCGAGTGCCGACAGAGGTTTTGTTGACATTGCGTTCATGATTTTCCCTTTGTTTCAGACTTTTATTATTAGTCTGATGTTAATGATTATTCGCAATTATTACAGGATTAAATGGATTGTATTCAGGAAAGTTCGGTAATTGGTTGACATACATCAATATGTAGCCTTACTGGTTCCACTAGCTTTCTCGTATAAAACTTTTGCTTTTTCTTGATTAGTAACAAGGGGAATAATAATGAAAACCAGTAGCAAAAAATACCTGATGGCGCTTGCGATTTTAGCGT
>CAMYML010000049.1 GCA_947259305.1 uncultured Gammaproteobacteria bacterium | reverse complement strand
CGTGTCTCCCTGTATCTTGCCGCCCGGATAAATCACGAGCCGCCGTCAGGATATGCAGAATACATGTTAAGTAGGGGCTGAGAAGGAATCTGAGAACTGTGACACACTAGTAAGCGTTTGATTCATAGATGTTTTTTATCGGAATATCGCAAAAATCATCAGAAAAGAGCCTTATGTGATCAAATCCGCCCATAAATCAGTGGACAGGTATTTAAGCCCGCTATCGCAAATCAATACGCCGACCATTCCGCCAGCAGCGGGACCGGCAAGCAGTTCGAGCGCCGCGGCGACATTGGCGCCAGCGGAATAACCCCCGAATATCCCCTCTCGCTGGGCCAGCAGTCTGGCCGTGTCGCGCGCACTGTCGCCCGATATGCTGACGTATCCGTCAATTGGCGCATCATCGAGAAAGGATAGATCCGCCATCGAATAGCCGCCGCCCTGGATCGGATGGCCCGGATTACTGGCGCCCCCGGTCGCGAGGATTTCCGCGCCGGCCGGCTCGACGATGTAACAACCGAGATCCGCACTCCGTTCTTTCAGATAACGGCTAATCCCGGCATAACTGCCACCCGAGCCGACAAAATCACAGAAATGGGTGACCAGCCCGTTTGACTGGCGCCAGATTTCCGGTCCGGTGTGTTGGTAATGCGCCAGTGGATTACCCTCGCGCTTGAACTGGTCGGCGCGGAAGGCATTACGCTGCTGTGTTATGCGGCTGGCGACCGCTTCAACTTTTGCGAGATCGGCCCCGGACACCTGTCCCGGGGTCGAATCCGACGTCTGCTCAACCAGCACCACTTCTGCGCCGAGCGCCTGCATCATGCGTGCGCGCTCCATCGAGTTGCCACGCGACATCACCGCGACAAACGGATAACCTTTTATGCCGCATACGATTGCGAGCCCGGTACCCATATTGCCCGAAGTCAGTTCGACCACGCTTTGCCCGGGTTTGAGCAAACCCTGCTGCTCGGCCTGCTCGATGATGCAGCGCGCCGCGCGGTCTTTCTTCGAGAACCCGGGGTTGGTAAATTCGAGCTTGGCGACAATCCGACCATCGTAGTCGGCGGTCAGTCGGTCCAGCGCAACTAGCGGCGTGTTACCGATCGCATCGATCGCCGAGGCTAAAATCCCGTCGTCTTTCATGTTTTTAATTCCACGATTACTATTTAATTAGGCATAATCTCACAAATCTGCGAAGCCCTGTTCACGAGGTTAATCAAGCAATGCCACATTCGACCTATTTACCGGAAAAAATGGGATCTGCCAGCATCGAACCGACTGGCAGTTTTGAAGCCGGTTCGTACCAGGAATTCACCCTGACCTACACCGCCGGTTATTTCGGTATCGACGATACCGGCTCGCTCAAGATCGTGCATCGTTTTGCCTCCGATATGGGTAAGCCCCAGTTCGACAACCCCGCGGCCGCCAACTATGTCACGGTCGAAGCCAGCAACGGCGCGGTGCTGCAGGTGGAATACGATGGCAAACGCAACATCCGTCCCTGGGATAAAACGCTTTACATCAAGGTAGTACGTGGCTTTTTGCGCGTGGGCGATCAAATCGTCGTGCGTTTCGGCGACCGCCGCCAGGGATCGCCGGGCATGCGCATCCAGACTTTCTGCGAAGACAGCTTCGAATTCAAGGTGCTGGTGGACGCGATCGCGACCTATAACTATGTCGAGCTCCCCACACAGCCGGAGATCCGAATAATTCCAGGCCCACCGCTGCTCTACAAGGCAATCCTGCCGACTCAGCGACCGGGTAAGGCGAAATTCCGCCTGTGCCTGAAGGGCGAAGACCGCTGGGGCAATCCATCGGATCTATGCGATCAGACATTTCAGCTGCACGCCAACCTGCCGGTCGACGGCCTGCCCGCTGCGGTGACCTTCGCCAATGGAGAGTTTGCCCAGGTTATCGAGGGCCTGTCCGTGGCCCAAGCCGGCGACCTGATAATCGACCTGATCGACGCCGATGGTAAGGTCGTGGCTCGATCCAATCCCTGCCGCTTCGCCGAAACCAGCGCCCTGCTGCCCTACTGGGGCGACCTGCACGGCCAGTCGGAAGAAACTATCGGCACCAATTCGGCGCGGGATTTCTACGGGTTCGCGCGCGACAAGGCCTTTCTCGATATCTGCGTGCACCAGGGCAACGATTTTCAGATCACCACCGAATTCTGGAACTGGCTCAATGAGCTGTCGGCTGAATTTACCGAAAACGATCGCTTCATCGTGTTTCCCGGCTGGGAATGGTCGGGCAATACCGGGCTCGGCGGCGACCGCAACGTTTTGCACATGCACGAGGGACGCCAGATACACCGTTCCTCGCACGCGCTGGTCGATGACCTGTCCGATATCGAGACCGATGCGAACTCCGCCAACGACCTGTTCGAAGCGCTCAAGGACGAAGACTGCACCGTGTTCGCGCATATCGGCGGCCGCTACGCCGATATCAAGGTGGCCCACGACCAGCGCATCGAAAAAGGTGTCGAGGTGCATTCGGCCTGGGGTACATTCGAATGGCTGGTTCAGGATGCCTTCGAACAGGGTTACCGCGTGGGTATACTGTCCAATTCAGACGGCCACAAAGGACGCCCCGGCGCGTCCCACCCCGGCTCCACCAGTTTTGGCGCCTACGGCGGCCTGACCTGCGTGCTGGCGCCCGAATTCACCCGCGCCGGCATCATGCAGGGCCTGCGCAAGCGCCATTACTATGGCACCACCGGCAACCGCGTCATTCTCGACACACGGGTCGAGCTTGAGGAGGATGCAGAACTGTTCGCGGACGACCCCAGGCTTGGCGATGTCGCTTCGGAAATGGTGCGCGACGCGATGATGGGCGACATCCTGCGCTGCGGCGAACGCGAGGTAAACTTCACTATCGAGGTGCACGGTGCCGCGGCCATCGAACGTATCGATATTCGCAACGGCCTCGAAACCCTGGAAGTATTTCGACCCTATAGCGAGGCCGAGCTGGGCCGCCGCATTCGCGTGATCTGGGAGGGATCCGAGTATCGCGGACGCGGCCGTGAAACCCGCTGGGACGGATTTGCCGAGTTGACGGCCAATGGCTTCGAATCGGTGACACCGATCAACCGTTACAACCTCGATCGGCAGTTCGAGCAAACCGCGACCGGACGCCTCGAGTGGAGCGCGATTACCACCGGCGGATTTGGCGGCTTCGAAGCCATCCTGCAGGATCCCGTAGCGGGCAAGCTCAGGATCGATACCGACCTGGTGAAACAGGAAATCAATGTCGCGGATATCGGCCGCGACGAAATGATCTTCGAGAACGGCGGTATCGAACGCCGCATCAGGGTGTTTCGCATGCCTGACAAAAATCCATATAACGCGCTCAGGATCGAACGCCACATCAGTTTACGGGATGACCGCGACAATGCGCTCTATGTGCGCGTAACCCATGAAGACGGCCACTATTCCTGGTCCAGTCCGATTTACCTGTTTCGCTGATGCCCGCCAGGCTGGAAACCATGCCGCTGACGCCGAAGCTGGGCGCCGAATTCAGCTGCCGTTTCAGGTGGACCCCCGGCAGCCTGGCCCTGCGGGAAACCGCAGCACGCGATGAACGACTATAACGGCTATCGGCGTTGTCTGTATCGCACCACCATCCAGGGCGCGGCTCCCCTGCCCGCTTAAGCCACGAGCAACGATCGCAACAGTAAAAACACCGCAACCACGATGACCAGGCCCAGCAGCTTTTCCAGGCTGCGCGAATCGATTTTCGACGACCCGATCAACGAGCCGACGGTGCCGCCGAGCAGCACCGCTATGATCAGCGGCAGGTAGCCAGAGAAATCGACAAAATTGTATTGCGAGCGCGAGATCAATCCGGCCAAAGAATTCAGCCAGACAAAAACCAGCCCGCAGGCGGCCGCCTGTTTCATGCTGCCAAGCCCGAGCAGCAGGATTGTGGGTATCAGGAAAATACCGCCGCCGATGCCGATCACCCCGGCCAGGAAACCCAGTAGCGCGCCCATCGTCAGCGCTATCAGAATTACCTGCCTGCGGTTAAAGCGGTAATCTATCGCGGTGTTTTTCCAGGCGTAAATTCGGACCAGCACAACCATTAGCGATAGCGACATCAACAGCTTGAAGACCTGTTCGGGCACCTGCAGGGTGCCCCCCAGCCAGGCCATCGGCAGCGACAGGATGATGAAAGGCGTAATCAGATCCAGCCGCAGGTGCCCGCGGCGGATGAAATTAAAACAGCTGACCGTAGTAACGAGCAGGTTTAACAACAGACTCAGGTTGGGAATGCTGAGACTGCTGAATCCAAACACCACCATCAATGCCGCGTAGGACGAGCCACCGCCTAAGCCCACGGCAGCGTACGCGATCGCCACCAGCAGGAAAACAGCGGCGATTCCCCACATGGGCAGAATGATTTCACTCATGAGCCAGTCGAATCCCAGACAGTCGTCGCACGATTTTGAAGTGATTGATCTGATTCAACAAATTGTTTATGTCATTAATTATGCTGAAGATGGGTTTTTGGTCGTTTTTTGTGCTATTTTTAAGCTGTTTTGCATCACGAATCCCAGCTAAATGACCGAAGTTAATATCGAATCCGATGAAATCGATCTCGAACCTTACGGGGACGATACAACGACCAATTTTTCGGACAATGAGAAAATCCCGGTCGAGCATGTCAACTTTGAATTCGAACAGAGCAGCAAGCTGCAGGGGCTCTATCGCAAGATCACCATTTTCAACGATACGCACTGCTATCAGTCGATCAAGAACAAGCACCAGCGCAAGTACAAGTACCGGCTCGATATTGGCTACCTCGATCCGCGGCCGTTTCGCAACCGCGTCAAGGAATGGAAGTGGCTCTATGCCTGCGGGGCATTTCTGGGGCTGGACATAGCCCTGTATTTTGCCGGCTGGCTCGACACTTCTTCGATCAATTTTCTCGGCCTGTTCCTCGCCATGCTGGTGGCCTCGGTGATGTCGCTGCTGGCGTTTTTCTATTACTCACGCGATCGCGTCTTCTTTCGCAGCCAGTATGGAAAAATCAAGTTGATCGAGTTGATCAATAAGAATCCCGACAACGAGAGTTTTCGCAGCTTCATCAACAAGTTCATCATGCAGATCAAAAAATCCAAAACCATGAAGAACCTGAACCAGACCAAGTTCCTGGCGCGCGAATTACAGGAATTACGCCGACTGAAAGATGAAACCGTTGTTCCGGAAGCCTCCTACGAAAAAGCCAAGAAACTGATTCTTAAACACGAGGCTTTCAGCGCCACCGAATAAGCAGCCGGCGGCAGCTCCAGCAATACCCCGGTAAGCCCTTACCGGGACCCCAGTTTCATGTAAAATAGTATTTTTTCCTGCAACCGATTCATGCAATTAGATTCTCTTACCGCGATTTCGCCGATAGACGGTCGTTACGCTGCGAAAACTGCCGCTCTGCGCCCGATTTTCAGTGAATATGGCCTGATTTATCATCGCTTACTGGTCGAGGTTCGCTGGCTACAATCGCTGTCCAGATCAGTCGACATCGACGAGGTTGCCGAATTTTCACCCGCCGCCAACGGTTTGCTGGACGCGATCGTCGCTAATTTCGATCCTTCCCAGGCGCGGCGTATCAAGGAAATCGAAAGAACCACCAATCATGACGTCAAGGCGGTCGAATATTTTCTCAAGGAACAGGTATCGGCAAACGCCGAACTGAATGCGGTCTCTGAATTCATCCATTTTGCCTGCACTTCCGAAGACATTAACAATCTGTCGCATGGATTAATGCTGAAAACCGGCCGCGATCAGATATTGCTGCCCGCCCTGAACGAAATCGAGCAATCGATCGGCGCGCTGGCGCATCGGTATGCATCGATTCCGATGATGAGTCGCACCCATGGCCAGCCCGCCTCGCCAACCACGCTGGGCAAGGAAATGGCCAATGTAAGCTATCGCCTGCGGCGCCAGATACTGCAGATCGAAGCGGTCGAGATCCTCGGCAAAATCAACGGCGCGGTCGGCAATTACAACGCCCATCTAAGCGCCTACCCGGAGGTCGACTGGCAAAGCCACGCGCGGCAGTTTGTCGAATCCTTAGGGCTCGCCTGGAATCCCTATACCACGCAAATCGAGCCACACGACTATATCGCCGAGCTGTTCGACGCGATCGCGCGCCTCAACACGATTTTGATCGATTTCAGCCGCGACGTCTGGAGCTATATTTCAATCGGCTACTTCCGGCAGAAAACGATCGCCGGCGAAGTGGGCTCATCCACCATGCCGCATAAGGTGAATCCAATCGATTTCGAAAACGCCGAGGGCAACCTCGGAATCGCCAACGCCATCTTCGGGCATCTCGCGCAAAAACTGCCAATATCGCGCTGGCAACGCGACCTGACCGACTCTACCGTGTTACGCAATCTCGGCACCGGTGTCGGCCACGTGTTGATCGCGCTGGATTCGCTCAAACGCGGTATCGGCAAGCTCGAAGTGAATGCCGAGCTGATTGCCGCAGACCTGGAGCAGAACTGGGAAGTGCTGGCGGTGCCGATTCAGACAGTAATGCGGCGTTACGGCATCGAGCAACCCTACGAAAAACTGAAAGCCCTGACGCGTGGGCAGAAGGTCGACGCCGACGCGGTACGTCAGTTCGTCGAGGCGCTGGAGATTCCCGCAGGCGCCAAACGCGACCTGCTCGCATTAACGCCCGCGAGTTACATCGGTAACGCGGTGGAACAGGCTAACAAGATATAACGCTTTATGTGGACACTTCAGGGATTTGACGCCGCGGATTTTGTCAGCAATTACTGGCAGAAAAAGCCCTGCGTAATACGTCAGGCGCTGGTCGACTTTGAATCACCGGTTAGCCCTGAAGAACTTGCCGGGCTCGCCTGCGAGGAAGACGTGCACTGCCGCCTGGTGATCGAGAAAGATGGCGCCAGTCCGTGGCAACTGCGCTACGGCCCGTTCGAGGATAAAGACTTTCTCGAATTGCCTGAAACTCATTATTCACTGCTGGTTTCGGAATGCGAAAAATGGCTGCCCGAACTGGGTGACCTGCTCGACCAGTTTCGCTTTATCCCGGACTGGCGAATCGATGACCTGATGCTGAGTTATGCCCCGCAACATGGTTCGACCGGACCACATGTCGACGAGTACGACGTTTTCCTGCTGCAGGCGCTCGGTTCGCGGCGCTGGCAATACACCGAATCGCGTCTCGAAGATCCGCAGATGATACCGAACCTCGATCTCGCCATCCTGCGTCAATTCGAGCCCGAGCAGGACATCGTGCTAAACCCCGGCGACATGCTTTATCTGCCGCCCGGCTGTGCCCACCACGGCATCGCGCTCGAACGCTGCATGACTTATTCGATTGGTTTTCGCGCCCCCGACGCGGTCGCGACCTTCGAATCATTCGCGCTTGAAATCGAACGACTGGGCGCCAATGTTCCGCGATACAGTGATCCCGAGCTCGAACTCGACCGGCACAGCGCGGAAATCACCGACACCGAAATTACCCGTTTCAGAGCACTGACCGTCGAATTGTTCGAGCAGTCGCCGGAGCTATGGCGGGATGCGGTCGGAAAAATGCTGTCGGACAGCCCCGTTGGCCAGGATGATGAAAATGACCAGCCGGTTTTCGTCTCCGATTTGCAGGCTCGTGGCTGGACACGTCATCCGGAGACGCGCCTGTTTTTCCACCTGGGTGGGCAAAATATCCAGGTGTACTACAATGGGCATATGCACGAATTGGCGCATGACCCGGAAACCCTCGAATGTTTGCAGCAGCTCTGTGCGCAGCGCGAATGGTCGGCGCAGTTTATCAATCGCTGTATTGACATCGAGCCGCTGGAAAAACTGCTCGTCGAACTCGCTTCGAATTCAGCAATACTACCAATTGAAGACTAAATTAACTTTATATTTCAATAAACTATGGAAGATAGTTCAAGTATATTATTAGATGGCAGGCTCGAATGTAAGGAAGCGGCCAAGAGCCTGATTCTGGGCTCTCTGGGTCGCGTCTATATCGTGACCCAGCAGCTCGAACCCGAGCTTTACAACGACGCCGAAATCCATGCTCACCTGGCGCAATTGGCTACCAGCAATCGCAATGCCGATATCCGCATCATCGCTCATGATACCCGCGTGGCGGCTAACCAGGGCCATTACCTGATTAACCTGGCGCAAAAACTGCCCAGTTTTGCGCGGATTCGCACCACGGTGACGCCGGCGCACCGTAATTTCAGGGAAAGCTGGTTAATCGCCGACGATAGCGCCTACATGCGAATTCGTAACCCGGAACGTTACGAGGGCTACTACGAGCTCGACAACAAGCTCGAATGCAGGGGGTATTACGACGACTTTATGGAGATGTGGGAAGCCTGCGAACCGGATCAGAACACGCGCCGACTCAGCCTTTGAATCTCGGCTCGGGGCGCCCGCTAAACCCGCTACCTTCGATCACCAGCACCCTGCCGGGTAACTCGCCAGCGGGCGTAGCGCCGTGCACGCCGTCACCGATGGTGGTGACGAATATCCGATCGAGATCGGCGCCGCCGAACATGACACTGCTAACCACCTGCCCTGGAACCGGCAGACGGGTATCGATTTCCCCGCTGGGAGAAATCCGTAACAGGCATTCCTGGTCCCATTGCGCGCTCCAGATATAACCCTCCGCGTCGACCGTTGCGCCATCGGGACTGCAATTGTCGAGCAGGATCCGGCCGTTACGCGGCCGTTGCTCGGCACCGTAGTCGAAAACCTCGATGACGCCCTCTTCGCGCCCGGTAACATAAAGGTATTCCCCATCGGCGCTGAAACAGGGGCCATTGAAGCATTCGAATCCATCTAGAATTTCGCTGACTTCGAGCGCCGGGGACAAACGATACATCGGGCAGCTTTCGTTTTTTGTGAAATCGATATTCATGCCGCCGGCAACAAACGACCCGAAGGGATCGATCTTGCCATCGTTCAGGCGCAAGTGTTCGCGCCCGGCCAACGGCACTACAATGACTTCGAGATCACCGCTAGCGGGATCAAACGTGTAAAAACCCTGGTCCATCGCAAGAATCAGCCCACCCTGCGCGCGCAGTGCAAGACTGCCGATCTGTTTACCGGGTAAGCGCCACGTCTCGGTGACCCCGGTCTCGCTGGCGTAGCGATAAACGGTCGGGCCATAGCTGTCGACCCAGTAAAGCGCCTGCTCAGCACAATCCCACAACGGGCCCTCGCCAAGGTGGCATCGATAATCGTTCAGTGCGGAAATTTTCATCTCGATTCAAGGCTTGAATGTTCGGCCATTGCGTCGCTGCCAAGCCCTGCCGCGAAGTCGAGTACTTCATCCAGATCGGCGCTGCGCCGCATCTGCGGCAGGCTAGCCAGCATCCCTCGGCCATAAGACCTGGAATTCAGGCGATTGTCGCACAGGGCCACAATACCACGGTCGCCGACGTCACGGATCAGGCGGCCGACCCCCTGCCGCAGGCTGATGGTGGCTTCGGGGATTTGCACCTCGACGAAAGCGTTACCGCCATTTTGATTTACTCGCTGCAGGCGTTTGCGATAAACCGGATCCTGCGGCGACTTGAACGGCAGCTTATCTATAATCACGCAGCGCAACTGGTCGCCTTTGACATCCACACCTTCCCAGAAACTGCTGGTGCCGAGCAGCACCGGGGTCTCGCTCTGGATGAATTGATGCAGCAACTCGTTACGTTGCAGCTCACCCTGCACCAGCAGCGGGTAATCCAAATGCGCGCGCAGAAATTCAGCGGTCCAGGTCAGCATGCGGTAACTGGTAAACAGGATGAAACAATGTCCCTCGGTTGCCAGGACTAGCCGGCGGCAGAGTTCACCGAAGAGCAGCGGATAGCGTTCGTCGGATGGATCCGGCAGTTGCGTCGGCAGGTATAACAAGGCCTGTTTTTCATAATCGAAAGGACTGTCGAAGCTGGCGCAGTCGATATCATCCAGCCCAAGCCGATCACAGTAATAGGCGAAGGACTGCTGCGAACTGAGCGTAGCCGAGGTAAAAATCACCGACTTGAAATCCGCCAACGCAAGCTGCTGCCGGAATGACTCGGCCACTTCCAGCGGCGATTGCGCCAGGCGAAAACTGCGTTCATTCAGTTCGTACCAGCTGACCTGGTTGTCATCAGATTCAAGGAAACTCTGCAACGCGGCTTGCAACGTCCGCAGCCGGCGCTGGCACATGGCGAGCTCTTTACCGCGGCTCACCATGGGTTCAAACTCGTCGTCGAGCGCATCGACGGCCTGCTGCAACGCCGCCATCGCCCGCTGCACCGCCGGCGCATTTCGAATGCGTTCCCATTCAGCCTTTTGCGGAAACGAACGCAAAGCCAGGCGCAGGTCGGCGGCGCATTTGCCAAGGTGATCACAGCGTTTTTTCAGTGCCTTCGATTCGGCCGCCTCGGTCAGCTCGGCTTCGATGCTATCCCGGCACAGGGTATCGATTTGACGCATCGTAACCTGTTGCCCGTAGAAATTACCCGCGATATCGGGTAGCTGATGCGCCTCGTCGAATATCAGCACGTCGGCCTCGGGTAAAATTTCGCCGAAACCGTCTTGCTTCAAGGCCAGATCCGAAAAATAGAGGTGGTGATTAATCACCAGGATATCGGCATCCAGGGCTTTCTTGCGCGCCTTGAACACAAAGCAACGGTCGATCTCCGGACATTCACCACCGAGACAATTGTCGGCATTCGAGGTGGCGTAGTACCACAGGCTGTCGTTCTCGGGGATGCCGGCAAACTCACCGATGTCACCGCTATCGGTTTGTTCCGACCAGGTCGCCAGCGCGCTAAAGATAGCGGCCATCTCGCGACTCTTGAAACGATCCTCGGCACGATATCGTCGCAAACGGTGCGGGCAGCAATAGTTGCTGCGCCCCTTCAACAGCGCAACCTTTTTACCGCTGACAATCGCCTTACGAATCAGCGGGATGTCTTTTTCGAATAGCTGATCCTGCAGGTTACGCGTGCCGGTTGAAATGACGACCCTGGCATCGCTCAGGAAAGCCGGCACCAGGTAGGCAAAAGATTTACCGATACCGGTACTGGCCTCGATGACGCGCGATTCGCCGAGCCGGATGGCTTCGTCGATCAGCGCGGCCATACCCAGCTGGCTTTCGCGGGGTTCGAAATCGGCGATATGATCGCCGATGATGCCGTCACGGCCGAGCACCGCCGCCACATCGAGTTCGCTTGCCAGTTCTCCCATCGCTATCCCTGCTGGCATTTTTCCTTGAGCTGTTGATTGACGTGATCGAGATCGTCCGCGCTTCTGCTGTAACTGAAGGAACGTTCGACCATTTCTACGCAGCGTCGGAGATCGCCGCTACGCCAGTAGGTTTCAGCCAGGTAATGCCAGCTGCGGGGGTTGCGCGGTTCAATTTTTATCGCGCGCTGCAAATAGTCGATCGCCTGCTGGTAAGCCTGGCGCTGCAACGCCGCCCTGGCATTGCGCTGCAGTTCAGCAACCGCGCCCTGGCTGGGCATGCTTTGCTGTGCCGGCAATTGATACCGATTATAACGTGGCTCCAGCGCGCAGGCCGTAACCAGCAGTGCGAGAATAACCAGGCCTTTGATGCGAATCAGGGACATGCGGATTTATGGCTGGGCAGCTGCGCCTGCGGAAAAGGTAACAATACACCATTTGCGCAGGATTTCTGGACTATTCCGCCATTCGCCGGGTTGATCGGGCGCCACGTCAGGCTGCCATCATGGCTTAGCTTGAAGGACTCGAATCCCTGCAACTCCATGATGTCCGACCAGACCCTCAGGGCAGCAGACGAACCGGTTAGATTGATCGGCTGATTATCATCGCGCCCAAGCCAGACCACGGTCAACCGGCGCTGTGAAAATCCGGCAAACCAGGAATCCCTGGCGTCACTTGTGGTACCGGTTTTGCCGGCAATAATACGCCCGGCAAAACGTTGCTGCAGATAACTTGCGGTACCGGACTCGGCGACGCCGATCATCGCACGCTGCACCTGGATCATGCGCGCCTGGTCGAACAGCTTGTGCGATTCCAGCGGCACCCGCTCGAGACTGCGGTGCTGCTGGTCGCTGACGCCGCGGATCGTGGTCAACGGGGTGAAATAGCCATTGTTGGCGATGACCTGGAACATCTGCGCGACTTCATAAGCCGACATTGCGGTCGTGCCGAGAAGAATCGACGGATAAATCACATCGTGTTTCAATAGCTTGATCCTGGCCAGGTTCTGCGCCAGCGCCTCGAGCCCGCCGGCGACCCCGAGGCCGACAAACGGCAGGTTGTAAGAGTGAATGAAAGCCTGATACAGACTCATTTCACCATGCAGTTCACGATCATAGTTGCGCGGCTCCCATAGTTTGCCATCCGACTGCTGAATCCGAATCGGTTCGTCCCTGACCTTGCTGGCAAGCGTCAAATCCCCCTGCAGCAAACTGTAGAGCAGCAAGGGCTTGATCAGCGAGCCAATTGGGCGCTGCGCCATCAGGGCACGATTGAATCCGGGGAAATCGGTTTCCCGATCGCTGACCAGGGCCTGGATATCGCCGCTGAGATAGTCGGTTATGACAACCGCGGCCTGCAGCTCGGATTGATCGAAGCGCTGCAGGCCCCGGGCCAGACCGAGCTCCAGGTTGCGCTGCACCAGTGGATCGAAGGCGGTGAACACGCGCAGTCCGCGGCGCGACAATTCGTCAGCGGAATAGCTCGCCTGCAGCTGGCGCTTGACCAGGTCGAGATAAGCCGGAAACGGGTTAACGCCCGGCAGGCGGGTGACGATACCAAGCGGGGCTGCCGCCGCGGCGTCATATTGCCGCGCCTCCAGCAAGCCCTGCTCGAACATGATCTTGAGCACCAGGTTACGGCGCAGGGTCGCGGCCTCTGGTGCCTTGAACGGATTGTAGCGCGAAGGGCCCTTGACCATGGCCACCAGTAAAGCGAGATGCTGCGGTTCCAGGTGCTCGACACTGCGCCGGAACAGCATGCGGCTGGCGCGCGCAAAACCGTGAATCGCGATTCGATTCTGCTGCAGCAGAAAGACTTCATTGATGTAGGCGGTGATAATCGCTTGCTTGCTGAAGCGCAGCTCGAGCAGTAACGCCATGAAGGCTTCGTTGGTTTTACGTAGCAACGATTTTTCGGGCGTCAAAAACATATTCTTCGCCAGCTGCTGCGTCAGCGTACTGCCACCCTGCACCGTCTTGCCCGCCTCCAGGTTGGCCAGCAAGGCGCGCAGGATTGATTTCGGGCTTAGGCCGTAGTGTTGATAAAACCTGCGATCCTCGACCGCGATCAGTGCGTCGACCAGCGCCGGCGGAATTTCGTCTTCGGACAACAACAGCCGGTCCTCGCCGTTATCGGGATAATAGCTGCCGATGATTACCGGCGGCAGACGAAACAGGGATAAATCGATGCCGTTGGCGGAATCGACCAGGGCACTGACGCGTCCATTGTCAAAAAACACCTGCAGCAGCCGATCCGACTGTAACTCACCGGCAAAGTCGAAAGCCCGTGCATGCAGCTCAATCGACTCGCCTAGCCTGCGGTACTGGCCCGCCAGCGGTTCGGAGTCAACCTGCAAATAGCTCGACAGGCCCAACTCGTACTCGAGCTGCTCCGTGGTCAATGCCAGCCCCGGATAAAGCTCGAGCGCCCTGGCATAAACGCGCGACGGCAATGCCCAGGTATCGCCTTCGAAGCGAGCATTGATCAAGTGATTGAGATAACCGAGATAGAGCGCCAACCCGGCGAGTAATATCAGCAGCAGATTACCCGCGTATCTCCGTCTGTTACGCGGTTTGGCGGTTGACGCCTGTTTGCGTTTCGGTTTGCGTTTCGGTTTGCGTGCCATCGCGGCGCGGATTCGGCCTCGCGCTTAGCCGAATTCCCGCTTTGCCCTGACCCCAGCAGCGAGTTCGCGCAGCAGGCTTGCAGAATCGTCCCAGCCGATACAGGGATCGGTGATGCTCTGGCCATAGGTGAGATCGGCCCCCGCCTCGAAATCCTGCCGACCTTCGACCAGGTGCGACTCGATCATGACACCGAAAATATTATCCTGCCCGGTCTTGATCTGGTGAATGATATCGCGACATACCTCAACCTGCTTGAGGAACTGCTTCTGGCTATTGGCGTGACTGCAGTCGACCATCAGGCGCGGATTCAACCCGCTAGCCTCGAGTTTCGCGGTTGCGTCGGCGACGCTGACACGATCGAAATTGGGCCGATTGCTGCCGCCACGCAGGATAACGTGGGTGTACTCGTTGCCGGCGGTCGTGAAAATCGCGGAATGACCCTGCAGCGTGATCGAAATAAAGTGGTGCGAGCCCTGGGCCGCACGCATGGCGTCGATGGCAATCTGGACGCCACCGTCGGTGCCGTTCTTGAATCCAACCGGGCAGGACAGCCCGGAAGCCAGCTCGCGATGTCCCTGACTTTCGGTCGTGCGCGCGCCGATGGCGCCCCAGGACACCAGGTCGGAAATATACTGCGGGCTGATCAGGTCGAGGTATTCATGACCGGCGGGGATTCCTTTTTCGGCGAGACTGAGCAACAGTTCGCGCGCCTTGCGCACCCCCTTGTTGATATGAAAGCTGCCGTCCAGGTCCGGGTCGTTAATCAATCCCTTCCAGCCGACCGTGGTGCGCGGATTCTCGAAATAAACCCGCATGACGATGATCAAATCCTGTTTGAGTTCATCGATCAGTTTCGCCAGGCGATCGGCGTACTCATGCGCGGCCTCGATATCGTGGATCGAACAGGGGCCGATAATTACCACCAGGCGGTCATCCTTGCCATCGAGCACGTCGTAAATCTGCTGGCGCGTTTCGGTGACGGTACTGGCGGCATTCTCGGTTAACGGCAGCTCCTGCATCAACGCCTCGGGCGTCTGGATTTCCTTGGTGCCGCTAATACGCAGGTCTTTGGTTTGTTGCATTGTCATTTCGATTGCTTTCCGGGACTGCTATCTAATTGAAAAAAGGCGATATTCTTAACGATTGGAGGGCTAATTACCAGCCTTAAATGATTGCAGCAACTTCTGCGTCTGCCCGGTTTCGAGGCGCGGACCGAATTTAGTGACAATCCTGGCCGAAGCCAGTGACGCCAGGTCGCCCGACTGGTGGAAACTCATACCCTGGGTCAGCCCGTATAAAAAAGCGCCGGCGAACATATCCCCGGCACCCAGGGTATCGATCGCCTTCACCTTATTGGGCTTGACTTCGATCATTCCCAGGCCGTCGAACAACAGCGCACCCTCCTTGCCGCGGGTAATGGCGAAGCGACGCGAAATCTTTTTGAATAACTCGACGGCTTCGTCGAGGCTATCGGTAGCAGCCAGTTCCAGCGCTTCATCCTCGTTGGCAAACAGCAGATCGACCTGATCGCCGATCATCGCCTCCATCGAATCTCGGAAAAACTTGACCATGTTGGGATCCGATAAGGTCAACGATGTCTTGATATCCCGGCTCTCGGCTATGCGCCGGGCCTCGATCGCGGCATCACGCGTGTGCTCCGCGCTCGCCAGGTAACCCTCGATGTAGATGTACTCGGAATGCTTGATCGCCTCCTGGTCGATATCGCTGGTATCGAGATCGCCGCTGACGCCGAGAAACGTATTCATCGTGCGATCCGCGTCCGGGGTGACGAACACCAGGCATTTACCGGTTACGCCGGCCGGTAACGGTTTAAAATCAAGGTTGGAGTTAACCCCGGAGTCGTGTAAATCCCGCACAAAAATCTGCCCTGTCATATCGCTGGATACGCGGCAATCCAGGTGCGTACTGGCGCCCATTTGCGCCAGCGCGATAATGCTATTGGCCGCGGAACCGCCACAGGTCATGCTCTCGTGCGAATCGCCCAGCTGCGCAATCAGGCTATTTTGACGCTGTTCGTCGATCAGCGTCATGACGCCCTTGTCGATACCCAGTTCGACCAGTTTGTGGGGAGTCGAGTGATACTCGATATCGACCAGCGCATTGCCGATCGCATATACATCAAATTTCTTCATAATTGTCCTTCAATCAGAGGCTTACTCGGGCCATTTTACCCGACTTGTCAGCTAGCTAGGATAATCGTTTGATTCTCGGGTGAAAACAAAATTAATTGCGAAATACTGCCAGATATTACTTCTCAATTCAGTCCAAAAACTATATACAAGGACCTCGCTTGCAAAGCAACGGGGGTGTTAGATGTACCGCATTGAAACAACCGATCCGATTACCGGCAGACCATTGAAACAAATCGTCAATATGCCGTATGTTATCGAAAATGTTAACGACGACAGCCTGGTAATTTACTTCGAGTCTGAATACAACCGCGATCTGTACCTGCAGAATCCGGCTGAACACAGTCTCGCGCATCACGCCAAGAACCGGGCCTGAGGCCCATCACAACAACCGAAAATCATTCAATAATTGCGTTTTCAAAGCCATCGATACGATGGCTTCTGTTTAAATCTCACCATAGATTTAAGCTATTAATTATATTAATAAAATTAACTTCATTTATATACTCGACTTGCATAAGATACGCCGCTCAGCAAGTTAATTTATCATACAACTGGAGGCATCATGTCCCTTAAAGGATCACAAACCGAACAAAACCTGAAAGACGCTTTTGCAGGTGAATCTCAGGCTAACCGTCGCTATCTCTACTTCGCGGCAAAAGCCGACGTAGAAGGTTTTAACGACGTATCCGCCGTGTTTCGTTCCACTGCTGAAGGTGAAACTGGTCACGCGCACGGCCATCTCGAATATCTCGAAGAAGTCGGCGATCCGGCAACAGGCCTGCCGATCGGTAGTACCGAGAATAACCTGAAAGCGTCGATTGCCGGCGAAACCCACGAATACACCGATATGTATCCGGGTATGGCCAAGACCGCTCGCGACGAAGGCTTCGACGAAATCGCCGACTGGTTTGAAACCCTGGCAAAAGCGGAGCGTTCACACGCCAACCGCTTCACCAAAGCGCTCGACAACCTCGACGCTTAATTAAACCTGGTCCGGGTTGCAAAAACGATTGTTTTTGCGACCCGGACCCACTAATTCTTTAAAAATTATGACTACTGCATCCCGTGAAGGCAGCCTGGAAGCGCCGACGCGCCATCCGCTCGGACAAAACGACCCTGGCTTCTACGACGAAACCGCGTTAATGGACGAGCTCGAACGCGTTTACGACATCTGCCATGGCTGCCGTCGCTGCGTCAGTTTGTGTAACGCCTTCCCGACCCTGTTCGACCTGGTCGACGAATCCGACAGCATGGAAGTCGACGGCGTCGACAAACAGGATTTCTGGAAGGTAGTCGATCATTGTTACCTCTGCGACCTCTGTTACCTGACCAAGTGCCCCTACGTCCCGCCGCACGAGTGGAACGTGGATTTTCCGCACCTGATGCTGCGCGCGAAAGCCATCGGCTACAAGCAAGGTCGGGCCAAATTTCGCGACAAGGTCATTACCTCGACCGATACCGTGGGCAGTTTCGCCAGCATTCCGATCGTGGCCAACATCGTCAACGCCGTGAACAAAAACGAACATACCCGGGCCTTGCTCGAATCGGCGCTGGATGTGCACGCCGAGGCGCGCCTGCCCGAGTATCACAGCAATACGCTGAGCAAGCGTAGTCGCCACCATAAACCTGCCGACTTCGAAGCTCAGAGCACCGATAAAACCAGCGGCAAGGTCGCGATTTTTGCCACCTGTTATGGCGAATATAACGAACCGCAGATCGGCGAAGATTTACGCGCGGTCTTCGAACACAATCAAATCCCGACCATGGTCGTCAAAAACAGCGTTTGCTGCGGCATGCCCAAACTGGAGCTGGGCGACCTGGATTCGGTCGAGAAACTGAAAAATCACAATATCCCGCTGCTGGCGAAACTGGTCGATGACGGCTGGGATATCATCACCCCTGTGCCTTCCTGTACTTTGCAATTCAAGCAGGAACTGCCGCTGATGTATCCCGACGACGCCGAGGTAGTTAAAGTGCAGCAGGCGTTTTTCGATCCCTTCGAATATCTCGCGCTGCGGCACAAGGCCGGACTGCTCAAAACCGAGTTTGCCACCGGCATCGGCAAAATCAGTTATCACGCCGCCTGCCACCAGCGCGTGCAACGCATCGGTATGAAAACCCGCGATATTCTGTCACTGATTCCAGATACCGAGATCGACACCATCGAGCGTTGCTCAGGGCACGACGGCACCTATGCCATCAAGAAGGAATTTCACGACGTTTCGATGAAGATCGGAAAGCCGGTGGTCAATCGCGTCAAAAAAACCGAGCCCGACGCCTATGCCAGCGACTGCCCGATGGCGGGGCACCATATATCTGCCGGGCTCGACGATGGCAGCAGCACGCATCACCCGATCAGCCTGCTGCGGCAAGCTTACGGAATCTAGACACTGGAGTAGAATATGAATCAGCAAATTACGCGCAATGATTTGATGAGCCTGGAGCAATACGCCGAAAAACGCGGCGAGTTCCGCCAACAGGTGCTCGATCACAAAAAGTATCGCCAGGTAGCGCTCGGACCGAACGCGACGCTTTACTTCGAAGATCGATTGACTCTGCTATACCAGATCCAGGAAATGCTGCGCATCGAAAAGGTGTTCGAAGCCGACGGCATCGAGGAGGAACTCGAAACCTATAACCCGCTGATCCCGGACGGTCGCAACTTCAAGGCGACCTTCATGATCGAGTACCCGGATTCGCAGGTGCGCGCGGCGCAGCTCGAAAAAATGGTCGGCATCGAAGATCTGGTGTGGATGCAGGTTGGCGACAACGACAAGGTCTGGACGATTGCCGATGAAGACCTCGAACGCTCCACCGAGACAAAAACTTCGGCGGTGCATTTCCTGCGCTTCGATATCAGCGACGACATGGCGCAGGCACTGAAAAACGGCGCCGACTGGCGCATGGGCGTGCAGCATCCGGTCTACACCTACGAACTGGCGATTGAGGACGACACGCGCGCCTCGCTGCTGAACGACCTGAATTAACCCCCCACCTCGATGAGCCGCCCCTGTCGATAACAGGGAGCGGCCGATCTCATTTTGGTTCGCGCTGCGCGCCTTCCGGCATGCTGTCGGCGGCCAGCATTCCCGCGGAATTCAACATTTCAGGGTCGTCCAGGCAGGCGAGTAGAAAATCGATCGAATCGAAACCCCAGAAGACTTCACCGTCCAGCATAAATCCAGGAACGCCGAACACGCCGGCAGCGATGGCAGACTCCGTATTTTGCCTGAGCTCTGCTTTGACCTGGTCCGCGTCAAGCCGTCGTTCGACATCCTCGCCTCCCAGTTCGTCAACCAGGCGTTGCCATTGCTGCGGGTCCTCGGGCGAACGGCCCTCGGCCCAGACAAATCGAAACAGGCGCTGCACCAGTTCCGGCGTGCTGCCCAGCGCGACACTCAGGCGCAACAGTTTAAGCGGATTGAAGGGGTGCGCCGGCGGCAGTTTCAGGGCGATGTTATTGGCATCCGCCAGCCAGCGAACATGGCGGAAGGTAAAGCGACGCATCGGTGGAATCTCGGCTGGCCCCCGGGTCTGCCAGTGATTGAGCATCGCGGCAAACAGGACCGGACGCGGCCGCAGTTCTATGTCTTCGGGAAAACGCCACAGGCTCTCGCTCGCCAGGTAGGCAAAGGGAGAAATGAAATCAAAATACCAGTCGATTCGTTGCAAAGGTTTCATCCAGAACTTGTACGACAGCCATTCTAACAAAGTCCAGCCACGCCAGGCCCGGCTCCCGGGATTATTACGCTCAACCAGTGGTGCCGGCTGAATATTGACCGGCGATGACCAGGGTCGAGCGCCTGTAGCATAGGTTTATCGCGCTTTATATGATATAAAAAATGCTTCCGTTGGTTTTTGATTTTGCACCTGTGCAAAAGACAGAGTTTGGTCTGGTTGCGATTCTCGGCCTGGCTTGCTGCTCATTGGCGCAGGCATCCCCGGTCGCCAGCGTCGCCGCAGTGGCCTCACCGGCCAGGGCTTGCGGATTGATAACGATATGAACGACCGCCGGCGCCTAGGCAAATCCCGGCGGATCCCACTGATCCATCATCTTCTGGCGGGCGGCATCGAGCCGTTCTGACATCAACGACGCAAACCGTTTGAACAATTCGTAACCGAAATTCGGATCTTCTTCGCAGTGCGCGAGGATGGCGCTGCCGTCAAATTCGATCAGTTCCGAATCTGCTATCGCCCGCGCCTGAAAGCTCCATCGGTATGGCGAAATCAGCCAGGACCAGCCGAGTATCTGGTCTTCTCCGAGGGTCTGTATGTCAAGCGTCGGCCCCATTAACGCCGGTACCTGGACCACTACCTGCCCGCTGCGTAACAGGTAAAATTTATCTGCCCGCTCGCCCTGCTTGAACAGGGCGTCGCCGTCCTTGAGCCGAATTTTCGTCGCGGAATCTGACAGGAACTTGATGAAACTGTCATCCAGCCCGGAAAAGAACGCATGGCTGGACAGATAATCCTCAATTGATGACATGCTCGCTACCCCCATAGTTTGTCAGAATGCCCAGTATCGGGCTTCTTGCGGTAGTTTTATTGATCCCCGGCAATAAAGAATGAAGAATTGACCGGGTGCGCTTTGACTCGATTCTATCTACATTACAGTGTTCCGTGTCACCTCGAAACAGGTCAATCTTTGCCTGGCTCCGATTCGACCTCCAGGCCTTGCCACCATTGCTGGAAAGCTTCCTCGCTAAACGCCAGCACGCTGCCAAGCTCGCCGCTTCGCTCCTGCCAGGCAGGCAGTGCCGCCTCGGAGACCGAAACAGGGCGAGGCCGTCGTAGAGCCACATCCCAGCGATGAGCTTCCACAGAGGTACCCGGTCGTTCCGGTGTACCGGAAACACGAACGGGGAGCAGACGACTATTTGTCCAAGCCGTTTAGTCCCAGAGAGCTAGTGGCGAGAATCAAAGCTGTATTACGACGCGACCGGGGCACTCCCAAGCCGGATGCCGGGGCGCTGAAGTTCGATGGCCTGATAGTCGACGAGGATCGTCGTGAGTCCCCGCATCGCCGCATCACGAGCGATGCCCGCCCCTGTGATCCCACCGCCGATCACCAGCACGTCTACCGCTTTGGCCGTGAGGGCGGCGAGTGTGGCTCGTTGTGAGGGTGATGCCTTAGTGTCCATTCCGCCTCTTCCGGCTATTGCCAAGCCCAGCACGTGGTTCGCGTGGCATGACTATCTCTTCGGTCCGGGGCTGCGCGTGCTCGACATTGCATGCGGTGAAGGGAGACACAGTTTCGCGGCAGCCAGCGCCGGGGCTCAGGTCATCGCTCTCGATCGGGACACGGACAAGTTGGCCACAGCCAGAACCGCCGCCGAGCGGTTGGGTCTCGCCATCGATTTCCGGCACGTCGATCTCCAGGACTCCTGGCCGGACCTCGGCCGGTTCGATGCGATCTTGATGTTCAACTATCTCGACCGATCTCGGATGGATCAGGTGCGCGATCTCCTCGCGCCGGGCGGTATGCTCCTCTTGGAAACTTACCTCCTCGCTCAACGCGAGCTCGGATGGGGGCCGACCAGCGAGGAGCACTTGCTACGCCCCGGTGAGTTGCCTGGCCTCGTGGCGCCGCTCGATGTGGTCCACTGCCGGGAAGTAGTCGAGCCGGTCGATTCCCAGAAATGGCGCGCGGTCGCGAGTGTCGTCGCCCAGAAGCGATGAGCCACCGTCCGGCAGACCACGGCCATATTGCCCAGTACCCGCCATGAGGGTCGATATTCCGCTACGATCCTCGGACGTTCCTGAGATAATCAATGGGGCACCGCCCCATAGCAACCCAGGGTGAAGGGTTCTCCGTTATGACCACCGCTCCAACCGGCCGTCGTGTCGCCGTCATCAGTGGAGTCCGCACGCCGTTCCTCAAAGCGGGATCCGCCTTCCGGGACGTATCGCCGGTCGCCCTGGCCCGCCATGTCGCCAAGGAGTTGCTGTACCGGACAGAACTCCGGGGCGACGAGGTCGATGAGGTCATCTTTGGACAGGTGGTCCCCTCGGTGCTCGCTCCGAACGTGGCGCGCGAGGTGAGTCTCCTGCCGCAATTCCCTCTCACCGTCCCGGCGTTCTCACTCAACCGAGCCTGCGCCTCCGCGGCCCAGGCGATCACCTCGGGGCACGATCAGATCGTGTTGGGACACGCGGATGCCGTGCTGGCTGGTGGGGTCGAGTCGCTATCCCAGGTCCCGATTCTGCACTCGCGGCGGTTCAGCGACATCCTGATCCAAGCGAGCAAGGCCCGCTCGCTGGGAGCGCGTCTCGGGACCTTTCTCAAGGTCCGCCCCCGCGACCTGATCCCCGTTTCGCCTGCGATCGCCGAACCGTCCACCGGCAAAAGCATGGGTCAGTCGGCCGAGAAGATGTCCAAGGAGAACGGGATTGCCCGGGAGGCCCAGGATCGCATCGCCCTGATGAGCCACCAACGGGCGGCCGCGGCGACGGCCGACGGCCGGTTGACTGCCGAAATCGCCCCTTGGCTCGCGGTCCGGGAGGGGGGCGACGTGGTGACGAGCGACAATGGGATTCGCCCCGACACCTCACTCGACGCCCTCGCCAAGCTCAAGCCGGTGTTCGACAGGCGATACGGGTCCGTGACTGCCGGCAATAGCTCCCCGCTTACCGATGGGGCAGCGGCTGTCATCTTGATGGCCGAAGACAAGGCGCTGGCGCTCGGGTATGAGCCACTGGCGTATGTCCGAAGCTACGCGGTGAGCGCGGTTGATCCCGGGTGGCAGCTCTTGATGGGGCCGGTCTTCGCGGTGCCGAAGGCGTTGGACCGTGCCGGAATCGGATGGCAAATCGAAATTCGCCACGCTGCGCCGAAAAAGTCATTTCCGGCTGGCATCGTGTGCAACGACTTGCAGTTGTCGGGTATGGCGACACATCCATGTGCCGCCCACAGGCTGGTGAGAAACAGGGTTTTTCGACAGCCTGTTAGGATGCAGCGCACTGCGCGTCACCTGGGGATTCGTGCCGATGAGAACGAAGCTGCTCGGGCCCGTGGCCACGCCGGAACCGTTTGCGGATGTGCTCACCCTGCGCCGGGTGCGGCGCCGCACGATCGCGCTGCCCACGACCCGCCGGCGGAGTCGCGGCGCTTCACCGTCAGCG
>CAMYML010000048.1 GCA_947259305.1 uncultured Gammaproteobacteria bacterium | reverse complement strand
TGATGAATCCGAGGGTCAGCATCGCAGTCAATTGCCAGGCCAGATGCACCACGCGGCCGCGTGAAACACGCGGCAACAATACTATCCACGGGAAGGGAAGGCTATCGCGGCGGCGGCCCAGCAGCGGTAGCAATACCACTGGCAACAGCGCCAGTAGTTGCGGTATCGCGAAGTCGACGGACGGCATTACGGACGGTTACCTGTGCGCCTGGCGGGAGCCGATGGAATGTTGTTTTTCCGCCAGGTAAAGGTCCCTGCCAAGCTCGATCAACGCGAACGGCCGAGGTTGCGCCCCGTGTTCGAAAAATCGCGCTGCGGAGGCCAGGTAAAATTCGGCTATTCGGGATTCAAAAGACCCTAGCCAGTCCTGTTGCTCGATTAACTCATCGATAGTTGCCCTGCTGACGGTTCTTCCGGCGGAATCGTTAAAGGCGTGATGCAGAGTGAACCAGGCATCTGGATTCTCGTCGAGTCGGCTCGGATCCAGCTTGCGCAGATCGTGCCAGGCGCGCGCAAACGGCAGGCGAATGGCATCGGCATTGCGCCTCCAGAGCCACCATCCCAGCCACAACGCCAGTGTTGCGGCAAGCGCCAGGCCGGCAAGGCTTAAACGCCTGGCGGCAAGGTAGCTGTCCGCCAGGACAGGTTGCCGGTCCGGTTGCATCAGCGTCGACGCAACATCCGCGGGCAACGCCGCCGAGGTTAGCGGAGAAATGCTGACGGGCCAGGGTTTTATCGCCACCGGGGCCCCACCGACGACCGCCAGTTCCAAAGCGGGTAGCGATATCGCTTTCAGTTCCGCCGGCGCGTTGATAACCTGGTATTTCAGCTCCAGCCAACGCAGCCCCCGCTCATCCTCTACCAGTTGCGACGACAGTCGTTGCAGCCACGCTCCGACTCGCTCGCTGGTCGGTAATTCAGCAAGCTCCAGTTCCATTCCGTTCGATTGCATACGGATACGTTGTTCGAGCACGTCGCCGATGAAGTAGCCAAAGGTCCTCGAAGGCTGCTCGATAATCGCATCGGCATCGACGCCTGCCGCACTGAGCAGCAATATTCCCAGCAGCATTTTTCGGCCCGGATTCAAACCACCTGCTCCAGAAAGTATCTTGACAGGCCCTCGGGATCGAAGCCGTCCTCGATGTGAAACGTGCGCATATCGTTTGCCGCGAACAGCGCGCCAATCTCATCCCGTCGACGAGCGACTTTGTCACGCCATTGCCGTTGTAGTTCGTCGCGCAGCCACAGGCGACGAATCTGGCCCGATTCGGCATCGCGAACCGCTAGCAAACCACCCTCGGCAGGCGGCTCGATCTCCGCCTTATCCCAAACCACCAGGGGGACGACGAGCAGGTTGCCCAGCTTGTCGAGAACGGTTGCGAGATCGTCCAGTGAATAATGAAAATCGCTGACCAGGAACACGAGTCCACCGCTACCGGCAATACGATCGACGCACTCGGATAGACCCTGGAGACTGCCTGGAACGTCGCCTGCGGTACAGGCGCGTAGCGTCGCCGCCATGGCGTGACCGGTACCGCGGCCGGAGCGCGCCGGCATATATAAATCGTCGCGAAACTCGTGGTCGAATGCCATCAGGCTGACTGAATCGCCGGCCCGGTGGGCGCTGTAGCCGAGCGCGTAGAGAAAATCCGCGACCACGTCGAGTTTGCTTGCGCGGGCGCCAAAGTGCATCGAAGCCGATACGTCGACAACGACTTTTATGATCACCGTGGAGCGCTGTTGACTGGTTCGTACCAGCCAATCGCGGTGCAGGCTGCTTAAGCTTGCGTGTAAATCAATTCGGCGCGGATCCGGATAATCGAATAACCGCGCATGCGCGGCAAACGCCATGCCTGCACCGCGGCTGCGGCTGCGATGTGCGCCCGGCCTGTGGCCATCGGTAATGCCCGGTATTTTGTAAAGGAATTCATGCATACCCGCAGTCATCTTAAGGTGCTGCGACGCAATTCATGATCTGGGTAATCAGTGCCGGCGCGATATCGCCGCGGCGCAGCTCGTAGATCGGGGTAAAAAATACCCGGTGCCCGAGTGTCGACGGCAATACGGCATGCACGTCGTCGGGCAGGATATGATCGCGTCCATCGAACCAGGCCACGACCCGCGCGGCCCGCATCAGCGCACTCATGCCACGCGGGCTGGCGCCGGCCAGCACCAGCCGATCGATGTCGACACCGTCGATCGCGACACCGAAGCGCTGTGGGGTTTCGGTCGCCTGCCACAGCTCCAGCAAATACTTTTCGATCGTCGGGCTCGCCTTGACGAACTGCTGGATAGCCGCCCCGATCTGGTTGAGTTCAGCGCCCGCGCAGATACCCGATTCAATGCTCTCGAGCAAGGCGTCGGTGTCGTGATAAGCCGTATCGACGATCAACGCCCTGCGTACCGATTCGTCCGCGGGCGTAGCCATATTCAATTCGAACATGAAGCGGTCGCGCGCCGCGGAGGCGAGCTCGAAGGTTTCCTCTTTTTCAATCTTGTTACGGTCGGCGAATACGGTCATGTGCGGGAATGCGAATTCACGATTGAAAGCCGACACCGAATTCTCAGCCATGGCGCGCAGCAACAGCGACTGGACCTGGGGTCGGGCGCGGTTGATTTCATTGAAAAAGAAGGTGGTCAGCTTGTCCCCGTGACGCAGCAGGGGACCTGGATCGATGCGCGGTTGCCCGTCGGCATCGACATAGGTATGGTACACCAGGTCGTTGGGCAGCAAATCGATAGTACCCTCGACCCGCTCGAACTCGCCACCCACCGCACGCGCAAAAGCGCGTAACACCGTGGTCTTGCCCACGCCGACATCGCCTTCCAGCAATACGTGCCCGCGCGCAAACAATGCAATGTTGATTAGTCTTATGAGATCCTGCTGACCAATGACGGCGTTGCCGATGCTTGATTCGAGCGCCAGAGCGGTTTTTCTCCAGTCGCTGTGCATCTGTTCTGAAAACAAGGCGCGGCTCCTTTATTATAATTTATTATAATAGCCGGCGATATTATCAGATTATTTACGGCTGGTATCGCAGGCTTGTTCTGCAGCCGTTTAAAACGATGCGGGCCGTTACGCGCGCTTATTGCAAGCGACCCCGGAAAAAGTAAAAATACTCCGCTATGGGACAGTCAGGGCATTTCTGTAAGCGGGCGACAGGCCTGCATATTCTGCGCAAGTCACGGCTGGGCCTGATGCTGGGAATCGTGCTGCTGTTGATTATTGCACCGCAGGCGTCAGCGAGCGCTATCGCTGTACTGGAATTCGAACTCAACGATCTGACCCTGAATCCCGACCTGGTCGCGGAAACCGCACGCACCGCCACATTGCGACCCCTGCTGGTGGAACAGCTTACCGATCATCACGCTATCAACGTAATCGAAAATCCGGCCAGCGCCAGGATCGAGGCTGAAAAGGGCCGGGGGTATTTGTTCGACCGACCCGCCGTGGCTGCCAAAATCGGTCGCGAAGCCGGCGTTAAATGGATCGTCTCGGGCCGCTTGCACAAGGCGAGTTTCCTGTTCGTCTATCTGAAAGCACAGCTGATAAACACGCAAACCGACCGGGTAGCGGCGGATTTCGTCGTCGAAATCAAGGGGCCGCAGCAGAAGCTGACCCGCAAAGGCGTCGAGGCGCTGGCCCGGCAAATATACGCGGCACTCGAAACGTTAGGCGCCGAACAGAAAATCCCATGACCGATTCCCGGGGCCTTACTGCCCGGTAACTTCAGGCTTTGCCGGCGTTAATCGGTAATGAAATTACCATAGGCGCGAGGCCCATCGCCGACATCGATAGTATTGATTAATTCACCGGTTACGGCATCAATCACCGATACCGTATTGCTGAACCAGTTTGCAACATAGATTTGTCGGTCGCCAGTTCGTAGCGCGAGCGTGGAGAACTCCGAAATCCGCCGTCCGGGCTGGTGGATCGCCATTCCGGGAAGCCCGCACAAGTACAGGTCATGCATCCGCCTTGACGCTGGATTCGACTGTTTTTATGCGCGGCGGCTGTGGCTGAGCGTTGTCTTCGAGTGTATAGTTAACGGTTAATGCTACTAAAAGGATATTTACCCGGGAGGTAAGCTGTCGTGAACTCTCTTGCGACAACTAACTGTTGGCTCAAGCGCTGCATAGAAATTTTTCTGATTGCGCTGCTCGCCATGGGATTTGCAACCCACGCGCACGCGAACAACGATCGCTGGGCGGAGTTGAAAGCCGCGTATTTCGGCGACCGCGACATCTCGAGCGGCGATAACGTGATCACGATGGAGGCGCCTGGTCGGGCCCATGATGCCGCCACCGTGCCGATTGTCATACGCGCAGTCGATCTCGACAGCCATATCAGGCAGGTACACCTGTTCGTCGACAAGAATCCGCTGCCGCTGGCCGGCATATTCAAGTTCAATGATGTGGCGAGCAGCTGGGAATGGCTTGAAACCCGCATCAGGATCAACGAATACACCGATGTGCGGGCTATCGCCGAGCTGGGCGATGGCAGCCTGCACATGACTTCGCGTTTTGTAAAGGCGGCGGGCGGCTGTTCCGCCCCGGCCATGGCCGACATGGAGGTCGCAATGAAACGCGCCGGCAAAATGCAGATTCAGCTCGACGCCAGCAATGACGGCATCCAGTCCTCGGCCGAAGCGGTAATCAAAATCAGCCACCCTAATAATTCAGGCATGCAGTTCGATCAGATTTCGAGAAACTATATTCCCGCCTTCTTCGTGCAGAATATTACGGCAGAGATTGACGGCAGATCCCTGATCGATATCGAAACGAACTTTTCGATGAGTGAGAACCCGGTGGTACGCTTTTATTTCAAATCCGCCCCGGGCGCGATGCAATCCGCTTCGGAAATGCTGGTCTACGCCGTGGATTCGAAAGGCAACCGCTATGAAAAGTCGCTCGAGGTCGAAAACAAGCTGCAGTAACCTCGGTCAGAAACAGCGCAGCGTGGATTCCGCCTGATAGCTTTCCAGTTCCTTGACGCGTTTCTTGGCCCAGTTCGAATCCCGGAAGAAAATTCCGCGCTGGCCGCGGTCAAGCTGGGCCTGCATGACGGTCTGGGCCTTTTCATAATCGCTGTAAGTCATTTTCGATTTAATAAAATCAATGCTGCAGGAACATTGATGCAGCGAGGCGAAGGTATTTCCGTTTGCCGCCATACATCCCAGTACGTAGTCTGCTATGGCTGCGGTAGGGAAATCATCCTTGCAGTCCGGTTCCGATGCTAACGCATATGGGCTTAACATCAAACAGGCCAGCGCCAGGCTGGTTTTGAATTTCTTGATCATGGATAGTATTCCCTTATTCATTCGGCTATTTACTCGATTACTTTTTCAAAAACAATTTCACGTTCAAAATTAGCGGCGTCATTCTGACCGGATTTAACGGCGATACCTACCACGCCGCCCTGCACATCCGCGCTTAAGATAATAGAAAACCTGGCGCCGGTATATTCCGGTTTCTCCGCAAGATAGCTGTCGCCGACAAATGGCGCGAAAGACACGCGCTTCGCGGTGATCGTCCTGGTGTCGTAATTCACGCTAATTTCTTCGATGCTGGTGCTGTCCTTGGCGAGCGCATCGCGTATCCGATTTCTGAAATACAAAACGCCGCCACCGGTTTCCCGTCCGAAACTCTGTGCGATGTGTTCGAGCATTGCGATAATCACCGGATTCCCGCGAAACTCGTTAAAATCGGGCAGCGGCATGTGTCGCTCGGCGGATAAAAAATCGAGCACCACGTCGCGCTTGTCGTCATCGTAGCTTTTATTAACCGATAGTAAAACGCGATCCTTAACGACGTCGTCGGCAGACTTCCTGCTGCTATAGCGGTAGATTATCTGTTGTCCGGCCCGGGTATTGGACAGGTGCGCGGTGCCATACACCAGATTCTGCGCCGCGGTCAGTTGCTCGAATGCCTGCGCCGTAGCGCAAACGCCAGCCAGGCCGGTCAGTAGGATCCCGAGGATCGCGAAACGGAATTTTCCGCCCGGCATATGCCGCCCCGCGATCCGACTTAATTGAACAGCTGCAAACATGTAACGCTCCCAATGCTTGACCTTAAATCAGGCGTATTAACGCATGCTGCGTGGCGTCGGGCAACCTTGAAGGTTATGATTGCATTGCATACCACCGATAGCCGGGAGGCCATGCAATGCCGATTGCCCGGATAGTCCCGATGACCTGTCACTGGAAAAGGAGTCGAGCTTTTGTCACTTAACGATCAGACGGAAACGTTCCTGCGCTCCCCCGCGCTGTGGGTTTTAACGGTTTCGTTGCTGTTCGCCGCCCATGCGGTGCAGGCCAACGGACCCCTCCTCGAATTTGTCGAAGTTGCGCCTGGAATTTATCTGCATCTCGGTAAACACGAGGAAATGAGTGTCGATAACCTGGGGGATATAGCAAATATCGGCTTTATCGTCGGTACCGAATCGGTGGCGGTAATCGACCCCGGCGGCAGCCCGCAAGTGGGGGCCGCGATGCGGGACGCGATCCGCGATCTGACCGGTCTGCCCGTCTCGCACGTGATTTTAACGCACATTCATCCCGATCATATTTTTGGCGGCAGCGCTTTTGCGGATGTCGAGTTCATCGTCGCGCACCGGAACTTCGCGCGCGCACTCGCGCAACGCGGAGATTACTATCGCGAGGGTTATAGCGCATTGTTTGTTGACGAAAACATGCCGACGTCACTGCAGCCGACACTGGAAGTCGCCGACGAATTGCGCATCGATCTCGGTGGACGCGGGCTGATTGTCAGGGCTCACAGAACGGCCCATACCGACAATGATCTATCGGTTTTCGATAGCGCCAGTCGAACCCTGTGGGCGTCCGATCTGATGTTTGCGCAGCGAATCCCGTCGCTGGACGGAAGCCTGACCGGCTGGCTAAAAGCGATGGACGAACTGGCGTCGCTGCAAGCCGTTCTGGTTATTCCGGGGCATGGCCAGCCGGGCAGCTGGGCGACGGTCGCGGAGCCGCAACAACATTATTTGAACCTGCTCCTGCGTGAAACCCGGGAATTGATAGCACGCAATGTAAGACTGTCCGACGCTGTCGATCGGGTCGCCGCCGAAGAGTCGAAAAACTGGATTTTATTTGCCAGCCACCATCGCGGCAATGTCACCAGGGCGTATACCGAGCTCGAATGGGAATAGTTAGGGTTGTTGACTGGAATGAACATTCAGTTTAGAGTTATTTCCTTCCGCTTTCTAAGGGCATGTAAAAGGCAGGTTGGCGGGAGAAACGAGGGGGACGTTTGACTGCGTGCTTTCACTTTCAATCTTGTCTCGCAGACTCTGGCAATTGTTTGATTTAAGCTTCAATTGCGCAGTTTTGCAGGCCCTCAAAGTCGCCATCGACTCTAATTTCCAGTGCCGGTGGCGATTAATAGCTTTAGTACATACGGTAACTGAATAACTTGAGATCTTGTTGTTTTTTGCAAAGAAAAATTAAAAAAAAATGGAGACCAAGATGAAAACCAGTATATAAAGGAACCTTGACGTCGCAATTTTGACTACGAAGACACTAGGTATCTCAACGGCTAAAGCCAATGAGGAGGTTACAATTCTCGCATCAAATCCGGCCAACTGGGCGATGCCCACCGGCGATTATGCGAACACCCGCTACAGTAAACTCAACCAGATAAATGCCGGTAACGTCGGCGACCTCAAGGTTGCGTGGACTTTTTCTACCGGCGTGCTGCGTGGACACGAAGGCGGCCCGTTGATAATCGGCGACACCATGTATCTTCACACCCCGTTTCCGAATCGCGTCTATTCGATGGATTTGAAGGAAGAGGGCCGGATCAACTGGATGTACGAACCCAAGCAGGATCCATCCGTTATTCCGGTTATGTGCTGTGATACGGTAAATCGCGGTGTTTCTTACGCCGATGGCAAGGTCTTTCTGTACCAGGCCGACGCAACCCTGGTTGCGCTGGATAAAAACACCGGCGCCGTGGTCTGGAAGGTTTCCAACGGGGACGCCGGTAAAGGCGAAACCGGTACTTCGGCACCGATGGTATACAACGACAAGGTTTATGTTGGTATTTCCGGCGGTGAGTTCGGGGTTCAGGGGCATCTGACTGCCTACAATATCTCCAACGGTAAAATGGCCTGGCGCGGCTACTCTACCGGTCCGGATTCCCAAACTCTGATGGATCCGAAAAAGACCACCCACCTGGGTAAGGCGGTTGGTAAAAATTCCGGCACCGCAACCTGGGAAGGCGATCAGTGGAAAATCGGTGGCGGCACTACCTGGGGCTGGTATTCGTTTGATCCGGAACTGAACCTGATTTACTACGGCACCGGCAACCCGAGTACCTGGAACCCGGTACAGCGTCCCGGCGATAATCGCTGGTCGATGACTATCTTCGCCAGAGACGCGGATACGGGCATGGCCAAGTGGGTTTACCAGATGACCCCGCACGATGAGTGGGATTACGACGGAATCAATGAAATGATTCTTGCCGACCAGGCCATCGACGGAAAAATGCGCAAAACGCTGGTGCATTTCGACCGTAACGGATTCGGTTACACCCTGGATCGAGTAACCGGCGAACTGCTGGTTGCCGAGAAGTATGATCCGGCGGTTAACTGGGCAACACACGTCGATATGAAGACCGGTCGTCCGCAGGTTGTCTCCAGGTACAGTACCGATCAAAACGGCGCGGACGTCAACACGACCAATATCTGTCCGGCAGCGCTGGGTACCAAAGACCAGCAGCCCGCGGCATATTCGCCCGATACAAAACTGTTCTACGTGCCGACTAACCACGTCTGCATGGACTATGAGCCTTTTGAGGTGGAATACACCGCAGGACAGCCTTATGTCGGCGCGACCCTGTCGATGTTCCCGGGCGGCAAGGTTACCAAAGACGGTACCGACAACCTGGGTAATTTCATTGCCTGGGATGCGACCAAGGGTGAAATCAAGTGGTCCAACCCGGAGCAGTTCTCGGTCTGGAGCGGCGCCCTGGCCACCGCTGGTAATGTGGTCTTCTACGGTACGCTCGAGGGTTACCTGAAAGCGGTGAATGCCGAAACCGGCGAGGAGCTTTACCGCTTCAAGACACCATCCGGTATTATCGGTAACGTCACCACCTGGAAGCACGGCAGCAAGCAGTATATCGGGGTCTTATCCGGTCTCGGAGGCTGGGCTGGCATCGGTTTTGCCGCCGGTCTGACGGGCGATTCCGAGGGTCTGGGCGCTGTGGGTGCCTACAAGTCGCTGTCTAGCTACACCTCCCTGGGCGGTGTGCTGACGGTTTTTTCACTCTAAAAGCTGTAAAAAGGCTCGGTCGGTTTAAAACCCGGCCGAGCCCGCAGGATTCAGAGGACCGCAGCAGAATTTTAGCTGCGGTTTTTTTTGCCACAAGGCCGTTCAGTCGCTGTTCGGTTTCAAGCGCTATACTTTTACAATACATCCAAAGAGAAAGATTATGACACTAGTTCGATTTTTACCTCTGGCCGTGGCGGCCTTATGTATTGCCAGCCTGGGCTTTGCCACGCAGTCCCTGGCAGGCGAAGCACCCAAATATACCGTTAAAGACGGCAAGGTCGACAAGGGTACTTATAACGGCTACCGACGTTTCCACGGCACCTGCCACGCCTGTCACGGACAGGATGCAATGGGTAGCAGTTTTGCCCCCGCCCTCATCGAATCGTTAAAATCGGTGGATTACGAAACCTTCGTAAAAACCGTTATGGAGGGTCGTCAGGTAACCGACGCGACCGGTGCGGTCAAAGCCATGCCTGCGTTCGGACAGGATCCGAACGTGACCAAGCACCTGGACGATATCTATCGTTATCTGATGGCTCGAGCCGACGGTGTGCTGGTGCCCGGCAGGCCCAAGAAAATTCCAAATTAAGGCCGTGGGGACAAGCTGCCGATCGCGGATAAAACGACCGCTGTCGCTGCTTTTGACATCCGCCTGCCTGCTCCTGCCAGCGGCCACCTTGGCAGCAGAGGGCAGCGGCAGGCAGGCGTTGACGACTTCGATACTTCGAGTTTGCGCTGACCCCGAGAATCTGCCCTTCTCTAACAAGGCTAAGCAAGGATTCGAGAATCGGATTATCGATCTGATTGGCGCAAATCTCGGCCTCGAAGTCCGTTATACCTGGTTTCCGCAAACGGTTGGTTTTGTCCGCAACACCTTGCGCCTGCGTGAATGTGACCTGATATCCGGCATCACCACGACCAGCGAACGGGTACAGAACACAAACCCGTATTACCACTCGGTATACACCATGGTTTATCGCAGGGATTCCGCTATCGACGCCACGCGAATGTCGGATGCGCAGCTTAAAGGTTTGAAGCTCGGCGTTGTTGCCGGCACCCCTCCGGCAAACATTATCGCCCAACTCGGGCTGCTGGGTAACGTCAAGCCCTACCACCTGGTGGCCGACACTCGACGGGACAAGCCCGCGCGCCAGGCCGTTCTCGACGTCGGTAACGGTGTAACCGACGTCGCCTTCATCTGGGGACCCATCGCCGCATACTATGCCAAGGAGGCGGCCAGCGAGCTGGTACTGGTGCCGTTGGTCAACGAAGACAAGAAGGTGCGACTCAGTTTTCGTGTCTCGATGGCCGTGCGTTATAACGAAACCGACTGGAAACGGACCATTAACCAGGCTCTAAAAGAATCCCGGGCTGAAATCTATGAGGTGCTGCAGGAGTTTGGTGTTCCGTTGCTGAATGATCGTGGCGAGGTCATAACGAAGTGACCGCTAATGTTAAAAGACGACGATTCAGCCAGGTATGACCGGGTTCGGGGCAGCCAGCTCGGACGCTGGTTATCGATCTTCGCGCTAGCGCTAAATTTTTGTGTTGATACCGCGCTTGCAGAAGTCAGCCAACCCGATGGCTACAGGATGGAGTTTTATGACGCCGAGGTTCCGGCGGCACTGGACGGTGCCGGTACGATCACGGCGGTTGAACTGAAGCAGTTACAGGATAGCGCAGGTGCGGTCGTAATCGATGTCATTCCAGAGCATCGTCGGCCCGGGGTTTTACCGGAAAATCAGATCTGGTTTCCAGTCGATCACAAGGGTGTGCCAGGTGCAATCTGGCTGCCGGATACCGGCTACGGCGTGTTGTCGGATATCACCGAAAAATACTTTAAACACCACCTGAGTGCAGCAACCGGTGGCGACAAGGACCGTCACGTAGTGTTCTATTGCCGTACCGACTGCTGGATGTCGTGGAATGCCGCCAAACGAGCGCTCGGCTATGGCTACAGCAACGTGCACTGGTTCCGCAATGGAATTGATGACTGGTTTTTTGAAGGCTATGAGTTCGAAGTACTGACCCCGGCCGAGGGACAGCGCCAGGCCCGGGCAGCCGAGTAATAAAATGTAATTACAAAATTTGATAGGATGCAGGATAAGTTCTCAGCAAAATAAGGTTAGACATGCAAAAAACGACAACATCAAGAATCCATCGTCTGTTGATTCCCATCGTCATTTCGCTCATTGGAATGTTTGGCATCGGTCCCGTACAGGCCGCCGCCGGGCTTTTCAGCGGTGGCGCGACGGCTTTGCCGCCATTGACCCTGTCGGTTGTCACGCCTTTGGCAAAGGCGCCATACGAACTCGAATCCGGGAAATACTACAAAATCGATATTGTCTGTGATGGATCGGGAGAATTGGCGCTGGGCGGGGCCGAATTTTTCCGAAATATCTGGATAGACGAAATAATTATAAATGATATCGAAATCAGGCCGCTCGGATTGAGCAGTCTCGAATTCGACGACGAAGGCACGGCAACGATTAAATTTATCGCGATCCGCCCGGGTAATTTCGTAGTTCGAATTCCTGGCACGACCGGGGAATCGCAACGGGCTTTATTTAACATTCGCTAATTGCGTCACTGGAGCAATCGCCAATGAAGCCCCTGTCATTGATACAATCGATCTGTGCAATTGTTGCGCTGCTGGTGTCTGCCGCGTCGATTGCACAGACAAAACTCGAGGTCGACATCGTTTATCTCGGCCGCCAGACGCAAACTTTGAAACCATTGTCCTTGCTGGATACCGAGGTCGAAAACAACGGCATATCGGGCAGTATGCTGGGCCTTAACGATACCCAGACTACCGGTAGTTTTCTGAATCATATTTATCGCATGGAGCAGGTCATCGTCGAACCCACGGCAGACCTGGTGAGCACATATCGTAATCTGGTCGCCGCTGGCAAAAAGCTGTTTATCGCCGATCTTGACGCAGCGGATATCGAATCGATCGCGGCGCTCGACCAGGATGTTCTGATATTCAGCATCCGCGCCAAGGACGATATTCTTAGAAACCAAAAATGCCATCCAGACGTATTTCACTTACCGCCCAGCCGCTCCATGCTCGCCGACGCCGTGGTCCAGTATCTGGTATGGAAACGCTGGAACAAAGTAGTGCTGGTTACCGGCCGTCATGCCGGGGACAGGGCTTATGCCACCGCGTTAAAAAGAGCGGCAGGTCGATTCGGATTGAAAATAGTACAGGAAAAGAACTGGACAGCAGTCCCGGGAGCGCGTCGCACAGACTCCGGGCACCACTCCCTGCAGCAGGAAATCCCGGTATTCACACAGTTCAAGGATCACGATGTATTGCTGGTCGCGGACGAGCAGGACGAATTTGGCGAATACCTGTCTTACCGGACCACGCGCGCGCGGCCCGTGGCTGGCACCCAGGGCCTGCAACCGACCTCATGGCATAGAACCCAGGAACAATGGGGCGCGACACAAATACAGCGGCGCTTCGCCAAACTCGCCAACCGATGGATGACCGAACTGGATTATTCCGCCTGGGCGGCGGTGCGCAGCTTCGGCGAAGCCGTGACCAATACCGGCAGCAACGAACCCGAAGTGCTCAGAGAATATCTATTGTCGAAAAGATTCAAGCTGGCCGGGTTCAAGGGAGCGCCGTTGACCTTCCGTAACTGGAACGGACAACTGCGGCAGCCAATTCTGGTGGTTGGCCCGAGAATGCTGGTTACGGTATCACCGCAAGCGGGATTTTTGCATCAACACTCAGAGCTTGATACGCTTGGGTTTGATAAACCGGAATCATCGTGCCAGGGCTTCTAATCCGCAATCAAGCGCCAAATCCTCGAAGGAACAAATCTTGATATCGTGCATGAATAGAATCTGGATCGTGATGCTGTGCGCAATGGCGGGAAATATTCAACCCGCATATGCCTACACTATTTATGTATCCAACGAAAAAGACAACACCATCTCCGTCATCGATGGCGATTCGCTGGAAGTGACCGACACCATCGAGGTCGGTGAACGGCCGCGCGGAATTGTGCTCAGTAATGACGGTAAATACCTCTATATCTGTGCCAGTGACGACGATCATATCGAAGTGCTGGATCTACAGAGCAAGCAGGTTATCTATAACCTGCCATCGGGGCCAGATCCGGAATTAATGTCCCTGAGCGCCGACGGCAGTCTGTTGTTCGTCGCCAATGAAGACGACAATATGGTAACCGTAATCGACACGGTCCAGCGCAGTAAGCTGGTCGAAATTCCCGTCGGCATCGAACCGGAAGGAATCGGGCTAAGCCCGGATGGCAAGTGGTTAGTCAGTACTTCCGAGACGACTAACATGGCGCATTTCATCGATACCGCCTCACTCAAAATTATCGATAACGTGCTGGTGGATGCGCGCCCACGCGTTGCGCAATACACGCCGGACGGGAAAGAAGTATGGGTATCTTCCGAAATTGGGGGTACGGTTTCGATTATCGATGCCGCGAGTCGCGAGATCAAACATAAAATAGAGTTCGCGGTGGCCGGACTTCGACCCGAGTCGATCCAGCCGGTAGGCATCAAGATAGCTGCCGACGGTTCCAACAAGGCCTACATAGCATTGGGACCGTCTGCGCGGGTGGCGGTTGTTGACACGACCAGCTATGCGGTCGAAAAGTATCTGCTGGTAGGACCACGGGTGTGGAACCTGGAATTTTCCCCTGATCAGAAAAGGTTATTTACCACCAATGGCGTCGGTGGCGATGTTTCTGTTATTGACCTGCAGAAACAGAAGGTTCTCAAGTCAATTAAAGTAGGCCGGCTACCCTGGGGTATCGCGGTAAATCCTTGAGCCCGATACGACGCATCACCTGTCTACTGGTAGCGATGCTTTTGAGCCTGGCTGCCGAGGCCCGGCAACAGGATCTGGAATGGCCCTGTGTACAGGTCCTGGTTCCGGAAATAGTCGCCGCGGTGGTCTGGCCGCAGGTTATCGACGAATCCATAAGCGGTACCTGGCGGCAGAATGAATCGCTGGCCACAATGGCCGCTAAATTGAGCGATCTGGATGAATTCGCCGAATCCGAACGACAGTTGATCGCAGAATTCGTCGCAGCGGTTCCGCTCGACGCCAGGACCGATACCCTGAACCGGTTGGCGGATGGTATCGTCAGCCTTGCGAATCGACGCAGAATGCAGTACATCGCAGGCATCAAACGCTATACCCGTCAGCAGATATCGATTGCCAGTCAAATCGAAGCGACGCTGAATCGGCTGGCGGAAATGGAGGCGCAGGCAGACTCGGAACAACAGGCCGAAATCGAAGAGACGCTGCATTGGCACCAACGCGTCTACGATCAACGCGAACACGCGATCCAGTCGCTATGCGAGCGACCGGTCGAGCTCGAAGAAAATTTATCCGCGGTATTGCGCGAACTGGCTCAATATCTGCCCTGAGAGCACGCGGCGCCGCCCCTGCCAAGATCCGTACCCCATCGAATGTCATTAGCGCCCGGCGCCGGCTTGACAGCATCGCGGGGTTCGCTATGGTATTGAACGATTCCCCACATGAAATTCAGTTCGAGCAATCTGGATCGGCCCTTGCCAGGCTAAAATGACTAAATATACGGGTTTGTGATGAATAAGAAAAACACCAGCAGGCGTTACAGCAGACGCAAGTTTATTCAACACGGTGCGGGCGGCGTAGCCGGTGCGCTGGTAACTGGCAGCGCGCTAGGCGCCGATTCCGCGTCCGGCGAGGCGCCTGCGAGCTGGAAGGTTCCGGGCCGGGGGTTCAGTAACTACGGTCAGCCGAGAGATGCGCGTAATTCGCCGATACGCTGGATTTCCGCCGATAGATCGATCGCGGGTAACGGGGTGTCCTGGACGCCGCTGCACCAGCTTGAAGGCATGATAACACCCAATGGGCTGCATTTTGAGAGACACCATAACGGTGTGCCGGAGATCGATCCCGCAACCTGGAAACTGACCGTATTCGGGCAGGTGGAAAAGGCCCTGGTATTCGATCTGAACGCGTTGCATCGTTACCCCATGACATCCAGAATCGCTTTCATCGAATGCGGGGGCAACAGTAATTCGATGTGGCGTCCGCAGCCGGCGCAGGCACCGGCAGGTTACCTGCATGGCCTGTTGTCCTGCAGCGAATGGACGGGAGTACCCCTGTCGCTGCTACTGCGCGAGGCCGGGCTCAAGCCGGACGCCAAATGGCTGGTGGCGGACGGTCTCGACGCCAGCGGGGTGACCGTCAGCGTACCGATCTCGAAGGTTATGGACGATACTATTGTCGCGCTTTATCAGAATGGCGAACCGGTGCGTCCCGAGAACGGATTTCCGGCGCGCCTGCTGGTGCCTGGCTGGGAAGGCATCGTCAACGTCAAGTGGCTGAATAGTCTGCAGTTAAGCGACCGGCCACTGATGTCGCGTTTCGATACCGTCAGTTACACCGATTTACAAAAAGACGGCAAAGCCGAGCGCTTCACCTTCGAAATGGGCATCAAGTCGCTAATTACCTCGCCTTCTCCGGGTCAATCGCTGCCAGCGCCAGGGTTTTACGAGCTGAGTGGTCTCGCCTGGACGGGTAATGGTGTCGTTACCAGGGTCGAGGTGAGCGCCGACGGCGGTAAAACCTGGTCTCAAGCAAGGCTCCAGGAACCCGTGCTGGATAAAGCCTTGACGCGTTTCCGCGCCCCCTGGCACTGGAACGGCGCCCGGGCGATACTCAAGAGCAGGGCCTACGACGCCCTTGGTCAGGTGCAGCCAGAGCGCGAAGTTCTGCTGCGGGCAAAAGGCGGCAATCAGTATTACCATTACAATGCGATTATCAGTTGGTCGGTGGATACCGATGGTTCCGTCCACCATGTATATGCCTGAACACGGTTTTTGCCGGCAAGTCCGGTCCGATGCGCTGGCAACGGTTTGCCTTCTAATCGGACTCTTGCTGTGCCAGGAAGCGCTTGGCGAGGGCATTACTCCCGGGCTTGGACGAATCCCGAGCGCGGCTGAACTGGCCAATGTATCTACGCACATTTATGCAGATGGCAGCGGCCTGCCAGCCGGCAGCGGCGACGGCCTGCAGGGAGAAAAAATTTACGCCAGCCGCTGCGCCAGTTGCCACGGCGGTGCGGGACAGGGCGGAAGCGCAATGGAACTAGTGGGTGATCGCGCCTTGCTGGCAACGGAATTTCCCGACCGCGGCATCGCCGTATATTGGCCTTACGCGCCTGCCCTGTTCGAGTATATCAATCGATCCATGCCACCCGACAAGCCCTACTCATTTAGCGCCAGCGAGCTTTATTCCGTCATCGCCCACCTGCTTGAGCTCAATGGTTTAATCGAGCCTGGTCAGCGAGTTGACGCCGCGGTGCTTACAGCCCTGCAGATGCCGAACAAAGACAACTTCCGTTCCGGCTATGTGGAGCCCGAATGAAGACCGAACCAGCGCCTTAGGAATTACAGCCTACAGGGCTCCAGATGCTTTGGCCGTATGCGTGGCGATAGCATCCATCAATGGCGGCGACAGGCAGTCGTAAGGCTCCAGGCCCAATTCGCGAAGTCGCGCCCGCACCCCATCCATAGTATCCGGGCTGGTGCCGGACTCGATGAGCGAGGAAACAAAAGCGGCAAACTCCGGAGGTGACCAACCTTCCTCATCCGATAATTCCGTATGAATAAAATCCAGTCCGAAAAATGGATGCGAAGCGTCTTCGATGCGGCCAAACATGTGCGTGCCGCACTCCTTGCAGGCATGCCGCTGAATACCGACACTCGGATCGACAATCTCGAGCTTGTCTTCATTTGACGTTACGCTAACCTTGTCGCGTGATACCACCGCCACCTGGGAGAACAGCGCGCCCACAGGTTTCCAGCATTGAGTACAACCACAGGCATGATTATGCGCGCTCTGAGCACCAATGCTTACGGTTACGGGATTACTGGAACATTTGCAGGAAAGCGTGCCGCCAGAAAAACCTTCGATTGCCGGTTTGCTGCCTGAGTCTATTTGTGGATGTATTGCTATTGTCATTTCAGTCGCTCCTTGTGTTTGATTAAACCCGCGGGTTCGCGCCCGGGCAATTCCGGGTCTGTACCTACTCGCTGGAAAACACTTGATCTACATCGCCGACTAACAGAGACGGGTGACTATTACCCAGTTACATTACTGCGATAATCATGGCGCTCCCATTCGAGCGGCGGAATCTTTTTTAGAATATTATTTTATTCAGGTTTTATCGGAAGACCCGTTTCACCAGGGCATCAGGTATATCCATCACGGCGGTAAGCACCAATTAGATTCTTTACAGGCCATAAATTTTACTAATTGGCGAAAGTTGCAAAACATCGAACCCGGATTTAAGCCGGTCTGAGTAATCGGGTTCAGGCCCTCTGCGGTCCCACAGTAAGGAATTTTAAAAGGCGTAAACCCTGAGCTGTTGATACAGTGGATGAATGTGTGGGGTAGCAGTGTCGCGCTACCCTCTAATTTTGAGGATTGCGTTGCGTTTGAACATAATCCTGATTAAAGGATTACGTTCCCTTTAATGGACATTGCCGCGAAAGTTAAAAATCCGTACCGATAAATCAAGACAGCGGTTAGAAATTTCCGAGGTAGACGATCGGCGGCACGATCAGCATCTTCGCAACCAGTAGCAGCAGGGTTGCGAACAATGGCGACAGATCCAGGCCCCCTAGCGGCGGCAGAAATTTTCGCATCGGCCTGAGCACTGGCTCTGCGATCTTGTCGACCAGCCCGATCACCGGGTTGTATTGCCCCGGGCTAATCCAACTGAGGATGACCTTGATGATGACCGCGACCAGGAAAACCGTCAGCACCAGGGCGATCAGGTCGGCAATGCAAAACACCAGTAAACCGCCATAGCTGGTCCCGCTAATCGGCGCCATAACCCCGCCGATATGAACCGCTGGAATCGACAGTACGCGCATCAGTAAAAATTTGGCGTATATCAATAACAGGCAAAGCACGATCGAAGCGGCATCCTGACCCGCGACGCTGGGGATGAAGCGGCGCAGGATTCCGAGTGGCGGCGTTGTCAGCTTGACGATGAACTGTGAAACCGGGTTGTAAAAATCGGCGCGCAGCAATTGCAACAGGAAACGCAGCAGCACCAGCAGAATGTACAGGTCGAACAGCGTATTAATGATCAGCATTAAAGGTGATGTCAGATATCCAGAACCCATATTGTCTAGTCTCCAGTTAATTCACGCGCCAGCTCTTGCGCGCGGTTATGGGCCGCCGCGGTGGCGTCGTCCACCAGTCGCGCGAGCTGATTATGCTGAAACGAAAGAATCGCCTGCTCGGTGGTGCCTTTTTTCGAGGTCACCTGCGCGCGCAGTTTGACCACGTCTTCTTCCAGCGCCATGCTGGCGGCGCCGAGGGCGGTCTGGCGCGCGAGGCGGGCCGCGGTTGGCTGCGTTAAACCGAGTTTGACGCCGGCGGCCTCGAGCAATTCGATAAAGTAAAAAAAGTAGGCTGGACCACTACCCGATATCGCGGTTACGGCATCGAGATCGGCCTCGGCATCGACCCAGATACTGATGCCAACCGCCTGCATGATTTTTTCGGCCGTCGCTTTCTGGCTTGGGCTAACCTGCGAGTTGGCGGCCAGGCCGGTGGCGCCGAGTTGCAGTAGCGACGGTGTGTTGGGCATGCAGCGCACGATGGTCCGGCCACCGCCTAACCAGTTATCGATTGCATCGATGGGTATGCCGGCGGCGATGCTGATGAACATTTGCTCGGGGCTGACCGGCAAGGCGGCAAGCTGCTCGCAGACGACCTGCATGACCTGGGGTTTGACCGCGAGCATTATCACCTCGGCCGCGTGCGCGCCGTCGAGGGCAGCTTGCGAAGTGCCGATACCGAATCGATCCTGCAGTTGCTGCAATTGCGCCGCATCGATGTCACAGGCGCTAATCGCCGCGCTGTCGTAGTGGTTTGCTATCAGGCCGCCGATCAGGCTGGTCGCCATATTGCCCGCGCCGATAAAGCAAATTTTCTGATTCAAGTTCTTTCCCCGAAAATCGCGGTGCCAATCCTGACCAGGGTGGAACCTTCCGCGATCGCGGCTTCCATATCCTGGGTCATGCCCATCGACAAGGTATCACAGTCGATTCCCTGCTGTCGCAGCGAAGCCAGCGCCTTCGCCAGTTGCGCAAAGGCGAGACGCTGCTCGGCCAAGGTTTCACGCGGCGCCGGGATGGTCATCAACCCGCGCAGGCGTATGCCGGGTAACTCGTGAATCGCTGCCGCCAGTTCGGGGACCGCGTCGAGTTCGATTCCGGCCTTGCTGTCTTCGTGATCGATATTGACCTGGATGCAGACGTTAAGCGGTTGCCTGTCCGCCGGGCGTTGTTCGCTGAGCCGGCGCGCGATCTTGATTCGATCGATGCAGTGCGCCCAGTCGAAAGCCTCGGCGATATTGCGCGTCTTGTTGGACTGGATCGCGCCGATGAAATGCCAGTAAATGTCGAGATCTGCCAGTTCCTGCATTTTTTGCTGCGCTTCCTGCAGATAGTTTTCACCGAAATGCCTTTGTCCCAGTTCATAAGCGTGACGTATATCGCTGGCCGGTTTGCGCTTGCTGACGGCAAGCAGCAAAACCGAATCGGGATCGCGGCCACAGGCCGCGGCGGCCTGCGCGATCAGGGCGTGGATCTGATTTAGATTTTTTTCAATATTCTGCATAGGCTTTGCTATAGTTGATCATGTTAACGCAAGGCTATAGCGAGCCCCGATTATAATCAGTTTGTTAGCGACCGATAAGCAAAACCCGTCAAGAATTCTATAATACCTGTAAACCGATTTAAGGAAACTTCATGGATATAGCTCAACTCCTGGCTTTTGGCGTCAAACAGGGCGCCTCCGACTTGCACCTGTCAGCGGGATTGCCGCCAATGATTCGCGTCGATGGCGATATTCGCCGCATCAATGTTCCTGAAATGGATCACAAGCAGGTTCACGACATGATTTATGACATCATGAGTGACAAGCAGCGCAAGGATTACGAAGAATACCTTGAAACCGACTTTTCCTTCGAAATTCCCGGGCTGGCGCGTTTTCGCGTCAACGCGTTTAACCACAACCGCGGCGCCGGTGGCGTGTTCCGGACCATCCCGTCGAAGATTCTCAGCCTCGAGGACTTGAACGCGCCTAAAATATTCCAGGAAATTTCCGAGTACCCGCGCGGTATCGTGCTGGTTACCGGGCCGACCGGGTCCGGCAAATCGACCACCCTGGCGGCCATGGTCGACTACAAAAACGATAGCGAATACGGCCATATTCTAACGGTTGAAGATCCGATCGAATTCGTACATGAAAGTAAAAAATGCCTGGTCAACCAGCGCGAAGTGCATCGCGATACGCTCGGTTTTAACGAAGCCCTGCGCTCGGCGTTGCGGGAAGACCCCGACACCATCCTGGTCGGCGAGATGCGCGACCTCGAAACCATTCGCCTGGCCTTGTCCGCGGCCGAAACCGGGCACCTGGTGTTCGGTACCCTGCACACCAGTTCGGCGGCGAAGACCATCGACCGTATCGTCGACGTCTTCCCGGCGGCGGAAAAAGCGATGGTGAGATCGATGTTATCGGAGTCGCTTAAGGCGGTAATTTCGCAAACCCTGATGAAGAAAATCGGCGGTGGGCGTATCGCCGCGCATGAAATCATGATCGGCACGCCCGCGATTCGTAACCTGATCCGTGAAGACAAGGTTGCGCAAATGTATTCCGCGATACAGACTGGACAGAATGTCGGCATGCAGACGCTGGATCAAAATTTGAAATCCATGCTCGCGTCGGGCGTGGTGTCCAAAGATGAAGCCCAGCGTAAGGCCGCTAACCCGGATGCGTTATAATCCGGCGATTAAAAGGTGCTAGGGGAGTCTAATGGATCGTAATAAGGCAATCAGTTTTATGCATGACTTGCTGCGCATGATGGTGAGCAAGGATGGGTCGGACTTGTTTATTACCACGGGCTCGCCGCCGGCGATGAAAATCGACGGCAAGGTCGCGACGGTTTCCAAGCAGAATCTGTCGCCGAACCATACGCAAATGCTGGCGCGTTCAATCATGAACGACAAGCAGGTCTCCGAGTTCGAGGAAAGGCAGGAGTGTAACTTTTCGATCGCATTGCCCGGTGTGGCGCGCTTTCGTGTCAATGCATTCGTGCAGCGCGGCAGTTCGGGCCTGGTGCTGCGTATCATCAATTCCGAAATCCCCACTTTCGATGAATTGAACCTGCCGCCGATACTGAAGGATATCGCGATGACCAAGCGCGGCCTGGTCATTTTCGTGGGTGGCACGGGCTCAGGTAAATCGACTTCGCTGGCTTCCATGGTGGACTACAGAAACCGTAACACTCACGGGCATATTATTACGATCGAGGACCCGGTCGAATTCGTGCATGACCATCAAAACTGCCTGGTGACCCAACGCGAGGTCGGCGTCGATACCGAGTCTTACGAAATCGCGCTCAAGAACACGCTGCGCCAGGCGCCGGACGTCATCCTGATTGGCGAGGTGCGCGACCGTGAAGCCATGGAGCACGCGATCGCCTTCGCTGAAACCGGCCATCTCTGTCTAACGACTCTGCACGCCAACAGCACCAACCAGGCGCTCGATCGTATCATCAACTTTTTTCCCGACGAACGTCGCCAGCAGTTGCTGATGGATCTGTCGCTCAACCTCAAGGGAATGGTGTCGCAACGCCTGATCCCAAAAATCGATGGTGTCGGGCGTATCCCGGCGATCGAGGTCATGCTCAATACGCCGTTGATGGCCGACCTGATATTCAAGGGCGACGTGCATGAAATGAAATCCCTTATTTCAAAATCCAACGAGGCCGGTATGCAGACCTTCGACCAGGCCCTGTTCGATCTCTACGAAGAGCAAAAAATTACTTTCGAAGACGCCCTGCGTAATGCTGATTCGGTTAACGATATTCGTCTGCGCATCAAGCTGGAAAGTGACACCGCGCGTAAAACCGGCGTGGTCGAAGACCATCGTGATTTCGAACTCGAGGAGTCGGATGACGATGTCGCCGGCGGTATGATATAGCCCGCATATTGCACGAAGGCGGTTCAGTCACATGAAAAAAAATATACATATCAAAAGCCTAGATAGATGCATTCTTGGTCTTGTCGGGTACTGTTTGTACCTGAACGAAATCAGGAATAATCTGGCTGCCAATCTCGAACGATCCCCCTTGACCCATAGCTATGGCTATGGGTCGGCGGTCGATCGTCCGACCTTGTTTGCTCGGCGCATCCATGCGCCTCGCCCCTGCGGGGCTAACGCGAAAAATCGCTCCCGGCGATTTTTTGCCAGATTTTCCCCGAGTTTCGTTCCCTTCATGCAATATGCGGGCTAGCCCGGAGAAGTAATATGGCCCGCGAACCCACCACGCAATTGCTCGAACCCTATCTGAAAATAATGGTAGATAAACAGGCTTCGGACCTGTACTTCGTTACCGGCGCGCCGCCCAACATGAAAACCCAGGGCAACACTGCAGCGATTGCCAAGAACCCTTTTCAGAGCGGGCAGGTCATGAAACTGGCATACAGCCTGCTGAACGACGAGCAGGTGCGGGATTTCGAGATTAACCGCGAATTGAACCTCGGTTTCACGCTTAACGACGTCGGCCGCTTCCGCGTCAATATTTTCATCCAGCGTTCCGAAGTATCGATGGTCATCCGATACATCAAGTGGGAAATTCCGACTATCGACGAACTCGGCCTGCCGCAGATACTCAAGGAAGTGGTTATGAACCAGACCGGCATGGTGCTGGTGGTGGGTTCAACCGGTTCCGGTAAGTCGACCACGCTGGCATCGATGCTGAATTATCGCAACAATACCGTCGGCGGGCATATCCTGACGATCGAGGATCCGATCGAATTCGTGTTTCGACACGACAAATCGATTGTTTCGCAGCGTGAAGTCGGTATCGATACCCTGAGCTACGCCAACGCGCTGCGGGAGGCGCTGCGTGAAGCCCCGGAAGTCATCATGATCGGTGAGGCGCGCGACGGCGAAACCATGAAGGCGGCAATCAATTTTGCCGATACCGGCCACCTGTGCCTGACCACGCTGCACGCGGTTAACTCGAACCAGGCGATGGACCGGATCATGAACATGTTTCCGACCGATATGCGTGATCAGCTATTGATGGATTTATCGCTCAACCTGAAGGCGGTTATTTCGCAGCGCCTGGTGCCGGGCATGCAGGGTAAACTGGCCTGTGCGGTCGAGATTATGATGAACACGCCTTATATTTCGGAGCTGTTGCGCGAGGGTAATTTCAACGAGATCAAGGAAATCATGGAGAAAGGCGATACCACCGGTATGCAGACTTTCGACCAGTCGCTTTACCATCTCTACAAGGCGGATGCGATCACGATCAAGAATGCACTGGCCTATGCGGATTCAAGCACCAACCTTGAGTGGAAGATCAACTTCGGCGGCGAGCAGCCTTCATCGCAGGATACCCGCCACCAGCTGAACAAGCAGGGCGCGCTCGAAGAGCTGACCCTGCCCTCCGAAGAAGATTAATCCGCTTCACCGTTAGCCAGGCTCTGCTTTCCGATTGCCGTGTCTGTCTAATCCCTCCGACCGGCAACCGGGGCAGCCCCGGGTTCCCTGAAAAGCCAGTTTCCCGACGAAGACCCTGGACGTTCCCTGTGAGATCGATCTGCGCTCTTCAGCGCCTCATTTGGAGAAAACAGGCGCTCAGAATTATTTTCCAGGCGGCAGCTGACGACCCATTGTTGCCATTGGCCGTAGCTTATTAATATCAAATATCGGCATTTAACTGGCATTGATCTAGCAGTCGGTTAATCGCAGTAAAGTGCCAGGAGCAGACAATAGCCTGAACCCGAATTCTTTCGCTGCCTGTGCGTTACCGTCACACTCTCACAAAGACTGTTTATAGCGTAAATACCTTCTTGCCTTGTTTATGGCCCTACGGCAAGTCGTACTCGGCGTGTTGTGCTGAGGGGTAGTACCAGAATAAAACTTCTGGCCTAAACTGCCGGGCACGACCGCCGTACGGGCTACATCTGGTGCATTACGAACTTCAAATGCACCCTACGATCTGAGTCGAGAGTTTCAGCCCCCCGCGGGCCAGACAAACTCTGGTCGCAATCCCTCGTACACTGGGCGGCCATCGTCAGGCCTCGGATAGCCTTTTGATTCATCCCAGAATGCATGATAGTTGGCCGTCGGGAACGCGTCGACTTCATAGCCCATGACGTTTGGCACCGCTATTCGGATACGGGCTTGTTTGTCATCCAGCATGATTACACTATCACATTCGCTGCACAGGCAAATCTCCAGCGGTCCGTCGGGATCGTCCGCACCGAACGGGACCCGCTTTAAGAGTTCCGGGTTGTCCACGTTGAGATCGCCATGATTAAAGAAAACCACATGGGTCGTATGCTGGCCCGTAACGGCCTTGCACGTATTACAATGGCACTCATGGTTGTCGATGGGGTCGGAATCGGAATACACATGAACGTGGTCGCAACCACCGGCATATTTGTGAGACATATCTTCCTCCTCTTTTGTTCGTTGTTTAAAAACGCACTAAATATCGAAATTCGAATCGCACTCAAAATATTTGCGCAATACAAAGTAACATAAATCACGTGAGTATAGATACCGTCTTCGATTACAAGCAAGTTTTCAAGGGTTATCGTATTAACAGCAATAAGGTGCCTTCCCGCCAATAAAATGCACGGGTTGTCC
>CAMYML010000047.1 GCA_947259305.1 uncultured Gammaproteobacteria bacterium | reverse complement strand
GGTCCAGCAATTTGTGATTTGAACATGACCAAAGCACCTGAGTGCCACCTGTGCCATAGTAACTGCCAATTACTGCTATTTACTGGCACCAACGCTTCTCTCAAACCCCGGTAGCCCCAGCTAACTTCCAGTTAATACGGACAATTTGGTTGCGATCGCTGGAGTCTAGGAATTGTTGCCTAGCGCCGATCTTCGATCCCATCCAGGGTTTCGTCGAGTGCCTGCCAGGCTAACAAAACACATTTTTTGCGGGCCGGATGTTGCCGAATGGTCCCGAGAGCGGCGAGATTTTCATTTGGAGGGATTTCATTATTGCTGTTAAACCAGTGTTGCAATCTTGCGCTTAGCTGTCGCGCCTGCTGAAGTTTCAGGCCACTGGTGCATTCGCTCATCATCGATGCGGAAGCGAGGCAGATTGAGCAACCCCGACCACGAAAACGTACCGTTTCAAGCACCCCGTTATCACAGGCTATGCCGACCTCGATTTCGTCGCCACAGCGCGGATTGCTACCGCGCCTTACCAGGTCCATATCGTCCAGCTCGCCCTTGTTGCGGGGGTTATGAAAATGGTCAAGCAAGACCTCTTTATAAACGCTGTCGCTACTCATCGGTGACCTAAAATGCGCTTTGCATCCAGAATTGCCGCCACCAGCGCCGTGATATCCTGTTCGTTATTGTAGAGGTTGAAGCTGGCCCGGGCGGTACTCGATACCCCGAGATGCTGCATTAACGGTTGGCAACAATGGTGGCCGGCGCGAATCGCGACGCCGTGTTCGGCGGCAATATGGGCGACGTCGTGGGGATGAATGCCATCGATGTTAAAAGACAAAATCCCGCTGCGGTCTAAACCGGGGCCGGGTCCATACAAGTGAATGCCGTCGATACTCGACAGGTTTTCGTAGGCCAGCAGCACCAGGTCTTTTACCCGCTGCTCGATCGCCCGCAGGCCGATGCCGCGCAAGTATTCGACCGCGGTGGCAAAACCAACGGCGCCGGCCAGGTTCGGCGATCCCGCTTCGAAACGCGCGGGAATTTCTGCCCAGCTACTGCTGTCGATGTTTACCTCGTCGACCATACCGCCACCGAGCAACAGCGGTTCGGTCTCGGCCAGTCTTTCGGATTTGCCATATAAAAAACCAATGCCGCCAGGTCCGCACATCTTGTGCGCAGAGGTGGCGAGGAAGTCGCAATCGAGATCCTGTACGTCTACCGGCATATGTCCGACCGACTGGGCTGCGTCGACCAGTACCGGAATATTCTGTTGTTTTGCGCTCGCGACAATTTCCCTGATCGGATTAATCGTGCCGAGCACGTTCGACACCTGGGTGATTGCAATCAGGCGAGATTTCTTGCCAAACAAGCCTTTCGACTTTTCCAGGTCAATCAGGCCTTCGCCGTCCAGGGGGATGATACGCAGCCTGGCACCGCGCTGCTTGCATACCCGCTGCCAGGGCAGAAAATTGGAATGATGCTCCATCTGGCTCACCCAGATTTCATCGCCAGGCTGCAGGTGTTGGGCCGCCCAGCCTTGCGCCACGAGGTTGATCGATTCGGTTGCCGAACGGGTAAATACGATCTGCCCGGGGCTTGCTGCATTAATAAAATGCGCTAGTGTCTGACGTGACGCCTCGTAATGTTCGCTGGCGCTCTCGGCCAGTGGGTAAAGGCCCCGGTGAACAGGCCCATAATCGTGGTTGTAGCATTGACTGATCGATTCGATGACACAGGCGGGTTTTTGAGCACTGGCGGCAGAGTCGAGATAATGCAACGGCTGCTGGCCAGTTGCGAAGATCGGGAAGTCAGCCCGCAAGGCTTCAAAATCTAGCGCAACCGGGTCTCGCGACAATTCTGATTTACGTGGAACCGGTTCCACCAGCAGCAGCCTTGGGCGAGGGGGCTTCATGGTGTAGTGTATCGCGCATGCGCACACCGCTGGCCTGACGGCGTACCAGCACGATTTCGCTGATCACGCTAAGCGCGATTTCAGCAGGCGTGCGCGCACCGATATCAAGACCGCAGGGCGCCATCACGCGCTTGATATCCTCCTCGGAAAAATTCTTCTTGCGCAGATAATCCATCACCAGGCGCGAACGCTTGCGGCTGGCGATCAGGGCGATGTACCTCGCGTCGGATTTGAGTGCGCGCGACATCGATTCGTGATCGCCTTTGTGCTGCGTGGCGATCACGACGAAATCGCCGGCGACGGGGGTCAACTCGCTGTAATCAATATCATCGGTTATCAGCCGCGTCGCCTCTGGAAACTTGTCGCGCGTGGCCATGGCGTCGTTGACGATGACCGCAAAACCCATCATGTCAGCCAGGTTGCTGATATGCTCGGCGACTTCTCCGTGACCCATGATCCACACCGACGGTTTCGGGATAGTGGGTTCTATATAGACTCGCATATGGCCTCCACAGGGCATGCCGGCTCCCAGTACTTCATCGTCAAGATCGATCTCGATAATATCGGTTGCGCCGTTTTCGATACTGCGCAGTGCCGCCTCACAGGCGCTGGATTCGGCGCAACCACCACCAACCCAGCCGGTTACCACCTTGCCGTGCTGGTCGATCAATGCCTTCGAGCCGGTTTTTGCCGAGGTCGAACCAACCACATCGATTACGGTTGCAACCGCGTAGGGGACATTTTGTTCGCGTATCGCGAGCAGGTGATCGAGAAATTCTTTCGCCATAATTAATTGACCTGCAGTCTCATCCTGGAAGAGTCACCGGATAACTGCGACTCACAATAATCTTCGTATTCTTGCGGTGTATCCAGGTCGATCACAACGCCGGGATTGGGCATTTCGACCCTGCATACCAACTCGGGATTCTTCTCAATAAACTTGCGGCAACCCAGATTGCGGGTGCCGGCGAGGATATCGGCGCGACAGTTCTCGCTGATGATGATCGGATTGCCGCGTTCGCCGGTAAAAGTCGGGACCACAACTTCCCCGCTACTGCGATTGTGAAAGGCATCGATCAGGTAGTTTATGTCGGCGACAGATAATGCCGGTTGGTCGCCTAAAGCGATCATCACGCCGTCATAACTATTTTCTAGTGACGCCAGGCCACAATGCACCGAGGTCATCTGGCCAGAGCTATGGGCTTCGTTATATACGAGCTGCAGTGGCAGGTCATCGACCAGGGCCCGGGTACTTTCGTGATCGTGCCCAAGCACGACGACTACCTCATCGATATTCGAGGCGAGCAGTATTTCCAGGCTGCGCCGCAGCAATGGCATGCCGTCGACCGGTAAATGCAGCTTGTTTTTTACACCCATACGCTGCGATGAACCGGCGGCGAGCACTATCGCTGCGATTATGGGCCTGGCGTTAGCCACCGCAGCAACCTCCGCTTTCCTCGGGTGTAACTGCTTGCGGCGAAACTTCCGCTGCCTGAGGGGTATCTTTTTCTCCACGACGTACGCGCACCAGGTCGGCCAGGACCGACAGCGCGATCTCGGCCGGGGTTAGCGCGCCGATTTCGATGCCCGCCGGGCTATGGATGCGATCAAGTTGCGCCGAGTCGACCCCGGCCCTGGCAAAACTGGCTTTTAACCCGGCTATCTTCTTGCTACTCGCGATCATCGCGATATGAGACGCGCTGGAGTCTAGCGCGGCCTTGAGTGCGCTACGGTCATGCTTCCCCTGGGTCGCTATGACGATGAAATCTCCGTTAACCTCGGAAAAATCTGCCGCCTGACGAACGTTTTCAGGAAGATTGCTGGCGACAGGGTCGGGACAGGTCAGGGTCACCGCAAAGCCGAGATGCCCGGCCAGGTAACACAGGCTATGTGCCGCCGGTGAATTGCCTAAAATATTCAGTACCGGCTGTTTGATCATCGGCTCGATAAAAATCACCAGGGTGCCACCGCTGAGGCAGCCGGAGGTATAGTCCACGACACCTTCCAGCGGCTCCCATTCGCCCTTGGGTCCAACCCGGATCAGGCTCGACTCACCTGACTCCAGGGCACCGCGAGTTGCCTCGATAACTGCAGGTTGCGCACAACCACCGCCGATCCAGCCCTCGACAATGGCATCGCCGGTGACCAGCGCCTTGTCGCCCGGTTTGCCTGAAGTTGGTGCAACCGCCTGCACCACGGTGGCGAGCGCCAACGGCGTGCCTTCGCGCTGCAAAGCTTCGAAACAGGCTTCGAGCGAGGTGGTATTCAATGCATTGATCAAGTCTTTCATTTTCGATCTATATCCCCGCGAGATGTTGTTCCAGCGCGCTCAGACTTTCCAGGTTGTGCGCCGGCGCAAATATATCGATTAGCGGCAAGGCTGCCATTATACACCTTGTGCCTGGCCTGTAGTTTTCATTGCCAAGCAGCGGGTTTAGCCAGATCAGGCGGCGCGAGCGGCGCTTGATTCGTTGCAACTGCTTGCAGAGCTCCTCTGGTTCGCCGGTGTCATAACCATCGCTGACAATGATCACGATGCTGCGCGAACCGAGTATATTGCGGGCGTAGTGACGATTGAAGGCTTCGAGTGACTTGTCGATGCGGGTGCCGCCGTCCCAGCCGGCAGAGATCAGCGCCATCTTTTCGCGCAGCCTGCGACGGCCTGGCTCGCGCATGGTCTCGCCGATGTGCACCAGCCGAGTATGAAAAGCAAAAGCGTCGGCACCCTTGAATGCACCCAGAATACCGCGCGCGAAGCGCAGAAACAGGTAACTGTAAACGCTCATCGAACGACTGACATCGAGCAATAACACCAGTTTAGGGGTCTGGCGCCGACGTTGGCGAAAGCTGAGCGACATGGGTAGTCCGCCGTAGCGCAAGCTGGTGCGCGCGGTACTGCGCATGTCGACGCGCTCACCGCGCCGATCGATACGCTGACGTCGCAGCAGGCGCTGGCGGATACGCCTGGCCAGACGTTCGGCCAGATCCTCCATGCTGCGTAGTTCGGCGGCATTGCTCAGCTGGTCGAAATTCCTGGTGTTTATCGATTCTGTTTTACTGGCGCCACCCTGGCTAAGGTTCCCATCGCTGGCGCCTTTCGCGTCGAGCGCATTGGCATCGGGGACGTCGAACAACGCGTCATCGCCGTGTTGACTCGAATCGGCCAGTGCCGCTTGCCGGGGTGCCTTGCCGCCGATACTGGCCTGCGTATTCTGGCGTGGCTGGTCAAGCTTCCAGTAAGCATCGAACACCCTGTCGAAGCGCTCCCAGTCGCTGACCGAAGAGCAGATTAAGGCTTTCAAACCCATGCGCAATTGGCGCCGGTTGGTGACATCGATGCTTGCGGCGAGGCGCTGCGAATCGACGCTTTCCTGGATGCCGACGTTAAAGTTCTGCGCCCGGGCGAAACGCGAAAACCCGGTCAATTGCGCAATGAGCTGCCGGTCGGGCTGTAGCTCTGTGGTTCCCGGATTCACGACGCCCTCGCGACCAGGTCATGAATGACTTCCGCTGGCATCGCATCGATGTCTTCGCGGGTTTTCAATAAACAACCGAGCGTCGCCACCACCGCATCCGGATTGTCACCCAGGGATTTCATATCCAGGCGCAACAATGCGGCAGTCCAGTCCAGCGTTTCGGCGACACCGGGTACCTTGCGTAAGTCCTGTTCGCGCAGCTTCTGTACGAAGGCGACAATTTGCGCGGCCAGGTTGGCGCCGATGTCAGGCGCGCGGGCCAACACGATGCGCAATTCCTTGTCGTAATCGGGGTAGTCGATGTAGTGGTACAGGCAACGGCGGCGCAACGCGTCGCTCAGTTCACGGGTGCCGTTAGAGGTCAGAATAACCAGCGGGATGCTGCTGGCCTTAATTGTGCCGAGCTCGGGGATACTGATCTGAAAATCGGATAATACCTCGAGCAGGTAAGCCTCGAATTCTTCATCGGCGCGGTCTATTTCGTCGATCAATAGAACCGTTGGTTGCACTCCGCTGATCGATTGTAACAACGGGCGCTTCATCAGGTAGGTCTCGCTGAATAACTGCGCCTCGCTAAGGCCGTCTTCGTGCAAAATTTCCTGGCGACGAATTGCCAGCAATTGTCGTTGATAATTCCATTCGTAAACCGCCGTATTGACGTCGAGCCCCTCGTAACATTGCAAACGTATCAAGCTTCTGTCAAAAACATCGGCCAGGATCTTTCCTACCTCGGTTTTGCCAACGCCCGCGTTGCCTTCGAGCAATAACGGGCGATTCAACTCACTCATTAACCACAGGCTGGTGAGCAATGCCTGGTCGGCAATGTAGCCCGCGTCCGTGACGCGTTGTCCCATTTTGTCCAGGGCTGCCTGCATGGGTAACCTCAGGCCTTGCTCGTGAAAAAGCTTTTAATGAAACCGATCAGCGCCTGCCAGGCAAACTTGAGGCCGTTGATCTCCTGCACCTGTGGTTCCGGCTCGGATGCCGTTTGCGCTGGGTCTTCGCTGCCCGCGCTCGCCCCCAGCCTGCTGCTGAAGTTATCGGCAAACTGGCCGAGAATCTGGTCGGCGACCTGGGTCATCATGCGGCCACCGAAATTCGCCAGTTTGCCGTTGACGGTCACGTCCGCATCGCCGGTGAGTTCGCTCGCGCCGGATTCGCCGGCGCGCACGCTGGCGGTTAAATCCATGCTCGCGCTGGAAGTTCCCTTGCTGTCCTGACCTTTGGCGATCAGGTGGACCCGATGTTCGCCCGGGTTAATTTCCTGGACCGCGATATCGCCGTTAAAGGCGACATGCATCGGGCCGATCTTGACCTTGACGCTGCCCTTGAAATTATTTTCATCGACCGTTTCGGTAATTTCTGCACCCGGCATGCAGCTCGCGACCTGCTCTATATTTTCAAGCAGGTTCCAGGCATCGCTAACCGAACCATCGAGAGGGAATACCTTGTTAATTGTGACTTGCATGATTACTACCAGATTTGAAAGGTGGAGATGGCGGCAGCTTCAGGCTGCCGCCATCGGGGTTGAGGCTAGCTGTCCAGACCGAGTTCGTGAATGGTTTTCCATACATTGAAAGCCGTGTGGGGCATATCGACATGGGTCACACCCTTGTGCGCAAATGCATCGACAACCGCGTTGCTGAAACAGGGGATGCCGCCAACATGAGGCGATTCGGCCACGCCCTTGGCGCCGAGCGGGTGATGCGGCGACGGGGTTACCGTGTAGTCAGTTTCCCAGTGCGGGGTCTCGACGAAGGTCGGGATAAAATAATCCATCAAGGTGTTGCCCTGCAGGTTGCCCTCCTCGTCGAAGCTGATCAGCTGGCCCATCGCGACCGCGAATGCCTCGTTCAGGCCACCGTGAATCTGCCCTTCGATGATCATCGGATTGATGCGATTACCACAATCGTCGAGCGCGTAGAAGCGGCGGATGCTGGTTTCACCGGTGTGGCGATCGATATCGACCACGCACAGGTAAATGCCGAAGGGGTAGGTGAAATTGGGTGGATCGTAATAGTTAACTGACTCCAGGCCCATCTCCATGCCTTCGGGCACGTTGTTGTAAGCCGCCCAGGCAACTTCCTTCATGGTCTTGACGGCATCTGGATTACCCTTGACATGGAAACGGTCGACGTCCCATTCAATGTCTTCTGGACTGACTTCTAGCAAGTGCGCAGCAATTTTTTGCGCCTTGGCGCGAATCGTGCGTGCCGCCATAGCAGTAGCCGCACCGCCCACCGGGGTGCTTCTCGAACCGTAGGTACCCAGGCCATAAGGTGCGGTATCGGTATCGCCTTCCTCGATCTGAATGTCGTCGGACGACAATCCCAGTTCGGTGGCGATGATCTGCGCGTAGGTGGTCTCATGACCCTGGCCCTGGGTAATCGTACCCATGCGCGCAATCGCGCTGCCGGTTGGATGTACCCGAATCTCGCAGCTGTCGAACATGCCTACGCCGAGAACGTCACAGGCCTTACTCGGGCCGGCGCCGACGATTTCGGTGAAGGTACACAGGCCGATACCCATCAATTCGCCGTTGGCGCGTTTTTCGGTCTGTTCCTTGCGCAAGCCCTCGTAATCACAGGCTTCGAGTACTTTTTCCAGCGCGGGTGCGTAATTGCCGCTGTCGTATTCCCAGCCGAGTGCTGACTGGTAGGGAAACTGATCCGCCTGGATGAAGTTTCGCCGGCGAATTTCAGCCTTGTCGATATCGAGCTTCTGCGCGAGCACATCGATCATGCGCTCGATCAGGTAAACCGCTTCGGTCACGCGAAACGAGCAGCGATAGGCCACGCCCCCCGGCGCCTTGTTGGTGTACACGCCATCGACGCGCGCGTAAGCGACCGGTATATCGTAGGAGCCGGTGCAGATACTGAACAGTCCCGCGGGCCACTTGGTCGGCTGGGCGTGCGCGTTGAAGGCGCCATGGTCGGCCAACGCATGGAAGCGCAAAGCCGTGATACGACCGTCTTTGTCGGCGGCCAGTTCACCCACGCCGTGGTAATCGCGCGCAAACGCGGTGGTCGATATATTCTCGATGCGGCTTTCGATCCACTTGACCGGACGGCCGAGCACGATCGAAGACACGATTGCACACACGTAACCCGGGTAAATGCCGACCTTGTTGCCAAATCCGCCACCGATGTCGGGCGAGATGATGCGTACCTTGCTCTCGGGAATTCCCGACAGCAGCGTTACCACGGTACGCACGATGTGCGGCGCCTGCGAAGTGATGTGAACCGTTAGTGACCCGTTGACCTTGTCGAATGAAGCGACACAACCGCAGGTTTCCATCGGGCTCGGGTGCACGCGCGGATTCAGAATGTCTTCACGCACGGTGACTTCGGCACTCTCGAAAGCCCGGTCGGTGGCGTCCTTATCGCCCACGTCCCAGGTGAAAATGTGATTGTTGTGGGTGCGTTTACCCTGTCCGGCCTCGTCTTTACCGACCAGGTCTTCGCGGATAATCGGCGCATCCGCGTCCATCGCCTTGTGCGGATCGACCAGGGCGGGAAGCTGCTCATATTCGACTTCCACCAGTTCGGCGGCATCGGCGGCAATGTAGCGATCGTCGGCGATGACCATCGCCACTTCCTGCATCTGGAAACAGACTTTTTCGTCGGCCAGAACCGCCTGGGTATCGCCCGCCAGCGTAGGCATCCAGTGCAGCCCCAGCGGCTTCAGGTCTTCGGCGGTAATAACGGCGTGCACACCCGGCAGGGCGAGCGCTTTTTCCTTGTTGATGGAAACGATTTTAGCGTGGGCAAATGGGCTGCGAACCACTTCGCCGCAGAGCATGCCCGGTAATTTGACATCGTCGACGTAAAGGCCCTTGCCCTGGATAAATCTCGGGTCTTCCTTACGCTTGCGTGAGCATCCGATGCCCTGCAATTGCTCCTGCCGTTCCATAGTTTCTGCTGCTGCTGACATAATTATTTCCTCTGCTCTATTCGGCTTGCGAGCCGGTGTCCGCGTTCAACGCGGCCGCGGCAGTCTGGATTGATTTGATGATATTCTGGTAGCCGGTGCAGCGGCACAGGTTGCCCGCCATTCCGCTACGAATCTCTTCCTCGCTGGGATTTGGATTTTCCTGCAGGAAACGATAACCGCGCACCAACATGCCCGGGGTACAGAATCCGCATTGCAGGCCGTGCTCATCCATAAAGGCCTGTTGCAGCGGGTGTAATTCCCCGCCTGCGGCGAGTCCTTCCACGGTCATTACCGTTGCGCCTTGTGCCTGAATAGCGAGCATGGTGCAGGACTTTATCGACTGGCCGTTGACATCGACGGTACAGGCGCCGCAGTGGCTGGTTTCGCAACCGATGTGGCTGCCGGTCAACTGCAGTTGCTCACGCAAAACGTGAATCAGCAGTTCGCGTGGTTCGACCAGAACGTCGACGTCCTGACCATTCAGATTAAAACTTACCTGTGTCTTCGCCATGTCTAGTTACCCCCGACGCGTTGCATCGCTGCTCTGATAGCCCGGCGCGTCATTTCGCCGCCCATGTGTGTCTTGTACTCTGCGTCACCGCGTAAATCCTCGGCCGGATCGCATATCTCCATCGCTTTTGCGGCGGCCTGGCTGATCAGGGCCTCGTCGACGACCTGGCCTACGAGTACGGCTTCTGCTTCGCTGGCGCGCATTGCGGTGGCGCCCAGGTTGGTTAACGCGATGCTCGCACTCTGGCAGGTATCGCCCGACATGCTGATCACTGCGGCGGCGGCGGCGGTCGCGTAATCGCCGGTTTTGCGTTTGAGTTTTTGATAACTGGCGCCGGTATTTGCAGCCTGTGGCGCAATCCGGATTTCGGTCATGATTTCATCGGCTTCCAGCGCGGTAAAAAAAGTGCCGAGGAAAAAATCAGCAGCCGCAACCTGTCGTGCTCCATTGGGACCAGCCAGGGTGAAGGTCGCATCCAGCGCCAGCATTAGTGCCGGGTGATCGTTACCCGGATCTCCGTGTGAAATATCACCACCGATGGTGCCGCGATTGCGTACCTGCGGATCTGCGATCATTTTCGCAGCCTCCGGTAGCATCGGGCATTTTTCCTGTAGCAGGGTAGAGGCGATTAACGCGTTTTCGGAGGTCATCGAACCGATAACGATTTCGCCATCCTCCTCACGAATTCCTTTCAACGAATCGATATTGTTGATATCAACCAGGTGTTCGGGTTCGGCGAAACGCAGTTTCATCATCGGCAATAGACTGTGTCCACCAGCGAGAATTTTGGCTGCGTCACCATATTGGCTCAGTAAGGCGATGGCATCATCGACCGAGCCCGGCGCGTGGTATTCAAACGACGGGGGTATCATCGTGGCTCCTCCGGATTATTTATAATTTTGGGTTGGGGATTATATACGATTCATCCGCTTAAAGTGATCACTTTAAGCGGGCTCTTCCAGGATCTAATTTGAATGACGACAGTTTCTGTCAGCTGTTGTCAGGTTATGCGACCAGGAAAATCTTCGTAGATAAGCATGGCGATCCCATCGAAATTTTTTATCTCGAGAGCGGAAATACCGGAGTTTTTCGGATTTCAGTTGTGCCTGGTTGCCTTTGCAGACAGGGATTACCTAATGAATGAATGCCATTTTACGGCGTATAAACGCGAGCTGCGTAGACAAAGGCAAGTCCTTGGGGCAGATATCCTCGCAGCCTAACAGGCTCATGCAGCCGAACACGCCGTTCTCGTTGCCGATAAGTTCGTAGAACGCTGCATCGCTACGTGCATCACGCGGGTCGAGGCGAAAGCGCGCAATTTTATTCAGGCCGACGGCGCCGACAAACTCTTCGCGCATGCGTGCCGTGCCACAAGCGGCAATACAGCAGCCGCATTCGATGCAACGCTCCAGTTCGTAAATATTCTGCGCGAGTTCCGGCTCCATCCGCGCTTCGAGCGCATCGAGGTCCGGCTCGTCTTGCTGGGTATGAATCCAGGTTTCGAGGCGTTCACTCATGCCCCGCATCCACTTGCCGGTGTCCACCGAGAGGTCGCCGATCAACTCAAACAGCGGCAATGGCGCGAGGTAAATATCCGCATCGAGATCTTTGGTCAGCGTGCGGCAGGCAAGCCCCGGTCGGCCGTTGATCAGCATTCCGCAGCTGCCGCAGATACCCGCGCGGCAGACGAAGTCAAACTGCAATGCCGGATCCTGGGTTTCGCGAATTTCGTTGAGCGCGATAAACAAGGTCATGCCGTCGGCTTCCTCAATGTTAAAAGTCTGCATATGTGGATGACTCTGCGGGTCTTGCGGATTATGCCGCAGAACGTGAATCCGCAGTGAGCGGGGCGCTGGCGTTGATTCTGTCAGCTGCATGGTTCGGCCTCGCCGAGGCGGGCGTTGCGGCCGCGAAACCTTGCCGGCAGCAGATGCTCGTAGGGCATCAACGCCTGCTGTAGCGCGAAGCGGTCGCCAGTTGGGCTTTGCTGTGAAATTTTCTCGATTGCAGACAAGCGTTGCTGCACGGCGGGATGCTCAATATGATCCCTGGCGCCATAACCGCGCCAACCTGGCGGCAGTTCCATACTCATGACGTCGAGCGGTTCGTAAGCAAGCTGCGGCGAGGCTGTGTTTTCATCCGGCCAGCTTGCCAACGTTCGCTGCAGCCAGTCATTGTCGTTGCGCTGCGGAAAATCCTGCCGGAAATGCGCGCCCCTGCTCTCGGTGCGCTGCAGTGCCCCGCAGGCGACGCAAAGCGCAAGTTTCAACTTTTTCTGCACTCGATAAGCGGCGACGAGTTCCGGGTTAGCGCCAGAGATCTGGTTTTTGACGCGAATCTTTCGGCTACGCTGGAGCAAGGATTGCAACTGCTCCACCGCTTCGGAAAGCTGATCGCCGTGGCGGAATATACCGACTTTATCGGTCATGATGTCCTGCATTTCGCGCGTCAGATCGAACGGGTTTTCATTGCCGTCAGGCGACATTAATTGTTGTAATCGGTCATGTTCACGGCGCCAGCATTGCTTGATCAAGGTGCTGGAGAGCGCCATCTCACTTTCCGCGCTATCACAGTAATCGGCGATAAATTCGGACACCAGCATGCCGGCGACTACGGTTTCCGCGACCGAGTTGCCACCCAGGCGATTAAAGCCGTGCATATCCCAACAGGACGCCTCACCAGCCGCAAAAAGCCCCTTCAGCGTAGGGCATTGCCCCCGGTAATCAGTACGCACCCCACCCATCGAATAGTGCTGCGCCGGACGCACCGGTATCAAGTCCGTGGCCGGATCGATGCCAAGGAAGTAGCTGCAAATTTCCTGAACCTCGCGCAGATTAGATTTGATGTGCTGGCGCCCGAGCAAGCGGATATCCAGCCACAGGTGGTCACCGAAACGCGACCGTACGCCATGCCCCTGCGCCATATGCTGTTCCATACGCCGAGATACCACGTCGCGCGAGGCCAGTTCTTTCTTCTCCGGTTCGTAGTCCGGCATAAATCGATGTTCGTTGGCGTCCAGCAACAGGCCACCATCACCGCGGCAGCCCTCGGTCATCAGAATACCGGCCGGGAAAAGCGTAGTTGGATGAAACTGTACCGCCTCCATGTTGCCGAGTGTCGCCACGCCGGTCTCAAGTGCGATGGCCGCGCCCATGCCCTCGTTGATGACTGCATTGGTCGTCGCCCGGTAAATGCGTCCAAAGCCGCCTGTCGCAATACAGGTAGCACTGGCGACATAGGCCAGCAGTTCACCGCTAACAAGATTACGCACGATCGCACCGTAACAACGCGCGCCGTCGTGGATCAACGCCAGCGCCTCGGTGCGTTCGTGGACCACAATGTTGCGTGCGATCGCCTGGTCATTCATCGTGTATAACATCGAATGCCCGGTACCATCGCTGACATAGCTGGTGCGCCATTTTTTGGTGCCGCCAAAGTCGCGCGCGGTGATCAGGCCGTGTGCCGCCTCCTTCTCGGAAATGGTTACCCGCTGGCCATTGATCACGACTTCACGGTCGCCCTGCTGCACGCGATTCCACGGCACACCCCAGGCGGCCAGCTCCCGCACCGCTTTGGGCGCCGTGTTAGTGAACATGCGCACTACCTGTTGGTCGGCGCCCCAATCGCTGCCACGCACCGTATCCGCGAAGTGTATATCCTCGTTGTCACCTTCACCTTTTATACTGTTAGCGAGGCTGGCCTGCATACCACCCTGTGCCGCTGCCGAGTGCGAGCGCTTGGGCGGAACCAAACTCAAGACAATGCAGTCATGACCTCGGCGTTTGACCCCGATAGCGAGACGCATACCGGCCAGTCCGCCGCCGATTACCAATACATCAGTGTGTATCGTTTGCATTCGACTAGTTTTCCGGTCGCGGTTCTGAAGGAGTGTGTTGCAGCGACTGCAATGCTGCGGGCAGGTAACGCTCGCCGGCGTGTTCGCGGTGCTCGATACCGATTTTGATATAGGCCGATAGCGTCAATAAGCCAAGCACAATAAAAAATATACTGATCGCCCATTTCGCCCGGCTGAGGATACGGCGCATTTGACGCGGGTTTTTGCCACTCGGCCAGCCCCACTTAAGCGCGAGCCGGTAAATACCGATCCCGGCGTGCAATTCCACCGCAAATAGCAGGACTAAATAAAGGGGCCACATAACGCCGCTCACGATCCGGTCGGAGGAGGCGTAAGGACCGATATCGCCCGGGTGGGTGAAGACACCATACAGGTGCACCGACGCGAAGAACATGAGCAACAGACCGGTAATTACCTGTATCAACCACAGCGTGGTGTCGGCATGTTGCAGCGAGCGCGAGTGCTGCCAGATTGCGCGATATTCGCGATAGCTGTTGGGTATATGGCGTATGGCGACCAGCGCATGCACTGAAAAAATCACGAATATGGCGGCGGCAAAAAAGCTGACCAGCAGGGGGTAAGGGCGACCGAAAATATACTGGCCTTCAAACATTCGGGCGACGAAATAAAACACATCGTTGCCGAGCAAAATGCTGGAGACCATCAGCATATGGACCCACATAAATAGCACCAGCGCCAAACCGGTGACGCCTTGAGTGATATCGAGCCATGCGGGCCAGCGATTAATCGCATGCGGTTCGGTAATGTGATTTTTTGGCATCGACATGGGTTTGTTTAACTGCTGGACTATTCGTATTTGCTGGTAATCATTACCTATTTTGAGTTTTTTCATTTGACCTGTATCAACAGACGTCCGAACTGTCTGTTTAAATGGCATTCGGCGACAGTTACAGTCATGAAATAGAAATGTGGTTACAGTTTAGAATGGCACTTACTTAAGGGCGTCATACCCGCGCAAGCGGCGGTCCGACGTATCGGGCGGTCCGACGTTTCGGTCTTGATACTACTGGAAAGCAGCTGTTACAAGATTCCCGCTTGCGCGGGAATGACCATGTTTTGTCAGGTAAGTAGCATTGCATACTGTCCCCGGATTTTCGGATTTTCAACCGCGCGGATGATGTTCGGCGTGTATCGACGCCAGGCGCTCCTGGGCGATATGGGTGTAGATCTGGGTCGTTGACAGGCTGCTATGACCCAGCAGCATTTGCACGGTGCGCAGGTCGGCACCATGATTGAGTAAATGCGTGGCAAAGGCGTGCCGTAGCGAGTGCGGCGAGAACACGGTTTTGACGCCCGCCTTTAGCAGGTACTTTTTAATATTTTGCCAAAACGCCTGGCGCGTTATGCCGCTACCACGGCTCGATAAAAACAACGCATCGTTAATCGACCTGGCCTGTTGCAGACTCGGGCGCGCCTGTTTTACATAGATAGACAACCAGTGCAACGCTTCCTCGCCAACCGGAACCACGCGTTCCTTGTTACCCTTGCCGATGAGCCGCACCAGTCCAAGATTGGTGTTGACCTGATTCAGCCGCAACCCAACCAGTTCGCTGACCCGCAACCCGGAACTGTACATGAGTTCCAGCATACAGCGATCGCGCATCCCGTATGGACTCTCGAGATCGGGTGCATCCAGCAATTTATCGATATCGTTTTCCGTCAGCGTCTGCGGCAGGCTACGATGAATCCGGGGTGCGCTGATCAACGCGGTGGGATTGTCCTGGCGCTCCCCGTTCCTGATTAAATGCCGGTAATACTGCTTCAGTGTCGACAGCAGACGCGCATTGGAACGCGCCGAGGCGCCGCCATCGAAACGTTTCGCCAGATAGCGCTGGATACTGGCCTGGTCGGCATCGATAAGCTGGACGCCCTGCTTCGTCAGCCAACGTGAAAACTGGCGCAAATCCTGTTGATAGGCAGCCAGGGTTAGTTCGGCGAGACCTTTTTGCGACCACAGGCTGTCGATGAAGCGATCGATGGCGGGGTCGTCGTGGTCGTTAGATAACTTTTTCATGGGCAAAAAAAAGGCACAGCGAGCTGTGCCTTTAGACTACTACTTATTTTCTATCCGCGTCGCTATTTTTTCTTTTTTGGCTTTGCTGCTCTTGCAGCGACTGCAATGGTTTTGCTGACCGCCCTGAGCTGGTCCTTCAAGCGTTGGATATCTTTGGCCTGCGCCCTGATTTTAGCTTCTGCGGCTTTTAACTTGGCAGGAGAAATAGTTTTTGCGGCAGCTTTCTTCTTCGCTACGGGTCGCTTCTTGGCAGCGGGTCGCGCCGCTTTCTTGACAACCTTCTTCTTAACCGCGGGTCGGCTTGCTTTCTTCTTTACGGCGGCCTTTTTTACTGCCGGCTTTGCTACTTTCTTTTTTACTGCTGGTCTGGTCGTTTTCTTCTTAACTGCGGGTTTTTTCGCTTTAACTTCTGGCTTCGACTTTACTACTTTCTTTGCTGTCGCCATTATCCAGTCTCCTCACGTTTACTTACGGCTTTCATTATAAAAAGCATTCACGATAATACAATAGAGTGTCAGTATTAAACCGGAATGCTGCTAAGATTTCACGATGTTTATTATAGTTGCGTGCGTCAAAAAAGTTGCATGAAATTTTTTTTATTTTTTTACACGACAAAATCATTTTTAATCGGTAAAACAATTCGAAATTAAATCGTTTCAATTTATGTCTGAAGACACTACTCGTGATTGCCCGCCTGCAAGTTTGATCAAACAATTTGCAGCAATGCTGTATGACAGCCTGTTGATTTTTGGCGTGTTGTTTTTCGCCGCCGCAATCGCTTTGCTGTTGAACCGGGGCATGCCAATAGAGTCGAACCCGGCCTTCAGTCTGTATCTATTGTTTACGGTTTTTACCTTTTATGCATGGTTCTGGCACAAGTCTGGTCAAACGCTCGGCATGCGCGTCTGGAAAATTCGCATCGTCTCAGAATTTGGCGGCAACCCGAGCTGGGGCAGCAGTTACCTGCGGCTCGTATTTGCGCTACTGTCATTATCCTGTTTTGGCCTGGGCTATTTCTGGCGACTTTTCCGGCCTTATACCTGGCATGACAAACTCAGTCAGACCAGTATTATCGACGTTTCATCTCTGACCACCGGCAAGCAGGCCGATGCCAACCCGGTGTGACTGCTTTTTGATCAACAACAGAATTGCCAGCGAAAGAAACAGCAGGTTGGGCAGCAGCGCCACCATAAAGGGATTGATAGCAAACTGGATGCCCAGCTGAGTTAACAGACGCCCGACGACCACGAATACCAGGCCCAGCAGAATCCCGATCAACAAACGTTGCCCACCGCTGGACTGGCGCTGTGAACCCAGCACAAACGGAAATGCGAGCAGGCACATGATCACGATGGTCAACGGGGCCAGCAGCTTTTTCCAGAAAATCAACCTTTCAAGATGTGAATCCAGTCGATTTTCGTCGAGAAAATTGAGATAAGCATGCAAGTCCGGACTCGACATCTTGCGCGGTTCAATCATCAGAACCTGCAGCAGTTCGCGCGATAAGCTGCCGTCGTAGACTAGTCGCTCGTAACGCCTGGTTACGACTTCTTGCGGAGAAATTATCGATTGGCTGACCTGCTGTAACTCCCACCCCGATTCGAGGGGAACCGCACGCGCTGCCCGCATCGTGGAAATTAGTTTTCCCTTGTTATCCAGCTGATAAATCTCGATATCACGGGCATATCCATTCGGCAATAACGCCTGAACATGCACCACTCTGGAGCCGTCCTTTATCCACAAGCGCTCGCTCGACTGCAGCACGGTGCTATTATTCTGGCCCAGATTTTTCAACTTACCGGCACGGGTCTCGCTATCGGGGACTACCCAGTCAGCCAATAAGAAGCTGATAAACGCGAGCACCAGGGCGGCCTGCAGCACCGCGGTCAGCATCCGAATCAGGGAAACTCCCGATGCCTGCATCGCGATTATTTCACTATTGCCGGCAAGCGCGCCAAGACTCAGGATGCTTCCGA
>CAMYML010000046.1 GCA_947259305.1 uncultured Gammaproteobacteria bacterium | reverse complement strand
CAGATCGCCTTGAGTGAATCCATGTATGCCCGATGAGAGAATTATTCTGCGCCCATAATATCAGGCCAGTCGTAACTGGCCCATGATCGAAATCAATTGGATGCAGACTGAAACCTCGCGATAGCCAGCTGTACACTTGTAATTTTGTAGATGGCCTTGCGATTGACCTGTATCAAGCGGATGCGGTCGGGATGGTATAAATTGGTAAGGTTTTAATGGGTACTGATTATAAAATATATTGGAGTGAAAAATCATGTTAAAAAAATATTTATCATTGCTTGCTATATCGACATTTCTTATCTGGCCGATGGCAGCTTCTGCGGCTGGTGATTCACAGGTTACCGAGTTTTGGCAAACGCTGCAGGGCGGGTTGCTGTATGACAACTGGGCAAAAGTGCTGTTTAAGAAAGGGCCATCGGAAACACATCCATCATATCCTGCCGGAGGCAAGCAAAAGGGGGCGGGAACCTGGCGCTGTAAGGAATGCCATGGCTGGGATTATCGCGGCGTAGACGGTGCTTATAGCTCTGGATCGCACTATAGCGGCGTCAAGGGGATTCGCAACCGGGTTGGTGGAACGGTGTCTGATATTGAAAAGATTATCCGCGATAAAACCCATGGTTACACCCGGGATATGATCCCCGATGAGGCGGTTGAATATCTGGCGCTGTTTGTGAGCCGGGGTCAGGTGGATATGCCTCAGTATATAGACTATGCGACGAAGACTGCCCGGGGAGATGCAAATAGAGGAGCACGTTTCTACCAGGCGATTTGCTCCGTGTGCCATGGCTTCGACGGTAAACAAATAAATTTCAAAACGCCCGAAAAGCCCGAATTCATCGGCACCGTCGCGCAAGAGAATCCCCAGGAAACAATGCATAAGGCCCGCAACGGCCAGCCGGGTGTTCCGATGGTGGCGTTAGGCGTGCTCGATATACAGGATATCGTCGATATTATCGCATACGCGCAAACGCTGCCCGCCAAGTAAATCCGGGTCAGTAAACCGGGGCCAGGTTTGACCTGGCCCCCTGATCTGGAACAGGATGCCCAGGTCGTCGACAATATTGGCCTATGGGCGATCGACTCGTTTTACGGATCTGATAAGAGCAGTCTTTCGACGGGCGTGGTTCGGTTTTTTAGCAGCGGCTGCCTGTACAGATCTATCAACGCTCCGATACAGGATTCGAGCGCAAAAAAAATGCCCACCATGCAGTGGGCATTCTACCGTGGATAACGCGTCGGGAGTATCAGTCCCGTTTGTTTGCCTTTGCCGCTTCACCGATGTCATCGACACCGCGCTCTTCCAGCAGCGTGGTCAACCAGTCCGGATCCATTTCCGGCACCGAGGACAATAACAGGTCGGTATATGCATGATGCGGCGGTTTGAACATTACATCCTTGGGTCCCTGTTCGACAACCTTGCCATACTGCATGACCACGACTTCATCGGCAATCGAGCGCACCGTTGCCAGGTCGTGGGTGATGAACATGTAGGACAGGTTCAACTCGTTTTGCAGTTTGTCGAGTAAGCGCAGGATACCTTCCGCAACCAGCTGATCGAGGGCACTGGTGACCTCGTCGCAAATAATAAACGTCGGCTCCGCCGCCAGCGAGCGTGCGATACCGATGCGTTGTTTCTGACCACCGGACAGTTCCGGTGGGTAGCGGTTGTAATACTGTGCCGGCTCGAGCTCGATCAAATCGAGTAACTCGTCTACACGATTTTTCAGTGCCGGGCCGGTCAGCCCGCTGTAAAACTGTGCCGGTCGCCCGATTATCTCGCTGATTTTCACCTTGGGATTGAGCGCCGTATCCGCCATCTGGTAGATCATCTGTGCCTGGCGCAACTGATCCTTGGACCGATCCCGATAATCCGGCGGCAATGGCGTTCCCTTGAACAAACATTCACCCTTGGTCGGTGGCAAAAGACCCGTGATACACCGGGCCACGGTGGATTTACCCGATCCCGATTCACCCACGACGGCAACCGTCATACCTTCGTAAATATCAAACGAAACGTCATGCAGCACCGGTGTGTCCCCGTATGATGCGTCGACATTTTTCACCGAAATCAGCGGCGAGCCCTCGGTTGGTCGCGGTTTCTGGTCTCGTTTGAAGTCACGAACCGCCCACAGCGACTTGGTGTAATCATCCTGTGGATTTGACAGCATGGTACGGGTGTCGGCTTCTTCGACCTCGTTGCCTTTTAGCAGAACCTTGATCACGTCGGCCATTTGTGCCACGACCGCGAGGTCATGGGTAATATAGATTGCCGCGGTATTGAACTGATCCACGATATCACGAATCGCCGACAATACTTCGATTTGCGTGGTGACATCGAGCGCAGTTGTAGGTTCGTCGAATATAATCAGATCCGGTCGACAAGCCATCGCCATCGCGGTCATTGCGCGCTGTAACTGACCACCAGAGACCTGGTGCGGATATCGAAAACCGATTTCCCTGGGATTGGGCAGACGTAATTTCTCGTACAGCTCCATCGCATCTTCCTGGCTTTCCAGGCGCTTCTGTATGCGGTACTGCAGCGGTGCCTCGGTGTGCTGATCGATCAACTTATGCGCCGGGTTGAACGATGCCGCGGCAGATTGGGCAACATAGGCAATGCGCGAGCCGCGCAGGGATTGCAGGTCCGATTGCGGGGTTGTGGTCAGCTCCATACCATCGAACTCGATAGAAGATCCCTCTCCAATGCGACAGCCATCCTTGGTGAACCCCATGGCCGCGAGACCTATGGTCGATTTTCCAGCCCCGGATTCACCGATCAGACCCATGACTTCACCCCGGTGAAGTTTCAGATCTACCCCATGGACAATTCCGACCCACTTTTCGTCAGAGTATCCCTCGATAATCAGATTCTTTATATTTAGTAGTACAGTTTTATCTTGGCTCATTTCGATTACTCCTTCAGACCGGAGGTTCTGTCAAGCATCCAGTCAACAACAAAGTTTACGGCTACCGTAAGCAGTGCGATCGCACCAGCCGGGATCAGCGGGGTGATTTCACCAAAGGAAATCAGCGTCGCGTTTTCGCGCACCATCGAACCCCAGTCCGCGGTCGGTGGCTGGATGCCGAGACCGAGGAAAGAGAGGCCGGCGACCAGCAGGAAAACGAAGCAGAATTCGAGGCCGAATTCCGCAATCAGCGGCGCGGTCGAGTTCGGCAGTATTTCCTTGCGAATCAGGTACCAGGTACCTTCACCCCTGAGCTTGGCGGCTTCGATGTAATCCATAACCACGACATTACCGCCGACCGATCTTGCCAGTCGGTATACGCGCGGCGCGTAAATGATCGCAATAACGATGATCAGCGTAGTCGTATTGGTGCCGAAGATACTCAGCAGCAGCAGCGAGAAGATCAGCGACGGGATCGACATGATGACGTCGACTATCCGCCCCAACAGCTGGTCGAGTTTGCCGCCCTTGGAAGCGGCATACAAACCCGCGGTGGCGCCCATGAGAAATGCCAGGATGGTCGCCAGCAGCGCCAGGCCGACGGTATTACGCGCCCCGTAGATGATGCGGCTGAACATGTCCCGACCCAGTTGATCTGCGCCCAGCAGCATATTTTCATCGGCCGGTGCAAACGCGGACGTGATGACCTCGGCCTCGCCGTAGGGCGCGATAATCGGCGCAAAAATGCCGGAAATTGCGTAGGTGAAGATAACGAATAAACCGAAGCCGGCGGTCAATGGCGCGGTGCGCATTTCCTTGGCCATGTCGTTTGGCAGAATAATGACCAGGAATTCGCGGAACGAGTAGGAAACGCCCGCGGAAAAAGCGATCAGCCCGGCCAGTATGGTGACCGACCACAGCATCGCTTCGCCACCGACTATGCCCATGACGAAGGAAACCAGGGTCAACGAAAACAGCAGGATAAACGCGGTGCGCTTTTGATAAAAGGCGGCCAGCGAAGAAGCGCCAATGACGAGGGCGTAAAAACCAATAATAAAATAATTCATGATTCAGCCCTCACTTCGGATGACGCAAGCGCGGGTTGGTCAGGATCGACCCCACGTCTGCTGCCAGGTTTAACAGGATGAAAGTGGCCGCGAAGATCAGGCAGCAGGCCTGCACCACCGGGAAATCCCGCTTGGTGACGGCGTCAACCAGCAATTGCCCGATTCCCGGGTAAACAAACACCACCTCGACCAGCACCACTCCGGTAATCAGGTAGGCCAGGTTCAGCGCGACGACGTTGATAACCGGCGCCCAGGCGTTTGGCAAGGTATGTTTGACGATGACCTTCCATGCCGGCACGCCCTTGAGGCGGGCCATTTCGACATAGGGCGACGCCAGCAGGTTGATGATCGACGCGCGCGTCATGCGCATCATGTGCGCCACCACCACCAGTACCATGGTCAGCGCGGGCAGGAAGGTGCGGTTGAGCTTGTCGAACAGGGTCATGTCATCGTCGATCTTGGCGATGGCCGGGAAAAGTCCGGTCTTGACCGCGAGGAACAGGATCAATACGTAACCGAGAAAGAATTCAGGAGAGGATATCGAGGTCAGGGTAACCACGTTGGCAACCCGGTCAAACACCGAGTTTCTGAACAATGCCACCAGCACGCCCAGAAAAATGGCAGCGGGAACCGCGATGACCGCGGCATACGTGGCCAGGAACAGGGTATTGCCGAATCTTGTACCGATCGCTTCCGCTACCGGCGTTTTCGACACGAGCGAATTACCGAAATCCCCTGTCAATGCACTGCCCAGCCAATCCAGGTAACGCAGCGGCGCCGCCCGGTCGAGACCGAGCTCCGCACGTAACGCGGCGAGGTTGTCTTCGGTTGCCCCCTGGCCGAGCACGGCCTGCGCGATGTCACCGGGTAACAGTTCCACCGCAAAGAATATGATGATCGAAATAACCAGGAGCGTGATCAGTCCCAGCCCCAGTCTTTTCGCGATTATTGATATGATATCGCCCATAGCAGGCATCCCCCTCGTGCGGTTTATTATTACCGCTCTCAATTAACTATTCAGATAGAGCAGGTAGCCTGTGCGTCAGGCTACCCGATCAATCTGTACTACTTTACGCTAAAACGGCTCGCGTTCTAGGCGAACCACCAGCGATGGTAACCGCGTCCGCCATCGAGCTCCCAGCTCGCTGCCAGGCTCGATCCATGCGCCACTTTCTTGGTGCGTGCATAAACAAAGTTGGCGAAGAATGGAATCACGGTGCCGCCGTCGTCGCTGGCGAGTACACACATTTCGCGATACTGCTCGGCACGACGGGTGTCATCGAGCTCGGCCTTGGCCATCAGCAGCAACTCGTTGAAGCGCTTGTTCTGCCAGTGCGACTCGTTCCACGGCGCGTCGTCCTTGTAAGCCAGCGTGAACATCTGGTCGGGCGTCGGACGCGCGCCCCACTTGACGAAACACCAGGGCTTTTTCAGCCAGACGTCCGACCAGTAGCCGTCGTTCGGCTCGCGGATCGCGTTTAACTTGATGCCGGCCTTCTTGGCATGCTCGCTGTAAAGCACGCACATGTCGACCGCGCCAGGCAGTATGCTGTCGGCGGCAGACAGGTTCACTTCTAGGTTGCTCATGCCGGCCTTCTTCAGGTGGAACTTGGCCTTGTCGGGATCGTAAGGCCGTTGCGGAATATCGGTCGGGGCGTAAGGCATGCCGGCAGAAACGTGGTAGTCGTTACCCACGGTTGCGGTGCCGAACATGATTTTATCGACCAGGTCCTGACGATCGACCGCGTACTTGAGCGCCAGCCGGACGTCGAGGTTATCGAAAGGTGCGACATCGCAAAACATCGGCAGCGTAATTGCCGAGCCGCTGGGCACGTTTTCGACCACGATGTTCGGATTGCGGCCGAGCAGGGCCGCGGTTTTCAGGTCGACCGAGGTGATCGCGTCGACGTCGCCGGTAATCAGCGCTGTCTGGCGCGCGTTCGGATCGTTGAGGCCGACCATCTCGATTTCGTCGAAATAGGCGCCTTCGCGGTGCCAGCCGCCGTGGCGCTTGTAGTTTGTGCCGATACCCGGCTTGTGGCTAGTGATTTCATACGGACCGGCGCCAGTACCGCTTTCCCAATCCGCGGTTCCGTCTGCCTTCGCGGGTATCATCACCAGGTGGTAATCGGTCAGGAACCAGGGCAAATCGGCCGAGCCCTGGTTCAACTCGATCACGAGTGTATGGTCGCCTTTGGCCTTGATATCGGAGACAGAAGACAGCAGGGCCTTGCCCCCCGATGTCGATTTTTCGCCACGGTGGTGATTCAGCGAAGCGATTGCGTCCGCGGAGGTGAATTTCTTACCGTTATGGAAGGTCGCATTCTTGTTGAGCTCGAAGGTCCAGACTTTTGCGTCGGGTGACGCGCTCCAGGAATCGGCCATGTCGGGTCCCAAACCGTTCTCGGGCGTGATTTCGGTCAGGTAACTGCGATGGGTATGCGCAATCTGGATTTGTCCTACTGACTGGTAGGTACCCGGATCGTGGGAATCGGAAGTGTTCATATCATGCACGCCAACGCGGAACTTACCGCCTTTTTTCGGTGTAGCCGCGGCCACTTCGCTGCTCCAGAGTCCGGATGCGAGCGGTATTGTCATACCCGCCGCCACTGCGAAACGCATGAAGTCACGTCGACCCAGCTTGCCGCTTTTAGCGTCCTGGGTGAGTAACTCTTTGAATTCTTTTTTGGTTCTGTCGGTCATCGAAAATCTCTCCTCGGTTTTATTTCATTTAAATGTCAATGCCGCCTGCTTCTTGAGGCGTTGCATACTACTGACTATACCGACTGCAACCTTATGCAGAAAATGACTAAATTTCATTAAAGCCATCGATTATTATCATAAGGAGTGTGGGTATATCAAGCCTGCACCTTTCGAATACTACCCGATCGTGATCAAAAAAACGATTGATTAGATCATATCCTTAATTGAAAAAGCGGGAATTTCCACTGGCGATGCCCGGTAAATTCATGGGTTAGTCTCTTAAGCTATCGAACGTTCAGCGTCTGTGGGGTTAGAGACGTCAAATTCTCCGCGCCGTTATCGACAAGCATGACCGTATTGGAAATAAAATAATCCACCACGTCGGTGTTGGTAAACCAGGAGTGGGCGTGAAACGTCATTCCGGTTTTGAGCACGCGGGTACTGCCGGGCTGCAGGCTGGTGACCATGCTGCCGCCGGTCCAGCTGGGCGGAAAGCCGATGCTGACCATGTAACCGCAATGATGCCGGTGATAGTCGACTAACCCGGCGCTGTCGGCGACATCCTTCCATGCCTGGTAAACCTGGCCGGCGGTAGCGCCGGGTTGCAGTGCATCGCAGATCGCCTGCATGCCGCGGGTCGCGAGCTCGGCGGAGGCTTCGGCACCCCGCGGTGCAGAGCCGACATAAACCAGTCGGCCCATCGGCGCCTGGTACTTGCGGTAGGCGCCGCCGATTTCGAGGAAAACCGCGTCGCCGTTGTGAAACACGTCGCCACGCCAGGTAGTGTGTTCTTCGCCGAGCCGGGTGGTGGGCCGTATAAAGGGTCCGAAGCCAGGGTATTCACTGCCGGCCAGAATCATCGCGCGATTGCATTCGGCGGCAATTTGATAGTCGCTGGCGCCGTCGTGAATCGCCTCGATCGCCGCCAGTGTCCCGGCATCCGCGGCGGCCGCGGCCTGGCGCGTGTATTCCTGCTCGAGGGGGGACTTGACCAGGCGCAATTCGTCGATGATGCCGGATCCATCCACCCAGTCAGCCGCGCCGGCGCCGGCGATAATCATTTCGTAAATACGCGGCGTCATGAACAGGCTGCGTTTTTCGATACCCAGCCGGGCCGAAGATAGCCCCCTGTCCTGCAGGATTCCTACCACGTAGTCGGCCACCTCCTCGGTATCGGCATGGCCGTAAAATTCGGCATTTTTGACCTGGTTCTCGACGGTAATGCGTTCCATCGCGCGGCAGGCGAGCGCCATCGAACCCTGCAGCGGAACCACCAGCACGTGGCAGGCGAAAAAACCCCAGTGGTCGAGGCCGGTCAGGTAATAGATGTTTTCCGGGACCGAAACCACCAGCGCATCCAGCCCGCGTTTCTGCATGATCTGGCGGGTGTTTACCAGCCGTTGATCCAGCTCGGTTTGCGGGAATACGTCGTGTTCCATGGTGGAGGTTCTGTTTTGATCAGATGGCTCGAAGCATACCGGGACAGGGCTCTTCGCCCAAGCACAATTTCCGCGGCCAGCCGCACTGCGTGCGATTAATTCCTGGACTAGTTTTGCTCGACCACCAGTAACTGGTCTACCGCGTTGATACGATCGAGAAAGCGAATGGCCCGGTTTTCGGCGTCGCCGCCGAACAGGAACATGGTCGCATGCTCACGCCAGCCATGCAGGTAAAGCTCGGCATCGACCCCGGCTGCCAGTAACGCCTCGTAGTAGTCGGTCGACTGGTCGACAGTTACGAGAAAATCGAGCTTGCCGTGGTATAGAAATACCGGGGGATCGTCGCCGGAAACGTGGTATGCCGGCGAGGCTTCGGCATATCGCTCGGGCATTTCATGCCTGTCACCGCCCATGAAGCGCATCACGATTGGACTGCCGCTGTATTTGCGCAAATCTGCGGGAATACCGCCGGCGACCACCGCGCGGACGCGCGGCAGGTCAGCGCTGTCGGCGGGACGATTAAAGCTTCCGATCAGGGCCGCCAGGTGCGCGCCCGAAGAATAACCCCAGGCATTTATGCGCCCGGTATCAAGCTGGTATGCGCTTGCGTTAGCGGCAATCCATTGCAGCGCCTGATTGAGATCGTGCAATTGCGCGGGCCAGGTGTAGCGGGGTGCAAATCGATAGTTGACGTTGAACACCGCGTAACCATGCCGCGTCAGCTTGCGACTGATGCCTGCCATATCGTCACGGCTGCGATTTGCCCAGCCGCCGCCATGGATCATTAACACCACGGGGTGCGGACCGCGTTTCTGCGGTAGATACAAATCGCCGTGCAGGGGCTGCGGCCACTCTGCGCTGGTATATACGATGCCGTCTATGGTTCGGTCGACGCTGTAGTCCTGCGTGCCTGCCCGGGTTTCCGGCCGTTCGTTCAATGGGGTATAGCAGCCGCCCAGTAAAAGGCTAGACACGAGCACACAGGTGCCGATCACTAGCGAGTGGTCGATCATGGCGTTATCGCGGCGCTGGTGCGGAGGGAAATCATATGCAGTTTGTACGCGCCTGCCGGGTCGCTGGATCAATCGCGCGCGGGAAATTGGTCAAAGACGTGACGCAAATCAAGTTGGCGCGGCGATCAAAAGCCAGTCAGATTTATCTGTATGAGACCAAATCGACGAGCAAGTCCTGCAGACGGAAATTAGTTGCGATGCAGGCTGTTGTCCCGCCTGACCGCTCACGAATTCCGGCCCGCGCTAGCGCAGCAAGCGCTTGCCGGTGGCGGTGACGCGTTCGCGCCAGGCGGTTATCACGCCGGCGCTACCGATGAGCGACATGCCGATCAGCGCCTGGCTGCTTGGCCATTGATCGAAAATCACACGGCTCCACAGGGCGGCGAATATCAGGTAGCTGAAGTCCATCGGCGCCAGCCAGCTCGCGTCTGCCGTCTGGTAGGCGCGGCTGAGACAGATATTGCCGGTGAGGTTGAGTACCGAAGCGAAGATCGCAAACAGCGCAACGGTCAGGGTCAGCTCGGGCCAGCCGATGGCGACGAAGGGTATTGCTGCGCGTACCTCGGCAGCCGGCGGGAAAGCTGACAGCAGCAGAATGCCCAGGCTACCGGAAACGATGAATACCAGACCGACCGCGAAGGCCAGCGCCAGCGTGCTTTCGTTACGGCAGGCCCGCCGCAGCGTCAATATGTTGGTGGCGTAAAAGAATCCGGCTACGATGGGCAATACCTGTACCGCTGAAAAGTCATCCTGCCAGGGGCTGAGCACGAAGGCGGCGCCGCTTGCGCCTACCATCAACGCGCCGATGCGCCACGGACCCACGGTCTCGCCGAGCACTGGCCTCGCCAGCAGCGATACAAACAATGGATAGGTGTAGAGCCCTGCCGCCATTTGCGGCACCGACAGGAACGGGGCACCGGCAAAAAAGAAGAACATGCAAACCATCAGGAAGGCGGCTCGCAGGTAGACCGGGCGCCAGTTCTTCGGCACCATCAAACCGAGGCTGCCGCTCGCCAGGGCGAGGATTATGATGAAGCTGAGATTGCCGATCGAGCGCAGGGTTTGAAACTGCCAGAAAGAGGTATCGGTCGACATCAGCTTGACCAGTGAATCCTGCAGCGCCAGCGCAAACACCGCCGTCAGTAACAGGGCCAGCGCGGTCAACGGGCGATCGCCGCCTGGATGCTGAAACAAGCTGAATTTCATTGGTTGGTTAGTATGATGATTCTTGATTTACGGTGACGGCAGTGTAAAACAAAAAACTGTGCCCTGACCATTGTCCGCTGATTCGACGTGGAGCTGGCGCCAGTCAGGACTTTAGTAGCGACCTTCCGATGCGCAGCACGCTCTCGAGCAATCCCTCGACGTGTTCGGCGCGGGTTGCATGATTGATGATACAGACCCGCAGCACCGGTCGCTCACGGACTCGCGTGGCCGACATCAGGTAGTCGCCTTCGAGCTGGATCTGATCGCGAATCTCGCTGTTGATGCGGTCGATCTCGGCATTGTCGAGAGCAGCAGGTTTGAAGCGAAAGCAGAGGATGGACAGCTGGGGCGCGACGATCAGCTCGAGCTCATCTTGCTGTCGCACCAGGTCGGCCAGGTACTCGGCGCAGTGCACGTTGTGCAGTGCATTGCGTCCCAGTCTTGCGATGCCGTAGCAGCGCATCGCCAGATAAAACGGCAGTGCGCGAAAGCGTCGCGACAACTCGGGCGCTATATGGAAAAACATGTAGTGCTCGGGCGTCGATTCTGCGGCCGCATGCAGGTAATCGGAGGATTCGAAGAACAACTGACGGGCCCAGCTGGCATCGCGATATAACAGCAGGCTGCCGCCGAGCGACTGGAAAAACCACTTGTGCATATCCATAACCACCGAATCGGCCTGCTCGATACCGCGATAACGCGGGCGCAATTCCGCGGACATCAGGCCGCCCCCGCCATAGGCGGCATCGACATGCAGCCAGACATCATGCGCCTGGCAAAGCGCCGCAATTTCTTCCAGGGGGTCGATCGCCCCGGTGTTGGTAGTGCCGGCCGAGGCCACGACACAGACGACGTTTTGCTGCTGTCGCAGGGCATCATCGAGCCGGTCGATACGCATGCGAAACGCATCGTCAGTATCTATCGCGATAATATTGTCGGTGCCGATCCCAAGCATTACCGCGGCGCGTCTGATAGAGAAGTGAGCGGCGCGGGAACAGAGAATCACCGGTGGCGTGGTCTTGCTGAAAGCGCCTAAACCTTTCTCCCGATACTCGGGGCCGAAACGTTTTGCGAGCGCGCTCGCCATTCCCGCCATATTGGATATGGAACCGCCGCTGAGCAGGACACCTTCGGACTGTCGCGGAAATCCGGCCAGGTCGGCGAGCCAGCGAATTACCGTTTTCTCGACCGTGGTGCCTACCGGCGACGCCCAGTAGCCGCCGAGATTTTCGTTGAGTACGCTGACCATGGCGTGCGCGAGCGGGTCGCTGGGTAAGCCGGAAGGCGCGATCCAGCCAAAGAATCCCGGATGGGTGTTGCGGCGTGGATATTGATCGGTCGCGTTGGTGATTTGGGTAACCAGCTGTTCGAGTGAATCACCACCCTCGGGAAAACTTTCATCGATCAGCGCGGCGACGTCGGCGGCTCTGGATGGGCGTACTATCGGTGAACGGTAGCGTTGTTCGATCAGTGGGGCGATCGCTTTACTGATGTCGATATCCGCCGCCCGCGTCAGATCATCGGCGGGAGCGAGCTGGGGACGAGGCGGTGGGATCATGGATTAAAGATTATTCCCGCAGGTTAGAGCCGGCTTTGATTTGCATTTCCCATTGTCGCATGGGCATCGAATCGATCAAGTCGAAAAGCGTGTTTGCCGCAACGCTTGGGCCGCTGCTGAGCTTGACGCCGCCATCCTTAATTGGCAAATCCACTGCGACCCTTGACGGGTCTAGGCTGCTTTATCGGCGGCGTAGGTCGCCGACAGCATATAGTTGACCGGGGTTCGCTTGCTCAGGCGAAAATGCCGCGTGAAGGGATTGACGCTGACGCCGGTGGTTGCGTTTACCGTCAACCCATCGCGCGCGAGCATTGCCCTGAGTTCGCCCGGGCGAACGAATTTGCCCCAGGCGTGGGTTCCCCTGGGTAGCCAGCCGAGAATGTATTCGGCGCCGACAATCGCAAATAACCAGGACAGGGGATTGCGATTGATGGTTGCAATAAACATGATGCCGTCGCGCGCCAGCAGGCGGTTGCAGCAGGACATGAAACCGGGCAGGTCGGCGACATGCTCCACCACTTCCATGTTGAGCACGACGTCATACTGTTCTCCGCGCTCAACCAGCTGCTCGACGCTGACGTAAGCGTAATCGATCGACAGCTTGCTTTGCTGGCTATGCTGGCGCGCCACGTTGATGCTCTTTTCCACCACGTCGATACCCTTGACGTTAGCACCGAGAGCCGCCATCGACTCGGAGAGGATACCGCCGCCGCAGCCGATATCGAGGACGCGCAGTCCCGTTAGTGGGGCCGCGCTGCGCTCGACGCGACCGAAATGCCGGCAGATCGAATGCTTCAGGTAGTCGACGCGCAATTCATTGAGTCGATGCAGCGGCCAGAACTTTCCGCCTTTGTCCCACCATTGCTGTGCCAGTCGATCGTAGTAGGCGACCTCCCGCGGGTCGATAGTCGACGTTTCCATGTCGGCTCAGGCGAGAAACTCGGCGCGGGTTTTATGGCGGTCCTTGAAGATGCCGCCCAGCGCCGTGGTCTGGGTGCGCGAGCTCGAATCCATCACGCCGCGGGCCTTGACGCAGTAGTGCGTGGCGTCGATGGTGACGGCGACGTCGTTGGTTTCCAGCAGGGTTTGCAGGGCGACCAGTACCTGCTGCGTGAGGCGTTCCTGAACCTGTGGACGTTGCGCGAAGAAGCGCACGATACGGTTGATCTTGGATAGTCCGATAATCTTGTTTTTCGGAATGTAAGCCACCTTGGCGCTGCCGTCGATGGTGACGAAATGATGCTCACAGGTGCTGGTGAGGCTAATATCGCTGACCTTGACCATTTCCTCGACGCCCATCTTGTTGTCGATGACCGTAATTTTCGGGAAGTTGAAGTAATCGAGCCCGGAAAACATTTCATCGACGTACATCCTGGCGATGCGGTGCGGGGTCTCGCACAGACTGTCGTCGTTTAAATCCAGACCCAGGGTCTTTGCGATGTCGGTAAAGGACGCCTTGATTCGCTGGTACTTTTCATCGCGTTCGTATTGATGCGGCAGCAACGGTGTTTCCAGGCCTCGCTCCAGCAGGGCATGGCGAACCTGGTCCGCTTCTGCAGTATACGGAGACGGAAATTCGGTGGCGGTGCGGGCAAGATTGTTATCCATGGTATTTCCTTTGCTGAGTTATAGGTAATGAGTCGGTGGGTATAAATCTGCAGTCAGCTGGCCTGTGCCAGGTGGCGGCCGCCGTCGAGGGCGATAGTCTTACCGGTCAGGTAGCGGCTTTCGAGCAGGTATCGAATCGCGTTAACGCCTTCCGCTTCACCGGGCGCAACGCCGAGTAGCGATTTTTTCAATGCTTTCTCCCGGTAAGCCGCGTCGTCATCGGGGTTGAACATTAACAAGGCCGGGGCAATGCTGTTGACCTTGACCAAGGGCGCGAACTTGCAGGCGAAGGACAGGCTGAGGTTATCCAGCGCGGCCTTGCTGGCGGCGTAAGCGATATGCTTCTTGCTGCCGCTGCTGGCGACGTAATCGCTCATATGGATGATGTCGGCATAACCCCGCAATTCCCCGTGCCGGCGCAGCAGGTCACCGCATTCCTGGTTGAGCAGGAAGGGGGCGGTGACGTGGATGTTGAGCATGCGCTGCAGCACGACGCTGTCGGATTCGGCGCCACCTTCGGGCAACCATTCCGAGGCATTGTGAATGATCGCGCGCAGTGACGTGAAGCGTGCGCGCAGCTGCTCGGCGAACAGCAGAATGCCGTCTTCATCGGCAAAATCGGCCTGCATGGTTTCGATACCCTGCTGCCTCAGCCGGGATAATAATGGACGCTGTTTACGGTAGGTAATCACGACCGGGTGATTGTCTGCGCGCAATGCCAGCGCCGCGGCCAGGCCAAGCCGCTGGGCGCCGCCGGTAATGATGATCGGGGATTCCGCAGTGGCCATATTAATTTGACCCGCGACGGCTGGCGCTCAGCGTTACCGAGACCGAGTCGGCGAAACGCAGCGCGTGCGGCTTGTCGACCCGAACCTCGGCGAAGCTGACTTGCTCCGGTTCGGAGGCAATTGCCAGTAAATCCGCGGTCAGTTTTTCCAGCAGCTGGAAGCGGCCGTTTTCGATGTGCTGAATCATGCGCTTGGTGATGCTTTTGTAATTGAGCGCGTCGGCCTCGTCGTCGCTGGCGAATGCGGGGTCCGCGCGGTAACAAATTTCGGCGTTGACGATGACGTCCTGTTGCTTGGTCTTCTCTTCGGGATTAAAGCCGATATAGGTACGCAAGCGCAGGTTGCTGATGTTGATCCTGGCTTCGCTGATGGTTGCCGGGCTGGCCGGCGATTGTATTCTGGAAACGGGGTTCATGAGCGTCGGTTTTTTCGTGATGTTGCGAGTAGTACGGCTTGACTCGCGGTTCGGATCACCCGCGCGTTCAGGCCTGGGCGGCAAGATGCAGGGTTAGCATCGAGGCGCTCGCAACCAGGGTCAGCGAAACCCGCATTTTTCGATAGCTATGCGGAAACCTGGGGAACAGCGTCGTATTCTGTTCGGCGAACAGGATGCTCATCAACAGGATTGCAGCCGCCAGCGGCCACCAGCGGGCAGCGAACAGGAAGATCGATAACGCCGTCAGAAAGTAGAGGTTGCTGAACAAGAGGGCTCTGACCGAGCCGTTGTGCAAAGCCATGCCCCACCAGCTGCCGCAAATAAAGCTGATGATGCCAAAGGCATAAGCTGCGGCAATCGTCAGAGACAGTTCTGCATACTCAGAAGCGGAAACGACGAGTAACGCCGGGATTACAAATGGAATCAAGCCGGCGTAACCCAGCAGGCTGGTGATGCGTTGCGCGCCAGTCATCGAGGGCCTACATCTGCAATGTCTGCGCGATGTCCTTTTCCAGTGCGCTGCCGGTCGGTTTTGTCATCGAACCATAGTGTTTTACCGTCTTGCCATCGCGCTCGATCAGGTACTTGTTGAAATTCCAGCTCGGCGCGCTGCCGGTTTTTTCCGCCAGTTGCCGGAACAGCGGGTTGGCGTCGCTGCCGCGGACCGCGCTCGGGGAAAGCATGGTGAAGGTCACGCCATAGTTGATGTAACAAACCTCTGCGGTTTTGCTTTCATCGCTGGCTTCCTGGCGAAAGTCATTCGATGGGAAGCCGACGATTTCGAGTCCCTGGTCCCTGTATTTTTGATAGAGCGTTTCGAGCCCCTTGAATTGGCCGGTGAATCCGCAATGGCTGGCGGTGTTTACCACCAGCAGCACCTTGTCTTCGAAATTACTGCAAAAGTTGATATTTTCGTCGGAACGCAACTTTCTCGCCTCGAAATCCAGCAACGAGTTGCAGGCGGCGGTTGCGCTGTTGGCGAACAGAGCCAGCGGGACGATCAGAAGCAATCTGGATAGTTTCATGGTTTCTCCTTGAGTTAGTTACCAGGGTAATCTGGTTCCATCCCAGGCCCAGAAGTTTCCACTCTGGCTGGAATCGAGTTGTGTTAGCAGGTTGACGAACCGGGTCGCGCTGTAATCCGGGTCGAACAGGTTTTGCGCGCTCACCCTGGCCTGGAAGGGCTTTGATAAGCGGGTGTCGTTGGTACCCGGGTGTAGCGCCGCGACACAGCCACGGGGGTGACTGTGTTTCCATTCGATGCTGAGCGTTTTTAACGCCATGTTGAGCGCCGCCTTCGAAATGCGGTAACTGTACCAGCCGCCCAGGCGGTTGTCTTCGATGCTGCCGACCCGGGCCGAAACGGTTGCCAGGACAGGGGCGCTGCTCTTTTTCAGCGCGGCCGCGAAATGCCTGGCCAGCAATAATGTCGGTAAGGTATTGACCCGAATGTTTTCCAGCAGGAATTCCGCCTCGAGCGAGCGGATGTTTTTTTCCGGGCCGCCGGCCTCGCCGTGCAGGTAGCCCGCGCAGTTCAGCATCCAGTCGACCCGTTCGAAATCCGATGACCAGGCTTCGATCGCCCCGGGGTCGCGCAGATCGAGCCGCTGCCAGTCGACGCGTTCGTGTTCGAAGGGAACCTCACTGCGGTGGTGAGTCGCCGCGATGCGGGCGCCGGGGTAGCGATCCAGAACAGCTGCGACCATGGCCTGGCCGATACCACCGCTGGCGCCGATGACGTTGATCTGTTGCGGATGGTCAGGCATCAAAAGGTGGCAGGCAGTTGATTAGCATGCCGGGTTATACGCAAAGCGCCGCGCTTCGGATCAGTTTTGCAGCGGCTGGTTTGCCGGGCAGTCCCCGCTGCTGCAATTGCTCGACCCATCGGTCGACATGCATGCTGGTCGCGTCGAATTGCACCGGGGATGCGTTAATGCATACCTGGAATTCCGGAGCATAGGCCTGGCGCCAGTGACTCGCGCGCGCGGATTTAACTGGGGCCTGGGAAATGAAGGGCTAGCTATACAGCATGCTGAAGTTCCAGCACTTGACTATCTCGTTGCCGCCGAGCGCAAAGCTTTGCACGGTCAGGTCGGGCAAGGACAAGATCATGCAGCTGTGATTGAAAACCGAACTCCCCGGGTTGACGACAAAAACATCGCCCAGCTGCAGGGCGTATACCTGGTGGGTGTGGCCGACGATCAATACCTCGCAGTCGACTGCGCGCAGATTGGCGATCCATTCCTGCCTGCGCTCTTCGATCACGCCGCCCTGCTGGTCGAGTAACTTAATGCCGCCATGCTGTTCGGCCGGAGGATTGGCGTGCACCACCAGCAGTCTCGTTTGCTCGATTTCGAAGTTGAGCGTCAGTGGCAGTTGCTGCAGGTAAGCGCGCACCGCGAGATCATCTGCACGCGCGGGCGCGGCCAGATAGTCCTGGTCGTGGTTACCCAGCACGGCCTTGCAGCCCGACCGTGCCAGTAGCTCGATGGTCGGCGCCACGGCGTCATAGTAACCGGCGATGTCACCCGCGCAAATGATATCATCGACCTTTTCCCGCTCGAAAATGTCCAGAGCCTGCCTGAGTGGCGCCGGGCTTGAGTGAACGTCGCTGACGAGTCCGATTGTGGTGCTCATGTGTCGGGTGAAAAACCTGCCTGATTTGAAATGCGGGTTAGCTGATTTAGTTGCGCTCTTTATTGTCGGCTTCAATCTCTCGCTTAAGCGCGTGTATTTGTGCCTGCGGCTTCCATTGATAACCGGGGTCCTGCAACGTCGGCGCCCAGTACAAATTCCCCGAATGGCGCCAGGGATCGAGAATCAGCCCCCGTTGCAGCGGGTCTCCCCGGGCGCTGATGACAACCGTGCTGTGCTCGAGACGAAATGCGGTTTCATAATTGGCGATCGCCCAGTGCAGGTCGAGGCTGTGAAAACCTTCCTCCTGCATGCGCGCCAGTAGATCGCGGGTCCAGTGGATGCAGAGCCCACGCGGCTTTAAGCCGAGGTTTACCTTGAGATTATGCACGATCGCCGAATCCGTGATCTCGTATTCACGCGCCAGTTGCCGGCTGTAATCAATGGCTATTCGCGCGGCCCGCTGGGCTTCGCTGGCATCGATGTCTTCGCCCAGGCCGAGGATCGCCAGGTTCAACTCGGTGATGCGCTGTTGTGCGACGTTCGGGTGCGGCTCCAGCCGCGGGCTTTTGCCGGCACAGCCGTTGAGCAACAACAGTAATAGGGTCACAGCGCAAAACAGTCGGTGCGCGCGCAAATCGGAAATCATCAGGTTCTACTGGTCTCGCCGAGTCAAAGGTATCACAACCCATGGTTTTTTGTCGAGCGCTGGCCGGCATCTTCTATCACTCTTAGCGGGAAGCGCCGATGTCTTGCCTGGCTTCGCGCCGCCGCGGCGCGGCTACTCGGGACGCCTCGGCGACAGGTGGTGAGAAATGCGGGTTAACTCTGCTACACTGCGCGCCAACGTCCGTTACATTGAAATTGTT
>CAMYML010000045.1 GCA_947259305.1 uncultured Gammaproteobacteria bacterium | reverse complement strand
GCCGTCTTCCCGTCTTGATAAAAGGCGACCTTTCCGTCTGCCACGATTTCCGTGTCTCCGGTTCGATAGACCCCGGACACCAGCAACGCCGGATCAAGTCTCCCCAGCGCAATTGTCAAGAATACGGCTCCCAGACCGACGAATGCACTTCTCGTCAAGGCGACCGAACGTGATCGCGCGACTGGATCTTTAGATAGCAGCACCAATCCCAGACCAATATCGAGCATCGCTCCGACAATGATCAAATTTCGAAGACCCAACATTGGTAGCCCTACATGGACGGCGAAAATTACGCCCACGATGGCACCGATCGTATTCGCGGCGTAAATTTGCCCGATACTGCTCTCGCCCTGGCCCCGGCGTATTAACACAAAGGTGAACAGCGGCAGGGTCATGCCGGCCATGAAAGTTGCCGGCAACATGACCAATAATGCAATTGCGTGGCTTGCAAAGGTGAAGCCGACGTAGCCAGCATCCGACGTGTCGAGTGCCTGTAACAGCCACGCCATCCAGCGGAACGAGAGCAGATATACGGGAATCGTCAGCAGTGCGAAAATGCCCATAATCAGCTGCACGTTGCCCGAAAAACGAATCGGGGACTGGATACGATCGATGCGCCGTTTAATCCAGAGCCCGCCGAAGGCCAGGCCGGTAATGAATGCGCTCAGCATCAATTCAAATGAATGAGTTGTAGCGCCGAGCACGAGGCTGAGCATTCGAATCCAGCTTATTTCGTAAATGAAGGACGCCGCGCCGGTGATAAACGCTGCAACAAGAAATAGTTGTTTCAGCGACGAATTGCTGGCCGCGTTGGGTTCGCTAATTAAAGGTGTCGTATTCGACGACGGATCGAGTCGAACTTTCATGACCAACTGCTCGCCCATTCTATCCGGCGGCCATAAGCCAGCCGGCGTGCTCATCAGTTTCGACGATGTCACCGAACTCGAGCAGAAGGAGCTGGAACTGCGTATATCGAAAGAGGAAGCCGAGCAGGCAAACCGGTTCAAGAGCGAGTTCCTGGCCAACATGAGCCACGAAATCCGAACCCCGATGAACGCGATTCTCGGCTTCTCCGAAGTGCTCAAGCGCGGCTATGACCGGGATAGCAAGGACAGTATCCGCTACCTCAACACCATTTCATCGAGCGGCAACCATCTGCTCAACCTGATTAACGATATCCTGGATTTGTCCAAGGTCGAGGCCGGGCATATCGAAGTCGAAAAAATCAACACGCCCGTGCACCAGATTATTCATGAAGTCGTGCAGATCATGAAGGTCAAGGCCGACGAAAAAGATATTTACCTGAGATACGAACCTTCCTGCCCGCTGCCCGAGTACATCCATAGCGATGCCGGCAAGATCCGCCAGATCGTAACCAACCTGGTCGGTAACGCGATTAAATTTACCAGTTCGGGCGGGGTTAAGGTCGTCACCCGGCTGATGGAAAATGGCGGCGAATCCCAGCTGCTGATCGACGTGATCGACAGCGGTATCGGCATGACGCCGCAGCAGGCGGTCGACGTTTTCAATCCATTCACCCAGGCCGATAGCTCGATTACACGGCGTTTCGGCGGCACCGGGCTGGGGCTGACCATCAGCAAGCGTTTTGCCGAGGCCCTGGGCGGCGATATCGTGGTATCGAGCATGCTGGATGCCGGCAGCCAGTTTACCGCGACACTCGACACCGGGCCGATCGCAAAGCTGAAGCGCCTCAGTGTCGACGAACTCCTGTCCATGCACTGGCAGGAGACCACGACCGAGAGAAAGCGCTGGCGCTTCCCCGATTCCAGGGTGCTGGTGGTCGATGACGGCGAGGAGAATCGGGAGCTGCTGAAGGTCGTGCTCGCCGATGTCGGCGTTAGCGTGGTGACGGCGGAAAATGGCCAGGACGCGCTTGATCAACTGGCAGGTCAGGCATTCGATATCGTGTTGATGGACGTGCAGATGCCGGTGATGGATGGCTACACCGCGGCTGGATTGATGCGCGAAAGCTATTCCGGCTTGCCCGTTATCGCGATGACGGCAGACGCCATGGTCGGTGCGCAACAGAAGTGCCTGGATGCGGGTTACAGTGAATACATGACCAAGCCGGTCGATATCGACCGGCTGGTAAACAGGCTGGCGCAGCATCTGGGCGGGGAATTGCTGGCGGAAAACGAGACCGCGGAACCAGCTCAGCAGAACCAGGCCACGTCGGATCAGGATGCGCCGAATCAGGATGCGGTTATTGATGATCGAGCGGCCGAGCAGGATAAAATTGTTTCCAGCCTGCCGCTATCGAATCCGAAGTTTCGCAGCATCGTCGAAAAGTTTATTGCCCGCCTGGCGCAGCAGCTGGCGGCTATCGATGCCGCCTGGGATCAGCGCGACTACGAAGAACTGAAGCGCCTGGGCCACTGGTTGAAGGGATCGGGCGGCAGTGTCGGCTTCAATCAGTTTGCCGAGCCGGCGCGCGAACTCGAACAGTTTGCCACGGCGCAGGACGATGCGAACCTGCCGGGCGCCATCGAGCAACTGCATTCCATTTTCGGCAGACTGGCTGTCGCTCCAGCGCCGCCAGCCGTGGTCGAGACAGCGGAACTCAAACAGGAGATGCCAGCTCCTGAACCGACCCCATCGCCAAAGCCGGCGGATGCGGCGCCGGTCGAGGCAACCCGGGAGCAGGAGCCTGACAGAATACATTCCAGCCTGCCGATGTCGAATCCGAAATTTCGCGGCATCGTCGAAAAGTTTGCTGTCCGGCTGAAGGATAAGATGGCGGACGTCGACAGCGCCTGGAACGAACGCGACTACGCGGAACTGAACCGGCTCGGGCACTGGTTGAAGGGCTCGGCCGGCAGTCTCGGATTTGCAGAATTTATCGAGCCCGCGCGCGAACTCGAACAGTTTGCGTCAGACCAGGACGATTCGAATTTGCCTGGCGCTATCCAGCAACTGCATTCCATAAACAACCGGTTGGTTATCGATCCCGAGCCCGCCGCCCAGGCCGTAGCCGGGACACCTGAACCGGCCGGTGAACCGCGAATCGAACAACAGGCCCCAGCACGCAAGCGGGTGCCCTCGAAACCGGTCGGCGATGCCCGGGTTAACAAGTCGGATAATGTATATTCCAGCCTGCCGATGTCGAATCCGAAGTTTCACAAAATTGTCGAGAAATTCGTTCTCCGGCTCAAGGATAAGATGGCGGACCTCGACAGCGCGTGGAACGAGCGCGACTACGTGGAGCTGAACCGACTGGGGCACTGGTTGAAAGGCTCGGCCGGCAGTCTCGGATTTGGCGAATTTATCGAACCCGCGCGCGAGCTCGAACAGTTTGCGTCAGAGCAGGACGATGCCAGATTGCCAGCTGCGATCCAGGCCTTGCATTCTATCCATGCGCGGCTGGTAATCGAATCAACGCCGAAGAAACCGGTTGTGCTGGAGATGGTTAAACCGGCCAAGGAGTACGTCATTCCCGAAAAGTTGACCTCTCGTATCTACGAATCCAAGCCGCGATTAAGACCGATCGTTGGCAAATTCATCACCCAGCTGTCTGCTAATTGCGAGAACGTCGAGCACGCGGTGGCGAATGAGGACTTCGAGGAAATTGAAAAATTCGGTTACTGGTTGAGGGCTTCGGGCGGATCGGTAGGTTTTCCTGCGTTTACCGAACCGGCAAGAGACCTGGAGAATTACGCCAGGGAAAAACAACTGTCCGATATTCGGCATACGGTCAGCGTTATCAAACAGCTCAACAGTCGAATTGTCACCGCCACAGGCAATTAAGACGGATTGACCGGCAGCATCGATAGTTAGACGCAATTCAAGCTGCAACGTTAGTTGTCCCGGAGCTGATGTCTGCCTGCCTCGATGAGCAGCCGGTCGTAATTCCAGGTGAGCCTGAAAAAGCCGCGTTGCAATGCAGGCGCGCATTCCAGCCATTACAAAGGATATCCATGCTCCCGGAGCAATAAAACGCTCCCTGTGCCGCCTAAAATCCAAAAGATAAAGAAAATCAATCGAATAATCAGGTATTTTAAGCATCTTATCGGGTCGCTTGAACTAAACTTTACGTAAGCGCAACAGATGCCAATTACATGGACCCGGACGACCCCCATTTTTCACAATTGAAAACTTCGACCATCATGCTGGTCGACGACGAGCCCGTGATGCTTGAAATCGTCCAGGCCTTGCTGGAAGAGGAAGGATATCGGCATTTCGTTGCAGTAGAAGACTCCACCCAGGCGGTTGCCAAACTGGTCGATGCCAATCCCGATATGTTGCTGCTGGACCTGGATATGCCGCAAGTCGACGGTTTTCAGGTTCTGCAGAGAGTTCGCGAACTCGACGATTTCGCCCACCTGCCGATTATCATCCTGACCGCATCGGAGAATCCGGATAACAAGCTCAAAGCGCTTGAACTGGGCGCCACCGATTTTCTCTCCAAGCCGGTCGACCCCAGTGAGCTGGCATTACGTGTCAGAAACACGCTATCGGCCAAGGCCTACCAGGACCACCTGGCCTACTACGATAATCTGACCGGCCTGCCTAATCGCCTGCTCTTCATCGATCAACTGGATAAGGGCATTTTTCAGGCAAAAAGAGACGACAGATCCCTGGTATTGCTGGATATCGGCCTCGATCATTTTCGTAACATAAACGAATCACTGGGCGTTCACTGCGGGGACCAGATTCTGCAAACGGTTGCCAGTCGACTGACCCGGGTTTTACGCGGCAGCGATCTTGTCGGGCGTGGCGATACCAGCGTACAGATAGAAAGTACCGCACGCACGGGCGGCGATGAATTTTCCGTCGTTTTGCATGGCGCCAAGAGCGTGGAGAATGCATCTATCGTCAGTCGACGCGTGCTGGAGGCGATCAAACAGCCGTTTAGCCTGGAAGGCAATGACGTACACCTGACCGCCAGCATCGGTATCGCCGTTGCACCGGATGATGGCGACGACGCCGATACGCTTTTCAAGCATGCGGTGTCGGCCAAGGATTTTGCCAAGAAACAGGGTAAGGACCGGTACCAGTTTTATTCCAGTGAAATGGAAGCGCATTCCAGGGCGCTCATGCAAATGGCTTCCGATTTGAGAGCGGCGCTCGAAAAAAACCAGTTCGAGCTCTACTACCAGCCGCAAGTCGATGCGGTTAGCGGCCGGGTCATCGGCATGGAGAGCCTGATTCGCTGGTTTCATCCTGAAAATGGTCTGGTGTCACCGATGGAATTCATCCCGGTGGCCGAAGAAATGGGCCTGATCGTACCCATCGGTGAGTGGGTGTTGCATCAGGCTTGCCACCGGGCCAGCGAATGGAACGCGGCCGGACACAAGGATCTCAAAGTATCGGTCAATGTTTCAGCCAACCAGTTTAAAGACCCGGGTTTTAAGGCGTCGATAGTATCAGCCTTGCTTTCCAGCAGTCTCGCCCCGCGCAACCTGATACTGGAAATAACCGAAAGCATGTTGATGGGCGATATCGATCAGCTTGCGGATTTGCTGCGCGAGATCAAGAGCCTCGGTGTTTCTTTCTCGCTCGACGATTTCGGAACCGGTTATTCATCGCTAAGTTATCTCAAAAAATTTCCGATCGGCGAACTGAAAATCGACCGTTCGTTCCTGCTCGAAGTACCGGCCAATAACGACGATAACTCGATCGTCAGGGCGATCATTGCCATGGCGCACAGCCTTGGACAAGTGGTAGTCGCGGAGGGCGTGGAGGAAATCGAACAGCTCGAATTTCTCAGGCAGCACGATTGCGATATCATCCAGGGTTACTACTATAGCAAGCCATTAAACCAGCCTGAGTTTAGCGAATACCTGGCTGCACAACTCGAACCGCCCCAGGAATGTCAATCGGCCGCGAAGTAGTTACGCGGCAGTAACCGGCATTAAGATGAGCGGCGTTGCTGCCGGTTTCAACCTAGTCAACATCCTGCCAATTTACCAAGCCGATGCATAAGCTGTGAATCAACACTGCCTGAATATCGAAGCAATCCATATTTTCAATGATTTTAAACCTGTTTTTAACCGGCGCGGATTAGGGTAGAGTATCGATTCGATGTCTCCGGCTGGAGCAACCGGGTATAAACCCGGCTTCACCGGAGTAATTAAAATATAAAACAACAACAATTCGGGGGCGCCTTAGTCCCGACAATAACAATCGAAGGAGATATGACATGCTAAAGAGAATGATCAAGAAAAGTTCACTCGCTGCCTGTGTGGCAGCTGTTTCCATGCTGGCGATGAGTCAGTCGGTACTTGCGGTTGATCTAACCGTTTACACTGCAGTCGAAGCCGAAGACCTGGCGCGCTATGCCGAAACCTTTAACAAGGATCACCCTGATATCAATATTAAGTGGGTTCGGGATTCGACCGGTATCGTTACCGCCAAACTGCTGGCCGAGAAGAACAATCCGCAGGCCGACGTGGTCTGGGGCCTGGCCGCAACTTCGCTGCTGTTGCTGAAGAGCGAGGGTATGCTCGAGCCCTACAAGCCCAGGGGCGTCGAAAAGCTGGACAAGAAGTTTGTCGACAAGGGCGCGGTGCCCACCTGGGTCGGAATGGACGCCTGGGTAGCGGCGGTTTGTTACAACACCGTGGAAGCCGCAAAACACAACCTGGAACCGCCGAAGACCTGGAGTGATCTGCTGAAGCCGATGTACAAGGGTCATTTGATCATGCCGAACCCGAACTCTTCGGGCACCGGATTTCTCGACGTCTCCAGCTGGTTGCAGATGTTCGGCAAGAAACAGGGCGGCTGGGATTTCATGGATCGCCTGCACAAGAATATCGCGCGTTACACCCATTCGGGCTCCAAGCCCTGCAAGCTGGCGGCCGCCGGTGAGATACCGATCGGCATTTCATTCGCCTTCCGCGGCGCCAAGTCCAAGGCCCAGGGCGCACCGATAGAAATCATCGTACCCGCCGAAGGCGTGGGCTGGGACATGGAAGCGACCGCCATCATCGCCGGTACCGACAAGCTGGAGGCCGCGAAGAAGCTGGTCGACTGGTCGATCACCCGCAAGGCCAACGAAATGTATAACACCGGTTACGCGGTGGTCGCCATGCCCGGCGTCGCCAGGCCGGTGGAGCACTTTCCGGATAACCTGCTGGAAAAAATGATCAAAAACGATTTCGAATGGGCCGCCAACAATCGCAAGGCGATCCTGGCCGAATGGCTGCGCCGCTACGACTCCAAGTCTGAAGCCAAGTAAACGCTGTGCTGTCAGGATACGACCCGGCCCCGAAGGGCCGGGTCGTCATTCGGCGGGAGCGATAGTCGCTGCATCGTCTTACCGGAAAGCGTTGAACCATGACTGAACCGACCACAGCCGGGACCAGCCCGGCGCAGGTCTACCTGAAGATAGACCGCCTGACCAAGAAGTTCGGTAATTTCACCGCGCTGGACGACGTCTCGCTCGAAGTCTACGAAGGCGAGTTTATCTGTTTCCTCGGACCCTCGGGATGCGGCAAGACTACATTCCTGCGCGCCATCGCGGGTCTCGATATCCAGACCTCGGGCCTGGTTTACCAGGATGGTGTCGATATATCCGCATTGCCGCCGTCGGAACGCGATTTCGGCATCGTGTTCCAGTCCTACGCGCTGTTCCCAAACCTGACCTCGTGGAAAAACGTCGCCTTCGGGCTCGAAAACCAGAAACTCGACAAGTCCCGGATCGCGGCGCGCGTGACCGAGTTGCTGGAGCTGGTCGGACTACCCGAACAGGGCAACAAGTATCCCGCGCAGTTATCCGGCGGGCAGCAGCAACGCATCGCGCTGGCACGGGCGCTGGCGACCTCGCCGGGACTGCTGTTACTCGACGAGCCCCTGTCCGCGCTCGACGCCAAGGTACGCGGCCACCTGCGCCACGAAATGAAACTATTACAAAGACGTCTCGGGGTGACCACGGTGATGGTTACGCATGACCAGGAGGAAGCCCTGACCATGGCGGACCGCATCGTCGTCATGAACCAGGGGGTGATCGAGCAGGTCGGGACACCGACCGAGATCTACCGCGAGCCGGATACGCTGTTCGTCGCCGATTTCATCGGTGCGATGAACCAGGCTGAGGGCCGGATCGAGGGCACAGGCATCACCATCGGGGAGTTGAGCTTCGCTGCGCGCGACCACGGGCTCGCCGACGGTGCGTCGATCGTGGCCGCGATCCGTCCCGAAGATATCGTGCCGCGTGGCGCCGAGGGCGAGACCGTGGCCAACGGCAGCAGCGCGAACCGGATTACCGTCGAAATCGAGGACATGGAGTTTCTCGGATCCTTCTGGCGGGTCTCGTTGCAAAACCCGGCGCTAGGCGACACACGCCTGCTGGCGGACATGTCTATCAACGCCGTACGCCACATGGATGTCGAGATCGGTTCGAGTATCGAGGTCGAATTGCCTGCCGATCGGTTGTGGGTCTTTCCGGCCAAAACGCCGGCATGAGTGCGCCCGCGGCAAACCTGACTAACCGTTCCGCGGCGCCGCTGATCCGCCCGAAAACCAGCAAGGATGATCGCATCATGCTGGGCTTTATCCTCGTGATCTGCCTGTACCTGCTGATCACGCTCGCGCTGCCACTCTACGCGATGCTGTCGAAATCCTTCTCCACCTTCGCCTTCGATCTCTCCAATTTCGAGTTCCAGGTCGACGCCGGCGACGGCTGGAGCGAACCGCTCAGCGCCGAGACGCTGAACCAGCGGCTGAACAAGTTCAGCCCAGCCGAGCTTGCGACCAGTTCGGACGGCCGCCTCGGCGTCGTCGATTTGTTCCCCGACTTCAGTTTCCGCAGCCCGACGATGTATCGAATCCGCCAGGTCAACCTGAAAAGTTCGTTCCTGTTCGGCAGCGAACGCGTTGCCGACACCGACTGGCACGAATACAGTTCAAACGACTTCCGCCGCATCGTACTGCGGCCATCGGCTTCGATCGGGCTGGAAAACTACCGCACCTATTTCTCCACGCCGTCGCTGTTTCACTCAATCGAAAACTCACTGTGGATCGCGACCCTCAGCACCATCATCACCGTCAGCCTCGCATTCGGCTTCGCCTACGCGCTTAGCCGCAGCACGATGCGCTTCAAGGGCATCTTCCGTCTGATCGCGATGATCCCGATCCTGGTGCCATCGTTGCTGCCCGGCATCGCGCTGGTTTACCTGTTCGGCAACCAGGGCATGATCAAGGGCCTGCTGCTCGGGGAATCGATATACGGTCCGATCGGTATCGTAATCGGTTCCGTATTTTTCACCTTTCCGCACGCGCTGATCATAATCGCCACGGCGCTCGCGATTTCCGACGCCCGGCTTTACGAGGCTGCGATCGCACTGCGCGCGAGCCGCTGGAAGACCTTCTGGACCGTGACGCTACCGGGCGCACGTTACGGGCTGATATCGGCCGCGTTTGTCGTGTTCAACCTCGTGATCACCGACTTCGGTCTGCCCAAGGTCATCGGCGGAGGCTACAACATGCTCGCGGTCGACATCTACAAGCAGGTCATCGGCCAGCAAAACTTCGAGATGGGGGCCGTGGTTTCGGTGGTATTGCTGATCCCGGCGCTGTTCGCGTTCACGATCGATCGCATCGTGCAGAAAAAACAGGTGGCACAGCTGTCGGCGCGCTCGGTGCCCTACGAAGCGAAACCGCACCGGCAGTTCGACTGGATCTGTCTCATTTATTGCTCGCTGGTAGCGATCTTCATCGTCGGCCTGATCGCGGTTTGCCAGTACGCCGCATTGATCAAGTTCTGGCCCTACAACCTTTCCTTAAGCCTCGCCAACTACAACTTCGAGGTCATGGACGGCGGCGGCTGGGATTCGTATATCAACTCGATTCAGCTCGGGTTATATACCGCAGTGGCGGGTACCCTGGTGGTTTTCATCGGTGCTTACATGGTCGAAAAAATCAACGGCTTCGCCACCACGCGCTCGGCCTTCCAGTTTCTCGCGATGATGCCGATGGCGATCCCGGGCATGGTACTGGGGCTGGCCTATATTTTCTTCTTCAACGATCCAGCCAATCCTTTAAACTCAATTTACGCCACCATGGGAATCCTCGTGATCTGCACGGTGACGCATTTTTACACGGTTTCACACCTGACCGCAGTCACCGCGCTGAAGCAGATGGACCGCGAATTCGAGGCGGTTTCGGCTTCGCTGAAGCAACCCTTCTATCGTTTGTTTTCACGCGTCACGGTGCCGGTCTGCCTGCCGGCGATCCTCGATATCTCGATCTACCTGTTTGTCAATGCGATGACGACCGTGTCGGCTGTTATCTTTCTCTATTCGCCGGACACCGCGCTGGCCTCGGTGGCGGTGCTCAACATGGACGACGCCGGCGACATCGCGCCGGCGGCGGCGATGGGCATGATGATTTTTTATACCAACGTCGGCGCGCGCCTGATTCACCAGTTCGTGTCGCGCAATCTGGTGCGCCGTACCCAGGCCTGGCGCGTCGCCTGATTTCAGGCCAAACGGAGCGTTCCTCTTTAATCCAGCGACGCGATTCCCGCCTCGACGATATCCAGCGCCCGGTCCAGCTCTTCCCGGGTAATCGTCATCGGTGGACATAGCGTCAGTACGCAGCCCCCACCGACCTTGTAGCTGAGGCCACGCTCGAGCGAATGGTAGAGCACCGTGTCGGCTTCATCGCTGGCGGGTTCGCCATTGCGGCGTAACTCGATGCCGAGGTGCAGCCCCAGTCCGCGAACTTCGTGAATGATCGGCAGCTTGTCCTGCATGGCCTGCAGCCGTTCGAGTGCGTAACCTCCGAGCTCGGCTGCATTTACGATCAAGCGGTCTTGCAGCAGGCAGTCCAGCGTGGCCAGCGCAGCGGCGCAGCCGACCGAACTCTTCTCATGCGTGTAGTGCCCGAGCGCGCGGTCGCCGACGATGTCGAGTTCGGCGGTTGTAATCAACGCCGCCAGCGGAAACACCCCGCCGCCGAAGCCCTTGCCGATCACCAGCATGTCGGGCACGACGTCGAAGTGCTCGCAGACAAACATTTTTCCGGTGCGCCCCATCGCCGACGGAATCTCGTCGAAGATCAGCAAGACGCCGTGGCGATCGCAGATTTGCCTGACTTTTTTCCAGTAGCCCGGCGGCGGAGGCTCGACCGTGGTCCAGCGCATCGGCTCGGCGATCAGTGCGGCCACGTCGCCCTGCATATCGAGCACGTAATCGAGGTAATCGATGCACCCGCTGTGTGCTTCGTCGTCGCAGTTGAAGCGGCATTTACCGCGCGTCGGCGGCGGGATATGTTCCGTGCCCGGCAACAGCGGACCGACGTCCTTGCGGAACAGCGCTTCGCCGCCAATCGATATCGCATCCAGCGAGGCGCCGTGAAAGCTGTCCCACATGGACACGGTTTTATGCCGCCCGGTGGCGTAGCGCGCCAGTTTCAACGCCATGCCGATCGCGGATGTGCCACCGGGCGCGAACAGCACCTTGTCGAGCCCGTCCGGCGCCAGTTCGACCAGCCGCCGCGCGAGGTCGATCGCGACCTGGTTGGTATAACGCCGCGGGCAAAATGGCAGTACATCGAGCTGCGCCTTGATCGCTTCGATCACCCGCGGATGACCATGGCCAACCTGGTGCACGCTGTTGCCGTGGAAATCCATGATCTTTCTGCCCTGCACGTCTTCGATATAAATCCCATCGCTCGCGTGGATTGCATTCAGACAGGGAGTCGAGAGCGACTGGTGCAGGAAATAGCGGGCGTCTTCATCCAGCATCGCGGCGGCGGCGTCATCGAGATGGCGCTCGGCCCAGGCGCTGCGGCGCGGCGACAGGTTGACATCGCCTTCGGAACGTTCCGGAGATTGCTCGTTCGATTGGGACATATTTTGCTCTCGGTTAGTTATTTGTCGTCCAGTCAGAAATTTTCAGCGAAACCTGACCAGCCTGTTCAAGGTCTGGCGATCGGTCCATTTCAGCAATCGGTAACCGGATCATGCGTAGATAACGCCATGTTCCTGCCCCAGTAATCGCGGGTCTTCCGATTTGATAGTCACGGGTTGGCCCTCCAGCGACTCGAAACAGCGTTGTAAGGTTTCCTGCTCCAGCCGATGCATCGCTTCCAGCGTGTAAAAAGTCAAATGGGGAAACAGGATTACGTTATCCATCGCATAGAGCTCGCTTAACGGGTGGCCCGATTTTGCCAGCGGTTCCTCGCTGTATACATCGAGGCCTGCGCCCGCGATCTGCCCCGACTGCAGCGCCGCGAGCAAGGCCATCTCGTCGACGATGGCGCCACGCGATACGTTGATCAAAACAGCGTCGGCTTTCATCGCGGCCAGTTCGGCTGCGCCAATTAAATGATGGCTGTCCGGGTTCAACACGGCATGAATCGACACGAAGTCGGATTGCGCCAGCATCGTGTTCAGGTCATCGAATTTTTCGATACCGTGCTCGGCCATGGTGGCGGCGCTTACATTCGGATCGAAACCCAGAATACGCGCCCTGAACCCGGCGCCCGCCATGCGCGCCATGCTGCGACCGATACGCCCGGTGCCCACCAGCCCGACGGTTTTTTCAGCCAGATCGCTGCCGATCCAGCGCGCCTCGGGCCAGGCCCAGCCTTCCTCTTGCATGGCCCTGCTTAGCGGAATCAGCTTTTTCGCCAGTGCGATCATCAGGCTAAAAGCGCCTTCGGCCACCGTTTCTTCGGCATACTCGGGAATGTTGACCACGGGAATTTTTCGGCGCTTGGCGGCTTCGATATCGATCGCATCAATACCGACCCCGTACTTGACGATCGCCTTCAATTTCACGGTATTGTCGATGATGGCGGCGGTGATCGGCGTGTAGCACATCAGGATCAGGTCGGCATCGGGGGTTTCGTCCGCGAGTCGCTCGGCATCGACGTCATCCGGCAACAGCACGAGGTTGAAGCCGCTAGCGCGCAATACCTTGTCCAGGTACGGACATTGCAGCTCCCGATCGGTGCGGACAATTTTGATTTGCTCGTTCATTTACTCTACCCACCTGACAGTAATCAGGCCAAGAATGCGCACAGGACAAAAAGAGTAACATCCCCTTTTACTTTTCCAGGCAACCCTTGCCCCGATTCACTTACAGTTTCGAGCGAATGCCCCCTGGCTATGGACGTCATCCCCGCGCAAGCGGGGATCTTGCAACAAGCGCTTTCCACATGGCCCGAGATCCCCGCTTGCGCGGGGATGACATCCTGTATAAGGGGATGACATCCTGTATAAAAGGATAACGATCCTTTTAATTGCCGATTTATCCACGCATGCGTTCGGCTTTGGGGTCGTACATCGCGCTTAAGGAAGCTGCTGCCGTTACGTGGTAGCCACCGACATCGATCGTGAAATTACCCGACTCGAGGTAATCCCGGGTGATTTCTTCCTCGACCTCGACATAACCGAGCCCGACCGCCCCACCGAGCGTATGGCCGTAATCACCCGAGGTCAGGTGGCCGACGATGAGACCGTCGCGCAGAATCGGCTCGTGGTGATAGAGCACCGCGTCGGGATCCTGCAGCAGGAACTGGACCAGTCGCTTGTGCATGTGCCCACCGGTTTCCTTTTGTTTCAGGATCGCATCGCGGCCGATAAACGGAATGTCCTTGTCGAAGTTGCAGACGAAACCCATGCCGCACTCGAGCGGGGTGTCGTGATCGGCCACGTCGTGTCCGTAGTGCACGAATTTCTTTTCCATGCGACAGGAGTTCAGCGCGTGCATGCCGGCCAGACTCAGGCCGTGGTCCTGACCCTTTTCCCACAGGTAATCGAAGGCGTGGCGCGCCTGGTCTACCGGAACGTAAAATTCCCAGCCGAGCTCACCGACATAGGAGACCCGGCCGGCATAGGCGCGCGACATACCGAGTTCGACCGCATGGAAATCACCGAACGGGAAATTCCCGGTGCTGAAGTCGTGGTCGACGGCGTCGCCGAGCAGCGCCCGGCTGGCGGGTCCCATGACCCCGAGCATCGCCCAGGCGTTGGTGATATCGCTGACACAGCAGAACTCATCCTCGGCGATATGCGATCTCACCCAGTGCAGGTCCTTGATCGTTTGCGCGGCACCGCTGATGACCCAGAATTCGTCTTCGGCGATGCGCGTGACCGTCAGATCGGCCTCGATGCCTCCGCTCTGGTTGAGCCATTGGGTATAAACCTTGCGCCCGGGCTCGACGTCGATATTGGCGCTGGAAATGCGCTGCAGCACGTTGACCGCATCGCGGCCCTGCACCAGGTACTTGGAAAACGAACTCTGATCGAACAACACGACATTCTCGCGCGCGGCCCGGTGCTCGGCGGCACTATGCTCGAACCAGTTCTGCTTGCCGAAGCTGTATTCGTATTTCGGCTCGACGCCCGCGGGCGCGAACCAGTTGGGGCGCTCCCAGCCGGCGGCCTCGCCGAAACAGGCGTTGCGCTCGAGCAGGCGTTCGTGCAGCGGTGAATGACGCAGGTTGCGTGCGGTCTCCATCTGCTTGTAGGGATAGTGATTTTCGTACAGCAGTCCCAGGGTTTCGGTGACGCGGCTTTCGATATAGCGTTGAGTCGACTGAAACGGAAACATGCGGCGGATATCGTTACCCCACAAATCCATCGGCGCGTAGCCGTGATGCATCCAGTCGGCGAGCGCACGACCGAGACCGCCCGAAGTCTGGATGCCGACCGAGTTGAGCCCGCAAGCGACGTAAAAGTTCTTCAGCTCGGGCGCCTCGCCCAGGTGAAACTGGTCATCGGGGGTAAAACTCTCCGGCCCGCAAAAGAAACTGCGCCAGCCGCATTCCTGCAGCATCGGCACGCGGTACATCGCCTGTTCGAGCACCGGCATGAATTGCTCGTCGAGATGCCCCTCGAGTTCCTCGAAGGCAAAGTCGAGCGGTACCCCGTTCTGCCCCCAGGGAACCGCGTTCGGTTCGAACGCGCCGATCAGTAAACTGCCGGCATCCTCGCGGTAATAAGCGCAGTTATCGTGATCGCGCATCACCGGCAGGTTACTCGGCAGGTCGTCGAGCTTTTCGGTATGCGCGTAGTAGTGTTCGCAGGCATGCAGCGGCACGTTGACGCCGGCCATGCGCCCGATTTCGCGTCCCCACAGGCCGCCGCAGTTGACCACGTAGTCAGCCCGGATTTCGCCCTGGTCGGTAATCACCCCGGTAACCCGGCCATCGGCTTTGCTGATACCGGTGACGCGCACCCCTTCGAGGCAGAGCGCGCCGCGACCGCGCGCGCCCTTGACGAAAGCCTGGGTGATGTCGACCGGGCTCGCGGTACCGTCCTGCGCCACCCAGCTGGCGCCGAGCAGGTCGCCGGTTTCGAGATAGGGGTAAATCGCCTTCGTTTCCTCGGCGGTGATGATATCCACCTGGGTCACGCCGAAGGCGTTATTCATCGCCGCGACCCGTTTCAATTCTTCGAAGCGCGCCTCGCTATGCGCAATCGACAGCGAACCGACCTGTTTGAAGCCGGTCGACTGCCCGGTTTCGGCCTCGAGCTCGGCCAACACGGCCATCGAGTATTCGCACAAACGCGCCTGCGATTCATTGGCGCGCATGGTGCCGACCAGCCCGGCCGCATGCCAGGTGGTGCCGCAACTGAACTGGTTGCGCTCGAGCAGTACCACGTCGTTCCAGCCGAGTTTGGCGAGGTGGTAAGCGACGCTGGAACCGATGACGCCGCCGCCGATGATAACGGCACTGGCGCGTTCAGGAATTTCGACTGACATGGATTCAAATCCTCAAAAAAACAACCCGGGCCAATCCCGGAAGGACAGTGCCGATAATAAAGCCTGCAGCCGCTTTGCGAAAGTTCGATTTGAACTCAAATCGATTTTGTTAAGCTCAGCGCCCTGGTTGAATTACGCTTCGATTCGGTCGATTCCAAACCGGGTCAACAAGCCCGCGACCGCATCGAGCGCGCCCTGGATCTGCTCGCTGCCGAGGCGACCGATGCAGCCCATGCGAAAACTGTCCGCGACCGTCAGCTTGCCCGGGTAGATGACATAGCCCTGGTCCTTGAGGCCGTCGTAAAACGCATTGAAATCGAACTCCGGATTGGTCGGCATATGGAAGGTGATGATGATCGGCGCCTGCAGCTCGTCCGGCAGCAGGGTTTTGAAACCCATGGCGCGCATGCCAGCGATCAGTAGATCGCAGTTTTCGCGATAGCGGCCGCCACGCCCGACGATGCCACCCTCGGCCTCGTACTCGGTCAGCGCCTGATCGAAGGCGAGTAACACATGCGTCGGCGGGGTGAAACGCCACTGACGATTCTTCTGCAGCGCGCGCCACTGATCGTATAGATCGAGCACCAGCGACGGCGAATTGCCCTCGGTCTGCGCCAGCGCCGATTCTCGCGCGACGCAAAAGCCCATGCCGGGCGCCCCCTCGAGGCACTTGTTGCTCGAGGCGACGACCGCGTCGAACTCGATTTCGCGCGCGTCGAGCGGCAGCGCGCCGAAGGCGCTCATCGAGTCGATCAGCAGGCTGCGCCGGTGGCGTGCGACAACCTCGGCGACCTCGTGCAGCGGGTTCAGGATGCCCGACGTGGTTTCGCAGTGCACGACCGCGACATGGGTGATACTGGTATCGTTATCTAGGGTCGCGTCGAGCTCGACGATATTCACCGGCACGTCTTCGGCCGATTCCTGCACCAGGTATTCGCGTTTGTAATAGTCGCAGATTTTAGCGATTCGCTGTCCGTAGGCGCCGTTGACCAGAATCAGCAGCTTGCCGTCGGCCGGCACGAAGTTACCGATCATGGCTTCGACGACGAAGGTGCCGCTGCCCTGCAGGGGCACGCTGACATAGCTGCCCTCGCCGTGCACGATTGCGACCAGGCGCTCGAGGATGCGCGCGTTCAAATCGATGAAGGTCGCGTCGCGCGAACCATAGTCATGCAGCATCGCCTGTTTGACGCTGAGCGACGTGGTCAGCGGACCCGGGGTCAGCAGCCAGGGATCGCCGCTGGGTGAACTGGCGGCGTCTTTGGTGGATTCGGTCATTGAATTAGCCCTTGTGAGTTTATGCCTGGTTGCCATTTATACCGCCGATCAATACTATTCATCAAATCGATATAACTGATGCTTCAGATAGATTATGCCAATATCTCATGCCCATTTACGCTCTTTTCACGCGGTCGCCACCCACGGCAGTTTCACCCGCGCCGCGGAGATGCTGCATATCACCCAGCCGACGCTTTCCGGCCAGGTCAAGGAACTCGAGGAACGTTACGGCACCAGGCTGTTCGTGCGCCACGGCCGTCACGTCGAGCTGACCGATATCGGAAAATCCGCTTTCAGTATTACGCGCCTGCTGTTTCGGCATGAAGAAGAAGTCGAACACTTACTGCAATCGGCGCGAGCGCTGACCTCCGGACTACTGCGCGTCGGCGCCGATTCGCCCTATATCGTCACCCCGCTACTGGCCCAGTTCCAGCGGCTTTACCCGGGCATCCAGATTTCGATCCAGTACGGTAACTCCGAGCAGCTGATGGCCTGGATCGTATCACGCAGCTGTGACCTGGCTTTCATGCCCAACGTTCCGCAGGAAGACGAACGCCTCTACTCGATCCCGCTGCCGCCCGGCAGGCTGGTGGTGTTCGTCAACCAGGAGCACGACTGGGCCGAGCGTCGCTCGGTGACGATCGAGGAGCTGGTCACGCAGCGCATCGTGCTGCGCGAAAAGGGCTCGCGCACACGCTCGATATTCGAGGAAGCGGTTGCGCACGCCGGGCACCTGTTAGCGAATGTCATGGAGATCAGCGGACGCGAAGGCGTGCGCGAAGCGGTCGCGGCCGGTTTCGGGGTTGGTATCGTGGCCGAGAATGAATTAGTCGCCGACTCCAGACTGCGCGCGTTACCGGTCAGTAACGCCGAACTGGCGCATGCCGAATTTGTCGTCTGCCTGCAGGAAATGCGCAGCCTGCGCGTCAACGGCGCGTTTCTCGAGATGGTTAGCGCGAGCCAGAAAGATGCGAGCTAGTATCCGCTTTATCTATAGGCCAGATCGATAGATGTCATATGTAATATCGATTTAACCTTAAGTCAGTAAACTGTATATTGAGCCTCCCGATGCAAACATTACGGACTGGATATGAACCCGCAAAAAACTAGCGTTCGCGTCAATGGACGCGACTATCAATGGCCCGGCAAGCCGGTCGTGGTGGTTTGCATCGACGGCTCGGAGCCGGATTACATCGAGCAGGCGGTTGCGGCCGGGGTGATGCCGTGGATGCAAAAGGTGATCTCCAGCCAGGGCAGCGACCTGCGCGCCAACTGCGTGGTGCCGAGCTTCACCAACCCGAACAATATTTCGATCGTCACCGGCGTGCCACCGGTGGTGCACGGTATCTGCGGAAATTTCTATTACGACAAGGCGAACGACCGCGAAGTCATGATGAACGAACCCGAGCTGTTGCGCACGCCGACTATCTTCAAGGCATTCCAGGACGCGGGCGCGAAAATTGCGATCAT
>CAMYML010000044.1 GCA_947259305.1 uncultured Gammaproteobacteria bacterium | reverse complement strand
CCTTCCAGCGCGTAAGTCGTTTTGCCATTCAGGCGGTAAGCGACCGTGGTCAGCAACCTGCTGCCCGAGGTTAATGCCTGTTCGCCCGTATTCAAAATCATGAAACAGCCGGTGCCGTAGGTGCTCTTGATCATGCCGGGTTCGAAACAGGCCTGGCCGATCAATGCCGCCTGCTGGTCCCCGGCGACGCCGGCAATCGGTATCTCGACATCCAGCAGGCCTTTGCTGGTGCGGCCGTAGTCGTCAGCACAGTCGCGTACCTCGGGTAGTAGCGAATCGGGTATATCCAGCATCTCGAGCAGTTCGCTATCCCATTGCTGTTCATGGATGTTGAACATCAGCGTGCGCGATGCGTTGGTCGCGTCGGTGGCATGCAGCTTGCCACCGGTCAGGCGCCAGATCAGGAAACAGTCGATGGTGCCGAAGGCGAGTTCGCCTTTTTCGGCCCGCGCGCGGGCGCCGCTGACGTTGTCGAGAATCCAGTTGACCTTGGTGCCGGAAAAATAGGGGTCGAGCAGAAGACCGGTCTTGCTGGTGACCATCGATTCGAGGCCCCGGGCACGCAGGGATTCGCAGTACTCGGCGGTGCGGCGGTCCTGCCAGACGATGGCGTGATAAATCGGTTCGCCGCTGGCGCGGTCCCAGACCACGGTGGTTTCGCGCTGGTTGGTGATGCCGATCGCGGCGATATCGCGACCCTCGGCCCTTGCCTTTTCCAGGGCTTCGCGCACCACGGCCAGGGTCGTGACCCAGATTTCCTCGGCGTTGTGTTCGACCCAGCCGTCTTTGGGAAAATGCTGGGTAAACTCCCGTTGCGCGGTGAACGCGGCGTGACCATTTTCATCGAACAGCATGGCGCGCGAGCTGGTGGTGCCCTGGTCGATGCTGAGAATGTACTGGCTCATAACAGATCCTCTGGTCGTTCGAGGGTAAAATTAATCAGAGTATAAACGCCTGGAGTTTTTACTCTGAGTCAGATTTCCCGGCTAAATCGAAATACTCATCGAAGCGTTTTTTACCGTCGTCGCCAAACAGTTTTTCGCAGGCTTCGAACAATCCGGCCGACTGGCGCAGCACCGGGCGCGACACCAGTAGTTCTACCTTGGAACGCCGTCGGAGATAGTCTTCCAGTTTAACAATCATTTCATGTTTGGCGAGATAGTCGATTTCACAGCGGCGAATTCCGGTATTGTCGATCAGTGGCTCGCACAGTGCGGGATTTTCCTCGATCGCATCGAGCATCGTATTTGCGTTAGCGCCGTAGCGCCGCCACAGGCGTTCGCTCAGGACTTCGCCGGTATCCTGGGCCGCTAACTCGTCAAGCCCGAGCCCTTGCGCGCGCTCGAAGTAAGCCGCGCGTTGCCGGCGATCCGGCTCACCATACCATTTGCCCACTGGAGAGGAGACCTCTAATCCCAGCCGGGCTACGCAATCAACGATTTCATCGCCGACATTGATGCAGTCGGTTAGTTTGCCGCCGAAGATGCTGACGTGGCTTTTTTCGGAATCCATTTCGATCACATGCTTGCGTGACAATTGCAGGACGTCGGTGGAATCGACCGACTTGCCTACGGCCAGTGGGCGTACCCCGCAGCGCTCGGCAATAATATCCTTGCGAGTTAGCGGCGGCGACAGGTCCAGGCGCGCATTGATGTTGCTCAGCACGAATTCCCGATCTTCATCGGTTACGCTGACGAGCGGGTCTTCGACGCGGGTATCGGTGGTGCCGATGCAGGTCCGGTTGGCCATCGGAATGGCGAAGAACAGGCGTTCGTCGTCGGCGAAAAAAGCCAGCACTCGATGACTCTGCGATATCTGCGGCACCAGCAGGTGAATGCCCTTCGACAACAGATGGTGATGCTCGGTGCTGATGCCGGTAAGTTCGTTATGTCGGTCGACAAACGGGCCCGAGGCATTGATCAACACCCTGGCGCGGATGCTGAACTGACGGCCGCTGGTCTGGTCTTCGGCCCGTGTAATCCAGCACCCGTCTGAATCCTGCTCCGCGCCCTGCGAGGCGACATAGTTTGCGGCGACACAGCCCTTGTCCATCGCGCTGCGCACGAAGTTGAATACGAAGCGGGCGTCGTTATCGTGCAGGAATGCATCGGAATATTCGATGCCGGCCGTGCTGACGTAAGTGTTCACCAGCGGTTCAAGCTGCTTGATCTGTTTCAGCGAGAGCAGATTCGGGGTGCGGGTTTTACCGCGTCCGAGCAACCAGTAAAGCCAGGTGCTGGCGAGAATTACCAGTGGATGAAAACGAAACTGGCGGTTAATGGTCAGTAGAAATCGAATTTCCTTGACCGTGGAAGGGAAACTGTCGAGTAACTCGTTGCGGGATTTGCACAGCCCTGCGACCAGCCCGAACTCGTATCCCAGCCCAGCGACCAGCCCGAACTCGTATCCCTCCAAGAACTTGATCCCGCCCCAGACCAGATTGGAGGAGTGCTGACTGGTGAATCCGGCAAAGTCGCGGGCATCGATCAATGCGACCCGCAGGCCCCTGGCCGCCAGGGCGGCCGCCGAAACCGCGCCATTAATGCCGCCGCCAACGATCAGTACATCAAATTCTTCGTTTCCGAGGCGCTTTATATTGGTGTTTCGAAGATCCATTTAATTTTTTCGTGTTACGGCGCAGGGTGGAATCACCTCAGGCTTTATTGAATACGAATACAACCCAGCCGATGGATAGTGCCAGCCCACCCCATAACGGTGTCCCAAAAAAGGCAAGCCATCCCATCTGGATGAATCCCGTGCCCAACCATGAGATGAATAACCGGTCGCCCCGGGTCGTGTCGATTCCAAAAACGCCGCGACGCGGATTTCCGCCAGGGCTGAACTTTTCCCAGACACCCATGGCGACAATGGAAGCTACGACGGCGACAAAAAACGCGATGCTCGGCCAGGTCCAGGCCATCCAGGATAAATCTAACACGAGACCTCCATAGGCCTAAACCCGTCCCAGGGCAAAGCCCTTGGCGATGTAATTGCGCACGAAATAAATGACGAAGGCGCCGGGGATGATGGTGAGCGAACCGGCAGCGGCCAACAGGCCGAGTTCGTAACCGGAAGTGCTTGCGGTGCGTGTCATGGTCGCGGCGATGGGTTTGGCGTTAACCGAGGTCAGGGTCTTCGCCAGCAACAGTTCCACCCACGAGTACATGAAGCAGAAAAACATCGTGACCCCGATTCCGGCGGCAATCGTGGGGATGAAAATACGCACAAAAAATCGCGAGAAAGAGTAACCATCGAGATAAGCGGTTTCATCGAGTTCTTTCGGAATTCCGGACATGAAGCCTTCGAGAATCCAGACCGCGAGTGGAATATTAAACAAACAATGCGCCAGCGCGACGGCAAGGTGGGTATCAAATAACTCGATCGCCGAGTAAAGCTGGAAGAAAGGCAGCGCAAACACGGCCGGTGGCGCCATACGATTGGTTAATAACCAGAAAAACAGGTGTTTGTCGCCGAGAAAACGATAGCGTGAAAACGCGTAGGCCGCGGGTAAGGCCACCCCAACCGAGATGAAGGTATTGATGACCACGTAGATCAGTGAATTGATGTAACCGTTATACCAGGTTGGATCGGTGAAAATCTTAATGTAGTTTTCGAGCGTGAACTGTTGTGGGAAAAACGAAAACCCGCCCAGGATTTCGTTGGTGGTTTTGAACGACATCGACAGCAATCCGTAGATTGGCAACATCAGGAACAGGATATAAAGCGTTGGCACGATCCATTTTCTGTTCATCGCTATTGCTCCTCGTTACGCATCATGACGGTATAAAACAGCCAGCAAATCAGCAGCACTACCAGGAAGTAAATCAATGACATCGCCGCCGCAGGCCCGAGGTCAAATTGTCCCAGCGCGATCTTGACCAGGTCGATGGATAGAAAGGTAGTGGTATTGCCGGGACCGCCTCCGGTTAAAACGAAAGGTTCGGTGTAGATCATGAAACTGTCCATGAAGCGCAACAGGATCGCGATCGTCAGCACGCGTTTCATTTTCGGCAACTGGATATAACGAAACACGGCCCAGCCACTGGCGCCATCGATGCGCGCTGCCTGGTAGTAGGCGTCAGGAATCGAACACACGCCGGCGTAACACAACAATACCACCAGCGAGGTCCAGTGCCAGACATCCATCAACACGGTCGTCATCCACGCCGACACGGGTTGCTGGGTGAAATTGTAATCAAAACCCATCGAGTTCAAGCTGTAGCCGAGCAGACCGATGTCGGGCAGCGCGAAAATATTCCACATCGCACCGACCACGTTCCACGGGATTAATAACGGCAAAGCCATCAGCACCAGGCACACCGAGACCCAGGGTCCCTTGCGTGGCATCGACAATGCCACCGCAATTCCGAGTGGTATTTCGATGGCGAGAATCATGCCGGTAAACAGCAGTTGGCGCAGCAGCGAGGCGTGAAATCGATCGGAGTGTAATACTTTCTCGAACCAGGTGACGCCTTCCCAGAAGAACACGTTGTTGCCGAAGGTCTCCTGTAGCGAGTAATTGACCACGGTCATTAACGGGATAAATGCGTTGAAGGCGACCAGCAACAGCACCGGGACAACCAGCCACCAGGCCTTTTGATTCGTTGTTTTACGCATCGTTTGCCTCCACCGCCCAGTCATCGCGGTAAATACGCAGGTTATCCGGGTCGAACTGAATTTGCGGGCTTTCGGATGGTATGACCTGATCTTCGGACACCACCATTTTGATCAGCGCGGCCTCGTGTTTGACGGTCACTACCTGGTAACGTCCGAGATCTTCGACCTTTTCGATCTCGACCGGAATCCCGTCTTCGGCGAAGCGAACAAACTCCGGCCGAATACCGATTTCAAGCTTGCCGCTCAAATCGGTATCGGCCGGATAACCCGAGGAGAGCAGGTTATTCGCAAAAACCGGTTGTCCCTTGTCGAGTTTGCATGGCAATACATTCATTCCGGGAGAGCCGATGAAATATCCTACAAAGGTATGTTTGGGTTTGTTAAACAGGTCTACGGGGGAGCCGACCTGGACCACGCCACCGTCATGCATGACGACAACCTTGTCGGCGAAGGTCAGCGCCTCAACCTGGTCGTGAGTAACGTAGATCATGGTGACGCCGATCTGGCGGTGTAACTGCTTCAGCTTCGAGCGTAACTGCCACTTCAAATGAGGATCGATTACGGTCAGGGGCTCATCGAACAGGATCGCGTTGACATCCTCGCGCACCAGGCCACGGCCCAATGATATTTTTTGCTTGCCGTCTGACGTTAAACCAGAGGCGCGTTGCATCAAGCGATCCGACAAATCCAGCATTTCGGCGATCTCGGTGACCCGTTCCGCGACCCTGGCTTCCGCAATGCCCCGGTTACGCAGCGGGAATGCGAGGTTGTCGAACACGGTCATCGTGTCGTAGACCACGGGAAACTGAAATACCTGTGCGATATGCCGATCGGCCGTCGGCAATTGCGTGACATCCTGGTCGTCAAACAGGATCGAACCTTCGGACGGCGTCAGTAATCCCGAAATAATGTTCAACAAGGTGGTTTTACCGCATCCCGACGGTCCGAGCAGGGCGTAAGCGCCGCCATCTTCCCAGACCTGGCTGACTTCTTTGAGCGCGTAAACCAGTTCCTGACCCTTTGCTGGCGGGTAGGCATGGCGCACATTTTTAAATTCGATTCGAGACATATTAAACTCGCGTGTCGATTAGATTTTCGTTCGCGTCAAAGTAAAAACAGCGATTCGAATCGAAGAAAAAGCTGACCGTTTTACCAAATTCGTAACCGTGGATGCCGTGTGACTCACTGACCCAGTTATTGCCCTCGACAAGCACGCGAACAATACTTTCGGAACCGCTTATTTCGGAAATTTGAACTTCGCCATCCACTTCAACCCCTTCGCCGTCGGGCGATAAATGATGGGGTCGCAAGCCAATCTTGTAATTGCCGTCAGGCAGGGCGGCGAGTTTTGCCGGTACTTTCCAGCTGACTTTATCACTCAAAAACGCGCTATCACCCCGTTTTTCAATCGCGGCAATATTGACCGGCGGATCCGAGAAAACCTGTGCGCTTTCGAGGTTTTCGGGCTGTCTATAAATGGTCGAAGTCTTGCCAAACTGTATCACGCGGCCTTCGTTCAGGGTTGCGGTATAACCGCCGAGCATCAGCGCCTCGAGTGGTTCGCTGGTCGCATAAACCACGGTAGCACCGGTGTCGCCAAACATTTTGGGTAACTCATCGCGTAATTCTTCACGCAACTTGTAATCGAGGTTGGCGAGCGGTTCGTCGAGCAAAACCAGTTCGGCACCTTTCACCAGCGCGCGCGCGAGCGCGGTGCGTTGTTGTTGTCCGCCGGATAGTTCGTTGGGCAGGCGGTTCAGCATTGGTGTCAGTTTCAGCAGCTCGGCAAACTTGCCTACCCTGGTCTCGATTTCCTTGCGCGGCAAGCCAGCAACTTTTAGCGGCGAAGCGATGTTGTCGTAAACACTGAAACTGGGGTAATTGATGAAAGCCTGGTAGACCATGGCGACGCTGCGCTTTTGTACTGGTATCCCGGTGACATTTTGGTCGTTGATCCAGAGTTCTCCGCTGGTAGGTTTTTCCAGCCCTGCCATGAGCCGCATCAACGAGGTCTTGCCGCTTAAAGTGGTGCCAAGCAGAATATTGAACTGCCCCGGCTGCAGCGATAAATCAGTTTCATAGATGTGGGTTTCGGCACCAACCCGCAGCGAAACATTGCGTAATTCAATTGCCATTCAAACCTCTCTGAGCGTCCGCCCAGAGGGGCTCTGGTGCGCGACGATTTCGAGCCTGACGCCGTGTTCGCGGCACAGCCGGATGGCGTCCTCGGGAATACCTTCGTCGGTGACCAGGGTTTCGATATCGGATAAATCGCCAATCCGGATCGGCGCCCGGCGTTCGAATTTCATCGAGTCGGTGACCAGAATTACGGAGCGTGCGTGTTCGATAATCGCCTGTGCGACGCGCACCTCCCTGAGATCATAGTCAAAAAAAACGCCGTCGCTATCGATGGCGGAACAGCCGATAACCGCACAGTCAACCTTGAAGTTATCGATAAATTCTTCGGCGCTGGAACCGACAATACCGCCATCGGAGCGACGGATCGCACCGCCCGCAATCATGACTTCGAGCCCGGGAGCAGGCCACAGCATACTGGCGACGTTGATGTTATTGGTGATTACCAACATGCCGCTACGATCTAAAAGATACTCGGCAACCCGTTCGGTGGTGGTGCCGATATTGATAAATAATGATGAATTGTCGGGTAATAACTCGGCCGTGCGTCGTGCTATCCCGGATTTTTCTTCGGCCATTAGAATCTTGCGCGCGCCGTAACCCAGGTTTTCAATATTATCCTTAACCACCGCGCCGCCATGTACTCTTTGTACCAGTTGTTTCTCGTAGAGCTGGTTCAAATCGCGGCGAATGGTCTGCGGGGTAACCTGCAAATGGCTCGATAACTGGTCAACCTGTACCGATCCGTGCTCACGGACATAATCCAGGATCAAGTGCTGTCTTGTGCTGATATCAATGCTCATCGGGTAAATTACTAAACGGTTACAGCGGCTTGCCACACCGGGGCTTTGTTTATTCAAAGCCCCGGCGGCAAACCTCTTTTACCGGTCAGTAGCTGACCGTTAGTTCATCCAGCGTTTGACTAACTCGTCGTAATTGACGGTTTGACCTTTGGGCTTTTCGTTAACCTTGGCTTTCGGAGAACCCTCCTTTTTCAACCAGACCGCAGGATCTGATTCGTCGTTCAGACGCGGGCCACAGCCACCATAGGTACCGGCTTTCTCGTCCGCGGCTTGCATGCGGGACATGACCAGGTCCATTTCCGTAGCGAGACGATCCATCGCCTGCTGCGGTGTGAAGGCGCCAGAGTTGACGTCGCCGATTTGCTGCCACCAGATTTGTGCCAGTTTGGGATAATCGGGCACGTTGATCCCGGTGGGCGACCACAGGACGCGATCGGGTGAGCGGTAAAACTCCACCAGGCCGCCCAGGTTGGGCGCACGATCGGTGAAAGACTGGTGATTAATGGTACTGTCACGGATAAACGTCAGGCCGACATGGCTCTTCTTGACATCGACGGTCTTGGAAACCACGAATTGCGCATAGAGCCAGGCGGCTTTACGGCGATCGACCGGGGTTGACTTGAACAGCGTCCACGAACCGGCATCCTGGTAACCGAGCTTTTGCCCTTTGGTCCAGTAAGGCCCATGGGGTGAAGGCGCCATCCGCCAGAGCGGCTTGCCGGCGTCATCGACGGTATTGTTGCCTGAACTTTTGGGTCCCACCATGGAGGCGGTAAACGCGGTGTACCAAAAGATTTGCTGGGCAACATTACCTTGCGAGAGTGCGGGTAATGACTGGTAAAAGTCGTAACTTGCAGCACCCGGAGGTGCATACTTACGCAGCCACTCATCCCACTTGCGAATCGCGTAAACCGCGGCTGGGCCGTTGGCGGCGCCGCCGCGAGATACCGAGGCGCCGACCGGGTTACAGCTGCCGGATTCCATGCGGATACCCCATTCGTCGACCGGTACCCCGTTTGGAAGACCCTGGCTACCCGCGCCCGCCATCGATAACCAGGCATCGGTCATGCGCCAGCCGAGGTCGGGGGCACGCTTACCATAGTCCATATGACCGTAAACCCTGACACCGTCGATTTCCTTGACGTGTACCGAAAAGAACTCGGCGATATCTTCATAGGCTGACCAGTTAACCGGCACACCGAGGTCGTAACCATACCTGCTCTTGAACTTCTTTTGTAAATCGGCACGGTCAAACCAGTCCTTGCGGAACCAGTACAGGTTTGCGAACTGTTGATCGGGCAATTGATACAACTTGCCGTCGGGGCCGGTAGTGAAGGATTTGCCGACGAAGTCATCGACATCAAGCATTGGATTGGTGACATCCTTGCCTTCACCCGCCATCCAGTCCGACAGATTGACCGCCAGTTGCAGACGCGAATGGGTGCCGATCAAATCCGAATCGTTGATATAGGCGTCGTAGAGATTGCGGTTGGTTTGCATCTGGGTCTGAACCGCCTGCACCACTTCGCCTTCACCGAGTAACTGGTGATTGACCTTGATTCCAGTAATTTCTTCGAAAGCCTTTGTCAGTGTCTTGGATTCGTATTCATGGGTTGGAATCGTTTCTGACAATACGTTGATTTCCATCCCTTTAAACGGTTTGGCGGCGTTAATAAACCATTCCATTTCCTTCATCTGATCCGATTTGGATAAGGCCGAAGGCTGGAATTCATCGTTAACCCATTTTTTGGCTTCGGCTGACCCGGCGTAGACTGTTTGTGTGGAAAGCGCGGCAACCGTGGCGGCCAGCGCAATTTGCTTAAGCATGAGGGATTCCTCCTTGGTATTTTGGTTATTAGTTACATCTCAGGACCTGCGAATCTACAATCCAGTGTTCATATTGTCAATTAATTATTTTCGTTTGGTTCGTTTTTATGTTCGATTCGCAAATTTATTTTCGTTTTGATTTGAAACTAAAACGAAATCGATACCGGCAATTACACTATTCATGAATGCTTTAAGCCTTTATGATCGCTGCATGCCGGACAGCAAACACTTGCTCATCGTGGCCCACAATCCCTCGGCCAATACCCAAAAACTGGTTGATGCCTCGTTGCGTGGTGCCCGCCACGAAGATATTGCAGGGGTAGAGGTAAAACATATTCCGCCTTTGCAGGCCGGTCCCGCTGATGTGCTCTGGGCCGATGCTATCATCCTCGGCACGACCGAGAATTTCGGTTACATGAGCGGTGCGTTGAAGGATTTTTTCGACCGTATCTATTACCCCTGCCTGGAACAGACCGAAGCGATGCCGTATGCCGCCTATATTCGCGCCGGCCTCGACGGTACCGGTACCAGGATCGCGATCGGCAAAATCACCGCCGGGCTGAAATGGAAAGCGGTGCAGGAGCCGATGATACTGCACGGCGAGTACCGCTCCCAGTTCGAAGACCAGTGCGAAGAGCTGGGCATGTTAATGGCGGCCAGTCTCGAATCGGGGATTATCTGAATCGCGAGAGTCATTCCCGCGTAAGCGGGAATCTTATAACATGGCGTTGATACGAGATCCCCGCTTACGCGGGGATGACATTTTTTTGGGAGATCGTAGTGACTAACTTTGAAGGTAGGAAAGCAATCGTGCTGGGCGGTACTTCCGGTATCGGGCTGGCGACAACCGAGATGCTGCGTGACGGTGGCGCGGAAGTCATCGCCGGCAGCCGGAGCGAGTGTGAAATCGACGGCGTCGAATGCGTACAGGTGGACGTGCTCGATCGTGCCTCCCTAAGCGAGCTGTTCGAAAAAAACCATGGCTTCGATTACCTCGTTAACGCGGCCACCGGCGGAGCACGCGCCATCGGGCCATTCCTGGAAATGGATCTCGATGGTTACCAGAATTCGTTCGCCAAGCTCTGGGGTTATGTCAACAGCGTGCGGCTAGGGGTGCCGCAAATGTCGACGGACGGTGCGGTCGTATTGTTCAGCGGTTATCCCGCGCGCAAGTTTCGCCCGGGCACGATCGCGATCGGCAGCGTCGGCGGTTCGGTCGAGGCTTTTATTCACCTGGTCGCAAACGAAATCAATCCGGTGCGAATCAATGGTGTCTGCCCGGGCCTGATCGATACCCCGATGTCGCCGCTCGAGGGTGACGAGCGCCAGGCCTACTATGACAAGGGAACCGCAGGTCATTTGATCCCGCGCGCCGGCACCGCCGCGGAGTGCGCCGGTGCCGCGATTTTCCTTTTGGCCAACGAATTCGTTACCGGCACGATTATCGATGTCGACGGCGGCGCGATCGTCACATGAGTTTCGAAAGAATCAGCAAGACCCTGGTCGGTGACACGCCGGGCCGCAGTACCGAGCTGAATTATTTTCGAATCGGACCCGACGCGGCCGCGAACAAGGTATACCTGCAGGCGGCGCTGCACGCCGACGAGCAACCGGGGATTCTGATCCTGCATCATTTATTGCAATTACTGCGCGCCGCCGATGCCGCGGGCGAACTCGAGGCGCAATTCGTATTATTCCCGATGGTCAATCCGCTCGGCATGGGCGATATCGAGTTTGGCCAGCACCAGGGACGTTACAATCGCAGTACCGGGGTCAATCATAATCGCGGCTGGCCGGTATTATACGATGCCATCGGCGCGGAACTCGTCGCCAGGCTGGGTGCCGATGCCGCCGAAAATATCGGCCTGGTGCGCGCGGCGCTGCGCGACTGGGCAGAGCAATTGCCCCGGGTAACCGCACTCGAGCAATGGCGCCAGTGTGTCATGCGCGAGGCCTGCGACGCGGACTATGTGTTCGATGTGCACTGTGACGATGATGCGCTGGTCCATATCTTCACGATTCCGCAGCTGCAGGACAACATGCAGCAGCTGGCGGGCTGGATCGGCGCCGCGGCCACCTTACTGGCCGAAGACAGCGGCGGTGGGTCTTTCGATGAAGTCTGGCCGGCCATCTGGCTGCAACTCGCGCGCGAGTGTCCCGACAAACCGCTGCCGTTACCGGTAGTCTCGTGCACGCTCGAATTTCGCGGCCAGTTCGATACCTTCGATGCCCTGAATCGTCAAGATGCGGAAAACCTGTATGATTATTTCCAGGCGCAGGGCCTGATTAGTGGCAAGGCGATCGGTAAAAAAGGCGCGCCACCGGCGCCGACCGATTTACGCGCCACCGAAGTACTGCGCGCGCCACAGGCGGGCCTGCTGGCCTACTGTGTCGAGCTGGGTGACGAGGTTCACAAGGGCGATCGCGTTGCCGACCTGATTCGGCTCGATGGTGATGACGCCTTTGTCGAGCGCATCCCGCTGCTTGCCGGGACCTCGGGACGCGTGATTTCGCGTGCGACCACGAAGTATGTCTGGCGCAACGCCAACATCGCCAAGATTGTCGGTAGTGAAATTCTCGAGTCGCGTGGTGCTTACCTGCTCAGCGACTAATTCGTATTTCTAACTGCCTTCGCAACGGAGCCCGGTGAAATTTACGGGCTAGGCTTCGCCGTCAGGACTCCAGTCGACGTTCGGCAAATGCTCATCCGCGTGTAGCCAGCTGGGCTTTTCCTCGATGAAGCTGTGATTCCGCGGCAGCGTTTGTTCGAGCTCGTCAAACAATCCCAGGTGCAGATGGATTTCGTCCGCTCGACTGTCTATTTCGAAGGAAACCGGTGAGCCGCACTGGCCGCAAAAGCTGCGGCTTACGCCGTCCGCTGTGGTGTAGCGATTCGGCATGGCGCCGGTAAATACGACCTGTTCAGGCCTGAAGCCTGCAAAAGTCGTCATCACCGAACCGCTCGCGCGCCGACAGGATTCGCAGTGGCAGTGTCCGATCCAGTCGGACTCGCCGCTGATTTCGAATTTGATCGCGCCACAGTAACAGTGGCCGCTCAGTCTGGTTGTGCTCATGGTCTACCTCCAGCTTTGGCTTAGTTTAAACCCGGTGCCGAGGCTAGTCGATAGAACTATCTTTCACGCCAACCGGGCTCCGATTTTTCATGGCCCTTGCAACGACTCTGTGGTTTCGGTTAGCGGGGCTTTTTCGAATAATTTTCGCAAGCGCGGGAATAAAGTTATCGAGGTATTTCGTGAAATCTAATTTAGATTCCAGGAGATTGGGTGTGGTGCGCGCTGCGCGCAAGGTTTGGGACTGGATCCGGCCGGAACCCGCGGGGCCTAAAGCCGCGCAGGCTTTCGCCGGGATGACCTGGCATGCGCGGGAGCGCAAGCAAGGTCACTTGTGATCAGATTTCAGGACAAAGTCTTCGAGCTGTTTGTCGATGCCGAGCACGTGCAGTTTGAGCCACTCGTGGAGAAAGTCGGATAACGAAACCTGCAGTGACTCGTGCATCGTGGGGTCGGTTTCGAGCATCGCTTCGAGTTCTTCACGAAAGCGGTCATGCGCCTCGAGATGGGCGACTACATGCGGGTAATCGAGTAGCCGCATGTAGGTTTCCTCGAGAATAAAATGATGTTCCGCGTAAAGCTTGAGCCGATGCAGAATTTCGGGATCGAAAGGAACGATTTTGATTTGCTCGATAAGCTCGAACAGCACCTGGTGCTGGGTATCCTGCCAAATAATGTCGCTAGTCTTTTGCATGCGCCGGTTTCAGGTTCGTTATCGAAACACAATATTGACAAAAAACCATAGCGGCTTGACAGGAGTCAAGCAAATGGAATTTAGGGGATCCTTCTGTTGGATTAAATTATTCTGGCGCCGGTGAAAACGACATGATTGAAATGACTTCGTTGATCAGCGGTTTGGCCAGTTCGTGATTGTTGTACAGGAATACGGTATAGGCGTCGGCCATGTCGTTGCGATGCATGCCGATTAACAGTCCGTTCTGATAGCCATCGGCAAACTCCGGACGCACGTCGAACACCGAGGCTGCGGCCCAGCTGGCGTTAAAACTTTTTTGCGCCTCGGATTGGGAAAAGGTGCTGCTCGGGGTATCGCTGCCGATCGACAGGCGGTTGGTGATCGATTCAAACAACAGGGGGAACAGGTGGTTTGGCTCGGGCGCCGCGTTGTGCGGGTCATTGTAGTCAATCGTGATCCGGCTTAGCGGGCGCACGATGAAACGTAATTCCAGTGCACCCGACGCATGTTTCATCGCGTGCTCGTAAGGCAGCACCGGGTTAGCCTCGATCGGGATGTCGGAATAATTATCCCGCGTCTCGAGACGCAGACCGGATTCGAGCAACAGCTGATCGAAGGCCTGTTGCGCAGCTTTGTCGACTGCCCCGGTGGTTTGCGATACTGTCGCAAGCAAAAACACGGCGATCAACTTGACGATCGGTTTCATGACTGATCGCTTTCCCATTGCTTCAGCAGGTCCCTGGCGATCTGCGCCCAGCTCGGTTGCGGCGACAGGGAGAGGAAGTGTTTCAGGTCGCCGATCGCGCGTTTTCGCTGACCCATGGCTTCGTAGGCCGACGCGCGATTGAACCAGGCCGCGGGCACCTCGGGTTCGAGCAGGATGCAGCGATCGAAATCGATGAGCGCTTCGGCGTATTGTTCGGCCTCGAACAGCAGGCTGCCGCGGTTGAACAGGGCCGCGATGAAGTCCGGCTCGAGTTCCAGCGCGCGGTCGAGGTCGCGGCGTGCATTGTCCGTGCGCCCGAACTGGCGCAGCGCCTGCGCGCGATTGGTCAACAGAACCGGATCATGCGGTTCGATGGCGAGCGCGCGATTCAAGTCGGCCAGAGCGAAGCTGGTTCGCCCGTCCTGCAGGAACACGCTTGCGCGCACGCTCAACAGCATGGCGTTGTCGGGATATTTGGCGATCGCGGCATTGAGCGTGTCCAGCGCCAGCTGCGCGCGGGATTCGTCGAGGTGCTGCAGGGCCACCTGCACCATTTTCTGCGGGCCCAGGTCTGCGTGGGGGTCGCTCTGCCGTCCGTGCGCAGCCGATTGCGACGGCGCCTGCAGAAACGACTTCATCGCCTCGCTGGATTCGTCGTTTTCGCTCGCGCCTGCGCCGCCGCCGATGTACAGGCAGAGCGTCAGCATCCCTGCTGCCAGCTGCCCGACCCGGCTTCTGGGTCTGATGTATGCCATGCTTACTCTTTGCTGTAGGCCTGCAACATCTTGTTCATCAACTCGATGTGCTGGGCGTCGGTGAGTCTGCCAGGCTCTGACACCTTGGACCAGAGTTCGGCGTTGGTCATTTCACGGTGACAACCCATGCACAGGCCGGTTCGATCCATGGCATCGCGCACATCTTTCGGCAGAGCTCTGGATAGCGGCCAGTGACTGCCGACTGTTTGCACTTGTTGGCCGCCCTTGATGATTGTTGACAGGTCGAAATCGAGCGCTTCGATCTTCGGAATCTGGATCTGGAAGTTTCTCGGAATGACCTTGCCGGTCTTCTGATCGATCAGATCTTCGACGACGTTTTCAGGATAGCGCAACTGGTAGACACCGCCCGAAATACCGTAGCCCTGGGCCTTCGGATTATTGTGGCAGCTCTCGCAGGTGCGCGCCTTGCGCTGCGCCGAGTGCGGCTGTACCGGCGCCATGTCGAGACCCAGCGGGGTGCGTTCCTGGCCCAGTTCCTTTTGTTCGTCGTGGGCTAGCGCAATCTGGTTGAGGGCCACGGTGCGGCCGTCGCGTGCGCGCACGGTCCAGATGACCTGGCAGCCGGGCATCAGCGGGGTTACGCGGCCTTCACCGTTGATGCCGAGCACCGGTTCCTCCCAGCGCAGGTATGAACGGGTTTCGCTCACCTTACCCGGGCTTTGAATACCCTTGGTGCCGAGCGGCGATTCGGCAGTCGAGCCGTCGGGATTACGCGCGCTGCCGGAGGCGATCCAGTCGGTGTCGTGCTTGGGTTTGCCGTCCTTGTCATTGCCGTAGTCGACGTCGACGTGGCAGCCGTAACACTGCGGCACCCAGGACGCATGGCAGGCGTAACACTCGAGGCTTTCGGCGTGTTTCTTGACGCTCGCCATCGCCACCAGCGCGTTCGAATTTCTGAACGCATCGTCCAGCGTCAACTGCCTCAGTAACGGCACCTGGAAATCGTTGCCGGTAGCGGAATGCATGATGACTTTATCACCGTCCCTGACGACGTTGCCGTAAGGATTGCCGCGGGCGCTCAGCAAATAGCCGTCCTTCTTGTCGTAAGTCGTTGCGAAGGCTGCTGTTTCCCGCAGCAGGTTGTCGGCCAGTCCGCGCGGCGAGTTGCCGATATCCTGGGCAAATTCCTCGCCATGACCCAGCGGCAATTCCCACGGGTACTTTTCCGGGGTGCCGTGACAGTCCTGGCACTCGACCTCGACCTGCGCCAGCGTGGTGCCCGGGATATTGCCGTCGCCGTGCATATCGATCGTGGTATGGCAATCCTGGCATAGCAAGCCGCCTTCCGGATTTTCCGGGCGGCTCTTGATCTGGTGATGCAGGTCGTCGGAGATAAACAGGTAATTCTTGGTGTGCAGCTTGGGCTGCTTTTGGCCCTTTTCGTTATACGGCGAGCCGTAGGGGAATTCCATCAGGCCCTGGTAGGTAACGCCGATGCGCTTGCCGCGATTGTGGCAGGAATTGCAGGTCTCGACCGGAATACCCGAATAGGTAATGTCGCCGACGGTGACTTTCGACTTGCGCGTCGCCTGGATCTGGTGCGTCAGCATGTGGCCTTTTTGCGTCTTGTCGATAGTTGGGTCGCCGCCCTCGTAAATACCTTCGTTGCCGTAGGGGATGTGGCAGGACGAACAGCCCTGGCCGCGATAGTCGCCGCGCTTCTCGCGTCCCTTGACGGTGACGTGGCAGCGCTGACACTGCTGGCGCTGGTAGGTGAAACCGGCGAGCTTGGGGTCTTTTTCGATTTCTTCGACGCTCGGCTGCGGGATCTGGGTCAGCGCGGTCGGAAACTGTTCCTGGTGCGCGGCAATCATGTCTTTCATGTAGGCCTTGTAGGCGTCGGTACCGACGCTCGGAACCTGACCGTCGCTATCCTTGACGTCGTAGTTGCCCCAGGGCACCTTGTGGTTTTGCACTTCCGGGATGCCCCAGGTATGCAGGTTACCCTGAATTTTGCCGGCCTCGGTGTTCATCAGCGACTTTTCCAGGCGTTCTTCATAACCGGCGTGGCAGGCGCTCTGCCCGCAGGTGAATTTGTTGATGTCCATGGCACCGGGGTCGGGATAAAAGGTCTGTGGGCCGCGAAACTGCACCAGTGACGCAGGTGAGCCCTGATGCGCCTTTTCGACCGTGGTCGCGGTCGGATCGCCGCCGTGGCACAGCACGCATCCCTCCGGGTCGCCGTGGGTGGCGCTGATCGACTTGATCATGATCATCATCGTGGCGTTGTCGTCACGGATATCTTCAATCCCGTTGTGGCAGGATATACATCCGGAATCGGCTGCGAATACCGTACTGGCTCCAGGTGCAAATATTGAAAATAAAAGAATTACCCCGATCGTTCTACAGACCTTGTGCATGATTATTCCTTGTCTATTAACCATTCTTGTGTAAGTGCCCATCCACAGCGTGCACACCTTGCGGATGGGAGCAGGTTATACAGTCAGGTGCGGACTTTTCTTGATCTATGTCAATTGAATCGCGATAGTGAGATTCGATTTTTCATTTCTGAGAAACTTGAGTTAACGACTAATAATTTTGCTGTGCAGTAGACGCTATCCGCAGCAAAACAGGGCGCTGAAATCGATGCAAAGATGATGCTTCCCTTAAATCAAGGAAAGAATCGCTCATTGAGGGGGCCTTATGTCTTTTTGAACTCGCGGCAGGCGGTATCGAGACCGCGCAGCGATGCTTCGAGGTCCTGTGCGCTATGCACGGTCGAAACAAAACGACGCACCCCGGGCAAAACGTATTGCCCCTGTTTCATCAGCAGTGTGTCGAGCCGGCGCATCGCGGCCTGGTCGCTGGCAAGCACGTCAGCCTGGTTGCGCGGGGTCTTGTCCATGAACAGGATTTGCCACAGCGAGCCGGTGTTTTCGGCAATCGCCGGGATCTCGTGCCGGTCGAGAATTTTTTGCGTTTCGCGACAAAGATCGTCGGCAAAACCGTTCATGCGCTCGTAAACGCCGGGTTTGCCGAGCTCGTCGAGCATCGCCATGGTCGCGGCCGCGGCCACCGGGTTGCCGTGCAGCGTGCCGTTGAAATAGGTGTAGCCCGGCTGGCCTTTCAGCCTGGGGTCGGAAAGACCGATGACATCGGCGCGACCGGCGATGCACGATAGCGGCCCGCCGCCGCCGACAACCTTGCCATGCGTGGACAGATCGGGCTTGACGTCATACCACTGCTGCGCACCGCCGTAGCCCAGACGAAACCCGGTAACGACTTCGTCGAGAACGAACAGGATATCGTACTCGTCGCAGATTTCGCGGATGCCGTGCAGGAACTCGGGCTCGGCCGGAATGATGCGCTGTACCGGTTCGGCAAAAATCGCGGCGATATCGGCATGGTGTTCGGCAACGATCTTGCGCAGGGTTTCGAGGTCGTTGTAAGGGCAGACCAGCATCGTCGATACGGTCGCCTCGGGCTGGCCGTAAGAGTCGGGCACGCCCTGCGGATAGATGCCGGTTTCCTTCGGGAAGGTGGAAACGATCGCATAGTCGTGGTTGCCGTGGTAGGCGCCCTCGAACTTGAGGATCTTGCTACGCCCGGTAAAGGCGCGCGCCAGGCGCATCGCGTAGGCGGTCGCTTCCGAGCCGGTGGTCGCGTAAGCGATTTTCTCGGCGCAGGGGATGTCCTGGACCAGGCGCTCGGCGAGCAGCACCGCGACATCGTTGAGCGAGCCAAACATGTGCGCGCCCCGATCCAGCTGCGCTTTCGAGGCGGCGACGACCGCGGGGTGCGAATGACCGAGAATCAGCGCGCCGGCGCCGCCGACGTAGTCGATGTACTCGTTGCCGTCGACGTCCCACATGCGCGAGCCCTTGCCATGCGAGTAAATCAGGCGGATGTCGTCGGCCAGGGAATAGCTGCCGAGGCCAGAGCCGGGCAGGACTCGGTCGGCAATTGCAAAAAGTTCGCGCTGGCTGGCTGCCCCGGAAGATTTGTTAACTGCGGGTGAGGTCATGTCGGAGACTCCTGTTAGTCGACTGCTTCGCGCAGCCACTGGTGTAACTTGTAAATGGGTAATTCGTTGTTGATCCCACCTTCGGGATTTAACACCAGCGGGCCGGGTTTGTAACCGCGCGAGTTGAGGCCGCGCTGCACTTCCCTGACGATGTCCAGGTCTTCCTGAAAGGTGGTTTCGCGATCGCTCTCGATGACCTTGTGCAGGGTTTCGTCGACCTCGCCGTCATTCGAGTAAAAACAGCGGAATACGCGCACGTCGTCAACCGCGAGCGGGCGCCAGGCGAAGCTGTTGACCACGCCGCCCGGATAGAACTGGATCGAGGTGGCCGGCCACAGGAAGAAGCTGCCGTAATCTGCGCCGCTGACGTCGTACCAGGCTTCGTCGCTGTGCGAGGCTTCGGAGGTATGGTGCAAAACCTTGAACTCGCCATAGGGTACGATCGAATAGGAACTCGGATCGATGATACCCCTGGCGAAGGAGGGGTGGCAGTTGCTGCAGTGGTAACACTCGTTATAGTTCTCCACCGCGACGAACCAGTTGCAACCCTCGTCGGCGGTATGGTGACAGGCATACTTGCGTTGCTCGACATCGGCACAGAGCGCGAGCATTTCCGCGCGAATCCCCGGATAGGTCGCGTCCATGCTCTGACAGTCCGGGTCCAGGTTGATGAAGATAAACCCAAGAAAATTCTCCAGCCGAATTTCGGTCAGGCAGATTTTCGATGAATCGAAACCGGGCACCTTGCTGGCGTGCGGGGCGGCCTTCAGCTGGCCCTGCATGTCATATGACCAGGCATGATAAGGGCAGACCAGCAGCTTCTTGTTGCCACTGCCCTCGGCGAGTTTATGTCCGCGGTGCTGGCAGACATTGTAAAACGCCCTGATCTCAGCCTCGCGGGTATGCGTGATGACGATGTCCTGGTCGTAGATTTCCAGCGTCAGGTAGTCTCCGGGTTTGCTGACCTGGCTCGAATGGCAGGCCAGCAGCCAGTTTTTATAAAACACTTCGTCGACGATGCGCCGGTATAGATCGCGATCGGTAAAGTATCTGGCGTCCAGCCCCAGCACCGGCCCGGTTTCAGCAACGACCTTCAGATCAGGATTCGTCATAGATATTTTCCTCCCAACGGGCAGAATGAAAGGCTTCGACGGCGTCGCTGGCGGCGTCGCCGCCGCGCACCACCAACAGTGCACACAGGGTTTCCAGCAATGCGGTAACCGCTGAATTGGAATGAAAGAACTGCGGGGTGTGGGTCGGGGACACCAGCCCCAGATCGGCCTCGCGGCACAGCGTCGCCGCATTGCTGTCGGTTACGCCGATAACCTTTGCGCCCACTTTTTTTGCCTGGCGCACCGCGGCCAGCGTATCGCGCCGGTAGGGCTGGAAGGTCATTGCCAACAGGCAGTCGCGCTCATCCATGCGGATGATGTCGTCCGACGGCAGGCTACCGTGGCGTGGCGACAGGATAAAGTGATCGAACCCCATGCGCGCGACATACCAGAAATTGTAGGCCAGCGGGTAGGCCAGCCCGAGGCCGAGTACGTAAACCCGCCGCGCGCCGATCATCCATTCGACCGCGCGCTCGAGATCCTGCACCGACTGCTGCTCGAACATCTTTTCGGTATTGTCGAGGCAGGCTTCGGCCATGCTGCCGAAGACCGCGGTGCTGCCGCCCTTGCGATCCATCTCCTGCAGCCAGCGCAGGCGGTCGGGAGATGAACCGATCCCGCCGCGTACGAAATCCCGAAAACGCTCGCGCAGTGACTCGTAGCCATCAAAACCGAGATGACGCGCCAGGCGCACGAAGCTGTTCGGGTGCACCTCGGCGTTTGTCGCAAGCGTGCGCATCGACTGTAGCCCGACTTCATGCGGATGATCGATGATATAACGCGCGCACAGTTGCAGCTGTCCGGGCAGTTGCTCGAACTCGGCCAGCAGGCGCTCGAGAACTTCTTCCTGCGACTGTGGCAAAGCGGCCGAGATAACTGAAAATTTTTGCTGCATCTGTGACACTTGTGTACTTGATTTCAAGAATGATACAAGTGTATCATCGCCGAAACTTTCATGGCAACAGGAAACTCTGAATTTATGCAGAGTTTCGCGGCACAGGGATGTGCCGCCATTTTCAACGGACAAAAGGACGTTGAAAATGGCGGGACTGCAAAAATCGCATTTTGGTAGTCCCGTCGCCTGAACAATTCAGGATGAATTGTTCAGGGGGTTAACCTACTT
>CAMYML010000043.1 GCA_947259305.1 uncultured Gammaproteobacteria bacterium | reverse complement strand
GGCGCTGTCTTTCCACGTCGACTACTGGGATTACCTGGGCTGGAAGGACCGCTTCGCGAGCCCCGCCTACACCGCGCGGCAGCGTGAACTGGGAGCGAACAACCTGCAACGCACAATCTATACGCCCGAATTCTTCGTCAACGGCATAGAAACGCGTGGCAGCAGTAACATCCTGGAAAAAATTCAGCAGTCGAACGCGCAAGCGGCGCCACTGGCGCTCGAGCTGACCGTATCCCGAGAGCAGACCAGCCTCGTGATCGATCTGCATTCAGCGGGTGAACGCGACGGCCTCGGCCAGCTTCACCTGCGCTACCTGGTATACGAAAATGATTTATCGACCGACGTCAAACGCGGCGAAAATTCAGGTGAAACCCTCAAGCACCAGCAGGTGGTGCGCTACATGAGCAAGCCTAATAATCTGCAGCTCGACAATCGCTATCGCATCGCCATCGACCCGCAATGGAACCCTGAACGTGTTGGCGTCGCGGTGCTGGTAACCGCCCCCGGCAGCCGGCATTATTTGCAGGCCCTGCACACCCCGGTCGCCAGTTTACTGACTCGTCCATAACCGCTAAATTAATGAAAAAGCACGATAAATAAACTATTATGCCTGATACGCTCTGATTGACCGTATTCGGTCAAGGATTATTTAACACCGTGCTTGAAGTCGCTAAGTACATCCACCCCAGCCTGAAGAAGTTTCCGCTTCTGTTTGTGGCCGCAGTCCTGTGCATTGTCGCGGGTACGGCTTCAGCCGCGGCGCTGTATAAGTGGATCGACGAAGACGGACAGGTTCGTTACAGCGATCGATTACCGGCGCAACAGGTTAAAAAGAAACACCAGCAGCTGAATTCCCAGGGTGTGGTCGTGACGACCACGGAAGCCGCCAAATCGGAGGAAGAATTAGCCGCCGAAGCGGAAGCCAGGCGCAAGGCCGAAGCGCAGGCGGCCGAGGAGGCCAGGCTAAATGAGATACAGTTTAAAAAGGACCAGGTCCTGCTGCTTACCTTCAGCTCCGAAAAGGAACTGGCGCTGGCGCGCGATGACCGCCTCGATGTGCTGGACTCGGTAATCCGGCTGATTACCAAGAGCATCGAATCGAACCAGCAGACGCTGAAGGAACTCGAAACCGCCGCCGAGCAGAATTACACATCACAGGGCAATGAAGTGCCGGGTGGCCTGGCGCAGAAAATTGAACACTTCACTGGTAAAATCGAAAGCCGTACCGATCAGCTGCTGTTGAAGATAGAAGAGAAAAACAGGATTAACGAACAGTTCGAACTCGACCTGGCACGCTTCCGCGAGCTCAGAGCCGAAGAAACCAATTAATTGCCGACAGGCTAGTCTTGCGCGCTGCCCTTGATCAGCGTGCCTACGCCACTATCCGTCAGCAGCTCCAGTAAAACCGAATGTTTGACCCGGCCATCGATAATCTGGCTGGTTCTGACCCCCGCCTTGACCGCATCCAGTGCGCAGCGCACCTTGGGCAACATGCCGCCATGAATAGTACCATCGGCGATCAGGCCTTCGGTCTGCTCGGCGCTTAACCCGGTCAGCAGCTTACCCTCGGGGTCGAGCACACCCGGGGTGTTGGTCAGCAACAGCAATTTTTCGGCGCGGAGCACCTTGGCCAGTTCACCCGCCACCAGATCGGCATTGATATTGTAAGACGAGCCATCGCTGCCGACACCGATCGGCGCGATGACCGGGATAAAGTCATCGTCATCCAGCATCTTGACGACCGCAGGATCGATCGCTTCCACTTCGCCGACCTGTCCGAGGTCATGGGCTTCGGAATCACTGCCGGTCAGATGCATTTTGCGCGCGCTGATGAGGCCGCCATCCTTGCCTGTGAGGCCAACCGCCCGCCCGCCATGACGATTGATCAACGCTACGATCTGTTTATTCACCTGCCCGCCCAGCACCATTTCGACCACATCCATGGTTTCATTATCGGTCACCCGCATGCCCTCGATAAACCGGCTCTTCTTGCCGATCTGCTCGAGCAGCTTGCCGATTTGCGGCCCGCCGCCATGCACGATAACCGGGTTGACGCCAACCTGTTTGAGCAACACGATATCCTGCGCGAAGCTGCTCTTCAGGTCTTCGTCCACCATTGCGTTGCCGCCAAACTTGATCACCACGGTCTTCCGGTCGAGCGCCTGGATATAGGGCAGGGCCTCGATCAGAATTTCCGCGACGTGACTTTTCCTTACGCTCATGTTTGCTGCGCCTGCCTGGAACGCGCGCAAGTATAGCGCTCGGCTATCAATTCGATAAGCTGATTTGCGACCTCGGCCTTGCTCGCATGCCCGATAGAATGCCGGCCATCGCGCCAGAACACTTCGAGCTGATTGAAATCGGTTTCGAAGCCGCTGTTGCCGTCACCAACCTGGTTGGCGGCAATCATGTCGAGTTTTTTCTGCTGCAGCTTGCCAAGCGCATACTTTTCGACATCCTGGGTCTCGGCGGCAAATCCAACGCAAAAGGGGCGCGGCGCGAGCGCGCTAACCGTAGCCAGGATATCGGCATTCAGTACCAGCTTTAACGACAGGCTGTCGGAGGATTTCTTGATTTTCTGGTTCGCGGCCTGATCGACGCGATAATCCGAGACCGCGGCGCAGGCAATAAACACGTCACTCGCGGGCGCCCGTTGCATTACCGCATCGTACATCTGCTGTGCCGACTCGACGGCAATCAGGTCAGCGCCGGCCGGCGCCGGCAGTGCGACGGGCCCACTCACCAGGGTAACGCTGGCTCCCTGTTCGATCGCCGCCGCGGCCAGGGCATAACCCATCTTGCCGGAGCTGCGATTACTGATATAGCGCACCGGATCGATGGCCTCGCGCGTCGGACCGGCCGTCAGCAGCAGCTTTACACCCGCCAGTTTGCCCGGGCTGAAATGCAGCAGCACGTTATCGAACAGCTGTTGCGCTTCGAGCATACGTCCGAGACCGACGTCACCGCAGGCCTGTTCACCCGAGGCCGGCCCCCACAGCAAGACCTGTTTCGCAGCAAGCTGTTTTATATTTTCCTGCGTCGCCGGGTTGGCGAACATTTGCTGGTTCATCGCCGGCGCCACCGCCACGGGTTGCGGGCTTGCGAGACACAGGGTCAGCAGCAGATTGTCGGCATAACCGGCATTCATCTTGCCGAGGAAATCCGCCGAGGCCGGCGCCACCAGTAACAGATCGCACCAGCGGGCAAGTTCGATATGATCCATCGCCGATTCGGCCTCGGCATCGAATAAATCGAGGTAAACCCGATGACCGCTCAGGGCCTGGTAGGTCAGCGGTTGCACGAACTTCTGCGCCGACGGCGTCATGACGACACGCACCTCGGCGCCCGCCTTGATCAGCAGGCGCACCAGCTCGGCCGACTTGTAGGCGGCAATGCCGCCGGTGATCCCGAGTAACACTTTCTTGTTGCTGAGTGATTGCATTTGATCTATTTTAGCGCCTGAGGACATCAGGTAAAGGAATACCCATGGCAATCTCACATTGGCCCAGCGCCGAAAGACCCCGTGAAAAACTGATAACCCGTGGCGCGGGCGCGCTATCGGACGCCGAATTGCTAGCAATCTTTCTGCGCTCTGGATTCGCCGGCTGCTCCGCGGTCGACCTGGCGCGACAGCTGTTGCTCGACTACGGCTCGTTGCGCGCTATCCTCGATGCCGACGCGCAAGACTTTTGCCGCGCCAAGGGCCTGGGACTGGCCAAGTTCGCGCAGTTGCAGGCCGCGCTGGAAATCGCCCGGCGGCACCTGGCCGAAAATCTCGGTCACGAGGACTGCCTGACCCGGCCGGCGCAAACCATGACCTACCTGCGGGCGCGGCTGCGCGACTACGAGTACGAGGTTTTTGCCTGCCTGATGCTCGATAACCGCAATCGCGTCATCGCATTCCGCGAACTGTTTCGCGGCACCATCGACGGCGCCAGCGTTTACCCGCGCGAAGTGGTCAAGCAGGCACTGGCCGATAACGCGGCCGCGGTAATCCTGGCGCATAATCACCCATCAGGCGTATGCGAACCGAGCCAGGCGGATATCCGTATTACCGAGACCTTGCGCGCCGCGCTGGCGCTGGTCGACATTCGCGTGCTCGATCACGTCATCGTCGGGGATGAGGTTATTTGCCTTTCCGAGCGAGGTCTGGTTTAACCGAAGTCTCGAACCAGGTGGCAACCTGCTCGGCTTCGAGCGGGCGGCTGAGGTAATATCCCTGGACGTGATCGCAGCCCATTTCCGCGAGCAGATCGCAGGTAGCGAGCGTCTCGACACCCTCGGCGACCACTTTGAGATCGAGCGTATGCGCCAGTTCTATAGTCGCCCTGACGATTAGCTGGTCGTCGGGATTGGTGGCCATGTCACGCACGAAGGATTGATCGATTTTCAGTTTTTCCACCGGCAATTCCTTCAAATAAGTCAGCGATGCCTGCCCGGTGCCAAAATCATCAATCGACAGTGACAAACCCATTACCCCGAGATGCGCCAGCACTTCGATCACCTCGCCGGGATCCTGCATGATTTGTCCCTCGGTAATTTCAATTACTATCTGTGCCGGCTTGACCCGGTAGCGTTGCAAATAGGTCTCAATGCGCTCGGGCAGGTGGCGATCATGCAAATCGATCATCGACAGGTTGATACCCACTGCAATATCCTCGATCTCCGATTCGCTGACAAATCGACAGGCAGTCTCGAAAATCCAGTTGGTCAGGGGCTTTATCAAGTGATTCTGTTCGGCCAGACGAATGGTGTGTTCGATCGGAATCTCGTGTTTTTCCGGATCTTTCCAGCGTAGCAGGGCCTCGAGGTAGACCGTTGCATAGGTTTCCAGATCGACCACCGGTTGAAATACCAGCTTCAGTTCATCGCTCTCGATCGCGCGCCGCAGCGACTGGATCATGGTGAATCCAGAGGTATCGGTAACGTCATCGGCATCGCGGAAAAACTGGATCGGCCATTCGCTGTGTTCGGCCCTGACCAGGGCATGGCTGGCGTGCTGATACAAATTATCCGCGTCAGCTCCATGCTCGGGGTAAATAGCCACTCCGAAATAAGCGTTGAGTTCGAATTCGCGTCCAAAAACCTGGTAGGGCCTGACCACCGAGAGGTAAATTTTTTCAACCAGGGTATTGAGCTGATCGCGCTGTTGCACTTCCAGCAGTAATGCAAACAGGTTTCTTTCGAAACGCGCGACATGATCACTCTCGCGCAACGATTCTTTCAATCCGTCAGCCACCTGCCTGAGTAAAACGTCAACGATATACTGGCCACGCTGCACGGCAAAATCGTCGAGGCCGCGAACGTCGATTATCACCAGGGCGTAGCGGCGTGCGCTGCGTTTGCCTTCCCGAATTGCCTGCGACAACCGGTCCTCGAAGATGACGCGGTTATTCAGCCCGGTGACCGGATCACGCTTGGCCATTTTCTGCAATATGTCGAAATGATCCTGCATCACCTGTAGCCCGGGTCTGACCTCAGCCTGGTCGTCGTCGCCCGCTTGCTGCTGGCTGTTGGCCGCATGCCGCATTCTATCCGCGAGCACGAGCAGCGGCTTGATCAAATTGAAATGCAGCAGGAGCAGCAGCAGGATCGCGGCCGTGACCAGAATCGTCAGCACGATCGCAACCTGGCGCTCGAACAGCTCCCAGAACGATATCGGCTGCAGGCTGAGGTGCAACTCGCCGAAGACCCAGTCTGTTTCGCCGATCGGGATGGTAACCTGGGTGGCGCTGCCGAGATTGAGACCAAACTCGTGGTACTGGATACCCCGCTCGGAGTCGGCCGCCCGCTGCAGTCTGCGCCCGGACAGGGCGGAAAACTCGTTGAGAAAATCGAAATAATCCATGCTGACCAGCAGCACCCGCGTGCTGCCCTCGCTCGCGACCGGCCCGGCGATCTCCAGCAGCGCCTTGTCATCGATCCGGCAACTGGCAATGCCAGGCACCAGGTAGTCGTCGAAATCATCACGGTGCATTTGATCGGGTTGCAGACAGCCCGGTTTGCTGGATCGGGATACCGGATTTCCGCGCTCGTCGAACTCGACCAGATTCACCGCCCAGATACTGGGATTGCGCTGATAGTAATCCCACAAAAAGCCCTGGAAGTTCTGCCGCTCGGAGGGCGACTCGGCCAGGGTTGTGAGCAGGTAATACTGCGACTGCAACCAAAGCCGCTGTTTCTGCTGCAGTTGCAGCACCTGGCCATGCAGGTTTTGCCGGTAGGTGACGGCATTTTGCTGGTTTTGCCGATCGACCAGCACCAGCAGCGACAGACTCCACAGCAGGAACATCGTCAGCGTCAGCCCCGCCACCAGGAATATGCTGAAAGTCGAGATATTGAGCTTCATTATTGCCGCTCCGCGCTACTCGATGTTTTGTACCTGTTCGCGCATCTGCTCGATCAACACCTTCAGATCGACTGCAAGCTGCGTCGTCAGGCTATCCTGCGATTTCGACCCCAGTGTGTTGGCCTCGCGGTTGAGCTCCTGCATCAGAAAGTCGAGCCGACGCCCAACCGCTTCGTCACGATCGAGAACATTGATTACCTCGACAACATGGGTGTCGAGCCGATCGAGCTCCTCTTCGACATCGAGCTTTTGCGCGAGCATGACCAGCTCCTGTTCGAGCCGATTCTCATTCGCCGTATCGCGCCACTGCTTTAGCTTCTCGTCGAGATTGGCTTCCCATTTCTCGCGTAAAGCGGTCATCATCTCGGGCCGATGCTTGCGCAGTTCGGCCACGATAGCGCTAATCTGCGCACAGCGACTGCGAATCAGCTCGTCGAGTGCACTGCCCTCGGTTTCTCGTCCCTGCTGCAGTTGTATCAGTGCGGTCTTGAGGCTCGACAGGGCAAGCTCGTTGAGCGACGAGAAATCTCGTTCCACGTCCGAAATCACTCCGGGCCAGCCGAGGATATCGGACACCGACAACTTGCTACCCTCGTGCACGATATTCAACACCTGTTGCTCGACCACGCGCAGGTTCATGACAATTTCCTGGTTCAGCTTTATCCCTCCCTGCTGTGGTTGATCCAGTTTGTAGCGCAGGCCGAGATCGACCTTGCCGCGCGCCAGGTACTCGGCCAGCAGCTTGCGAATTTCCGGCTCGAGCTGCCTGAAATCTTCCGGCAGCTTGATGCCGGGCTCGAGATAACGGTGGTTAACCGAGCGCAGTTCCCAGGTTATCGATCCGGCCTCATTGCTTTCCTGTACCCGCGCAAAGGCGGTCATGCTTCGTATCACGGTAAAATTCTCCTGGTTCGCAGCTGGCATCATAGCCTATTTTGTAATTTCGCTTAACCTGCATCTTGCAGGATGCGTATAATTGCGCCTCTTTTTATGGAGACAGCCTGATGCGACCCAGTGCCCGAGCGGCGGACGAGTTAAGACCCATCAATATTACCCGTCACTACATCAAACATGCCGACGGTTCGGCCTTGATAGAGTGCGGCGACACCCGCGTCATCTGTACCGCCTCGGTGGAAAACTCGGTGCCGCGATTTCTGCGCGGCAAGGGTAGCGGCTGGGTTACCGCGGAATACGGCATGCTGCCTCGATCGACCGGCAGTCGCATGCGCCGCGAAGCCAGCACGGGTCGCCAGGGGGGCCGCACGATGGAAATCCAGCGGCTAATCGGGCGTGCGCTGCGAGCCAGCATCGATACCGCCAAACTCGGAGAACGCACCATCACCGTGGACTGCGACGTCATCCAGGCCGACGGCGGCACCCGCACCGCGTCGATCTCGGGCGCATGGATCGCGCTCTCCGACGCGATCCAGGGCCTGATCGATGCCGAGGAATTAACCCAGAGCCCGATCGAATGCCAGGTCGCGGCCGTTTCGGTCGGCATCTACCAGGGTACGCCGGTGCTCGACCTGGACTATGCCGAAGACTCGGGGGCCGACACCGACATGAATATCGTCATGAACAGCCATGGTGGATTCATCGAAGTCCAGGGCACCGCCGAAGCGGCGGCATTCAGCGAGCAGGAATTGATCGCTATGCTGGCCCTGGCGCGCAGCGGCATCGACCGGGTTTTTGAAATCCAGCAAAACGCATGAAACGGCTGGTACTCGCTTCGGGTAATCCGGGCAAGCTGCGCGAGCTGTCGCGGCTTCTCGACGATCTCGGTTACGAGCTGCACGCTCAATCCGAATTCGGCGTGACCGATGTTGCCGAAACCGGCACCACTTTCGTCGAAAACGCGATTATCAAGGCGCGCCATGCCGCGGCTCACACCGGCTTGCCGGCGCTGGCCGACGATTCCGGTATCGAAGTCGACGCGCTAGACGGCGCGCCCGGGGTTTACAGCGCCCGTTTCTCCGGTGCCGGCGCCGATGACGACGCCAACAACGCCCTGCTGGTGGAAAAGCTGCGCGCCGTGCCGGCCGCGCAGCGCAGCGCCCGCTACCGCGCGGTCATCGTGCTGCTGCGACACGCGGCGGATCCATCGCCATTGATTTGCGAGGGCAGCTGGGAAGGCATGATCCAGCTGGAGCCGACCGGGGACGGTGGTTTCGGCTACGATCCCTACTTTTTCCTGCCCGCGCTCGACTGCAGCAGCGCGCAGCTCAGTGCCGACGAGAAGAACCGGCTCAGTCACCGCGGTCAGGCAATGGCCGAACTCAAGCGCAGGCTGAGCGCAAAGGGTGTTTAGCAGCGTTCCTCCACTGGGGCTTTATATCCACCTGCCGTGGTGTGAACGGAAATGCCCCTATTGCGACTTCAATTCCTATCTGGCAGACGCGACCATTCCCGAACAGGCCTATGTCGACGCGCTGCTCAACGACCTGGAGCAGGATTTACCGCTGGTCTGGGGCCGCCGCATCGATTCAATCTTTATCGGCGGCGGCACGCCATCGTTGTTTTCCGCCGCCGCCATCGATCGGTTGTTTTCGGGCCTGCGCGCGTTACTCAATTTTGCCCCGGCGATAGAAGTCACGCTGGAATCCAATCCCGGCAGCGCCGACACCGAAAACTATGCCGGTTATCGTGCAGCCGGCGTCAATCGGCTTTCGCTCGGAATACAGAGCTTTGACGATCGACAGCTGAAAAATCTCGGCCGGGTGCACGATGCGGCACAGGCCAAACAGGCATTTGCCAGCGCCCGCGCTGCCGGCTTCGATAACATCAACCTCGATCTGATGTTTGCCCTGCCCGCGCAAAGCCTGGCCGCAGCGGACGCCGACCTGGTCCAGGCCATTGCGCTTGGTCCCGAGCACATCTCGTATTACCAGCTGACGATCGAACCCAACACCCTGTTCCACAGCCAGCCACCGCAACACTTGCCGGATAACGATGCATGCGCCGAGCAGCAAAGTAGCGGCCAGGCGCTGCTGGCTCGACAGGGATATCGACAATACGAGGTTTCAGCCTATTGTCGCGAGGGTCGGGAATCGGAGCATAACCTGAACTACTGGAACTTCGGCGATTACCTCGGTATCGGCGCCGGCGCACACGGTAAGATCACGCTCGCCGGCGAGAATCGGGTGATCCGTCGCATCCGCCAACGCCAGCCGCGCGCCTACCTCGAACAGGCCGGGCGCGACAGCATTGTCAACCAGACCGAACTCGACAGCGCCGACCTGTGTTTCGAGTTCATGCTTAACGCCCTGCGACTCAGGGAAGGCTTCGATTCAAACCTGTTCCACGAAAATACCGGTCTGGCGTTAAATCAGCTGCTACCGGGACTGGAAGCGGCGCGTAGCAAGGGTTTGCTCGAATTCGATGGCAGAAAAATAAAGCCAACCGGGCTTGGATTCAGCCATTTAAACGACTTACAGGCGCTGTTCCTGGAGTTCGAGCCTGCAAAAAAGAAGCCATTTTTTGAAAGTGCCGGGAAAATTATGCACAACTGAAGAAATGCCGGCCAGGATGTCAAGCAATTTTAATTATAATTTGGCGTCGAAATTTGTCTTTTGCATAAGCTATTGATTTATAAAACTTATTTAAAGTTGGTTAAAAAGTGACTAATCTAACCAAAGCCCAGTGTTTTACAGGCTCTGCGTCTACCGTGACAGGTTTATGCACAGAGTTATCCACAGTATTTGTGGATAAAATCGGGTCTGATAAAGCACTCAAGGTTTTATCAAATTTTGATTACAAAGCACTTTAAGTGTGACGCCTAAATGGAGCCGCAAGATACCGTTATTGGACTAAAAAACACTTGCACTTTTGCCGCTAAAAGGTCAAAATTCGCGCCCTTTAAGCCCCTGACCCGAAAGCATCAGTACTATGAAACAAGGAATCCACCCCGAATACAGAGACGTCGTCTTCCAGGATATCTCATCCGAGTTTGCCATCCTGACGAAGTCTACCGTGCCCACCAGAGAAACCATCAAGTGGGAAGACGGAAACGAGTACCCGTTGCTGAAGCTGGAAATTTCGAGCCAGTCGCATCCTTTTTATACCGGTAAGCAGCACATCCTGCAGACCGCCAAGCAGGTCGACAAATTTCGCCAGCGCTATGGCAAGTAAACGGCAACTATTTTCCCAAAGGGTGCTCAGGCACCCTTTTTTTTGCCTTGAATATAGAGCCCGGTAAGCCAATAATTTACCCATGAAACTGACAACCTGCTGCATCCTCGCACTCTGTCTCGCGCTCCAGGCCTGCGCGACAAACCCGGTTACCGGCAATCGCGATTTCGCGCTCGTGTCCGAGTCCGACGAAGTCAAACAGGGCCGGCAATACCACCAGGATATTATTGCCAGGTACGGCGTCTACGACGATCCGCGGCTACAGCAATACGTAAATCGCATCGGCCAGGAGCTGGCCGCCCGCAGTCATCGATCGCACCTGAAGTTCGAGTTTACGCTGCTGGATTCTCCCGAGATCAACGCTTTTGCGCTGCCGGGCGGTTATATATACATCACCCGCGGCATCATGGCTTACCTCAATTCGGAGGCCGAGCTCGCCGGCGTGCTGGGTCATGAAATCGGTCACGTTACCGCACGCCACTCGGTACGCCAGCAATCCGGGCAGACCGTATCGAACATCCTCAGCATCCTGATTACCGCGACTACCGGCGAGTCGTCGCTCGGCAATCTCAGCCAACAACTCGGAACCGGGCTGATTCGAGGTTATGGCCGCGAACACGAACTCGAAGCCGACCGGCTAGGCGCCGAGTACCTGCACCAGACCGGCTACAACCCGGAAACCATGCTCGAGGTCATCGGCGTGCTGAAAGACCAGGAAGTCTACGAGAAAGCCCTCGCCAAAAAAGAGAATCGCGAAGCGCAAACCTATCACGGGGTTTTTTCCACCCACCCGCAGAATGACGACCGACTCAAGACCGTGGTGCGCGCGGCGAAGAAACTGTCCAGTCAAACCTACCGTGACAACAACCAGGCGGTTTACCAGGGCATGATCGATGGCATGGTCTGGGGACCCAGTCTCAAGCAGGGCATCGTGGCCAATAACCGTTTCGCGCACCCCGAACTCGGCTTCGCGCTGCAGTTGCCCGCCGGCTGGAAAGTCCGCAACGATTCGGACTTTCTGATGGCCCGAGACGCGGACACGGGAGCACTGGTGCAGATCGGCATGGTAAATCTTAAAGCGGACGAATCCTTATCGGTATTATTGCAACGTCTCACCCGGGACAGCGAATTAAAGGTGACTAAAACAGGCTACGGCGTTACCGCGCAAACCCTGGTCAAGCAGCAGGGTGGCGAAAACCAGCCTGCCCGGCTCAGCGCAATCTCGCTACAAGATGCCCAGGCTTTGACGCTATTCGGTAGCGCCGCCAGCAAGGAATATCCCGCCATCGATAAGAAATTACTCGAGATCAACCAGAGCTTCTCGCGGCTGAGTCAGGCGCAAGCAGCAGCCATCAAGGCGCCGCGCATGCATATTATCAGTCGAAAATCGCAGACCTTCGACTCGCTGGCCCGGCAAAGCGCAATCGAGTACGACGCCGAAAATATTCTGCGCCTGCTCAACCGAGCTTTTCCGAACGGCGACATAAATACCATCGGCAAGCTCAAGACCGTAACTCTGGATGATTAGACTGCTATTTTTTATTCTTGCGCTGATAGCCACGATGAGTTATGGCGCCGCCGCCGACGAGGTGAAGTCCGCCTGTCAGAAAATCTCCGGTAAGCTCGCCAGCGTCAGTTTCAGAGAATGCGACACGCTGCAAATGCGACCCAGCGGCTACCGCTCGGTTGATGGATTTCCGCTGCTGATCAAGGAGTACCCGCCGCTGGAGCCGCGCAGGCCCAAGGGGCGGGTACTGCTGGTTGGCGGCACCCACGGTGACGAACTGTCATCGATCAGCATCGTGTTCAAATGGATGCATACGCTGGAAAAGCATCACTCGGGACTGTTCCACTGGCGCATCAATCCGCTGCTGAATCCCGACGGGGCCCTGCAACCAAGGCACAGCCGCACCAATGCCAACAAGGTCGACCTCAATCGAAATTTCACGACTCCCGAAAGCAACTTCGGCTCGCCGCTGGCCTACTGGTATGGCAAGGCCAGGAAAAACGAGCGCCGTTATCCGGGCCCCTATCCACTCAGCGAGCCCGAGACCAACTGGCTCTACCAGGAAATCGAAACCTTCAATCCGGATGTCATCATCGCCGTGCATGCGCCCTACTCGCTGGTCGACTATGACGCCCCGAGCCGTAAGAATGCGCCCAGGCGCATCGGCAACCTGCACAAGAACCTGATGGGTACCTTCCCCGGGTCGCTCGGCAACTACGCCGGCATAAATCTCGGTATCCCGGTTATCACCCTGGAGTTACCGCACGCTGGCATCATGCCCACCGGGAAACAAATCAACTGGCTCTGGACCGACCTGGTGCGCTGGTTGATCCGCAATGTCTGACATAAGCGAACTCAACTTTCGAATCCCGCCTGGACCGAACTTCCTACTGCCCGCGCTGGCAACTTACCTGGATCCTGTCCTGCAGACCGGCGACCGCGTTATTAGCGATAAATTCCCGCTGGTTAGAGGGAGCGCCAGGTAAGTCTGTCCCAGTACCATCGCACAAACCGGGGGCTATTCGACGACAGGAACACCTGTCGCCAGCGCCCGAATTATGCGATATTTACGGCATTCGATTAAACAGAGACTTTAGCGTGTCCAGTTATCCTTATACCCGCAAGCGGCGCATGCGGCGCGACGATTTTTCCCGGCGCCTGATGCGCGAGCATCGTTTGAGCGCCGACGATTTTATTTACCCGATGTTCATCCTCGATGGCGAGCAGCAACGCGAGGCGGTCGAATCGATGCCGGGCGTCGACCGTGTCAGCATCGACCTGCTGCTCGAGGAAGCCGATGAAATCGTCAATCTGGGTATCCCCGCGATCGCCCTGTTTCCGGTGGTCGGCCCTGCCGGCAAGAGCGATACCGCCGACGAAGCCTGGAATCCCGATGGCCTGATCCAGCGCGCGGTGCGCGCGCTCAAGCAGGCACAACCGGAACTCGGCGTCATTACCGACGTCGCGCTCGACCCCTACACCAGCCACGGGCAGGACGGGCTGATGGACGATAACGGGTATATCACCAACGACGCAACCATCGAAGTGCTGGTCAGGCAGGCGCTGTCGCACGCCGACGCCGGCGCCGACGTGGTCGCGCCGTCGGACATGATGGACGGGCGCATCGGCATGATCCGCGAGGCGCTGGAGTCGAGCGGTCACATCAATACCCGCATCCTCGCCTACGCGGCCAAGTACGCTTAGAGCTTTTACGGGCCGTTCCGCGATGCGGTCGGCTCCGCGGGCAACCTCGCAGGCGGCAACAAGTACACCTACCAGATGGATCCGGCCAATACCAACGAGGCCATCTACGAAGTCGCGATGGATATCGACGAGGGCGCCGACATGGTCATGATCAAACCCGGCCTGCCCTATCTCGATATCGTGCGCCGCATCAGCGAGGAATTAGAGTTTCCGACCTTCGTCTACCAGGTCAGCGGTGAATACGCGATGCTCAAGGCCGCCGGGCAGAACGGCTGGATCGACGAAAAAGCCTGCGTGCTGGAAGCGCTGCTGTCGTTCAAGCGTGCCGGCGCCAACGGCATTCTGACTTACTATGCAAAAGCGGCGGCTGCCTGGTTACAGGAATAGCGGTGCCCCCTTCCGAACAGGTAGCGCGTTATGCCGTGGTCGGCAACCCGGTCGCGCACAGCCTGTCCCCGCGAATTCACAGCCACTTTGCCGTGCAAACCGGCCAGGCGCTCAGCTACAGCGCGATCGAAATCCCGATCGACCGCTTCCGCAACGGCATTCGTGATCTTCAAAGACAGGGATTCGACGGGGTAAACGTCACCGTTCCCTTCAAACGCGAGGCCTGGGAGCTGTGTGACAGCCTTAGCGCACGCGCCGAGGACGCCGGTGCCGTCAATACCCTGAGCTTCGCGGCCGACGGCAGCATCGCCGGCGATAACACCGACGGCGTCGGCCTGATCCGGGACCTGGTCGATAACCTGCAGATCGAGATTGCGCGCCGCGAGATCCTGGTGCTGGGCGCCGGCGGCGCGGTGCGTGGCGTACTGGGACCACTCCTTGCGCAATCGCCAATTAGCCTGACCCTGGCCAACCGAACCCCGGAAAAAGCCTCGGTTCTGGCCCGCGATTTCGGCGGGCGGGGTGATATCCAGGCGGTTGCCTTCGATGACCTGGGCGAAAAAAACTTTGACCTGGTCATCAACGGCACGGCGGCCGGTCTGGGTAACCAGGTGCCAGCCGTTCCAGACTCTGTTTTAGACGAACGCACGGTCTGCTACGACATGATGTATAGCATTAGTGCAGCAACTGCATTTGTCGACTGGTCCCTGGCCCACGGCGCGTCGCGGGCCCACGACGGGCTGGGAATGCTGGTAGAGCAGGCGGCCGCAGCGTTTGAAATCTGGCGCGGCGTCAATCCCGACTCCGCGGCCGTCATCCAGTCACTGCGAGCGGGCTAGTCCTGCATTGATATCAGCCCCGGTCTGCATGTGCCGGGGCATTTCCGCGCAAGCTTGCGCTGCTCGCGGCAAGAATCCTTCGAATCGAGCCACGCGCTGACAGATCCCCGCTTGCGTGGGGATGACTATAAATTCAATCAGGCCTCGGTCTGCTCGATAAAGGCCATTTCCTCCTCGTCGACCTCGCGAACTCCGAGGTCTTCCATGATCGCGTAAGCGGCCGGCAACACCAGCAGCAGCAGGAAGGTCGACGAAATCATACCGAAAACGACGCTGGCGACCAGCGGCACCAGCACCTGCGCCTGCAGGCTGGTCTCCGACAGTAATGGCAACATGCCGGCGATGGTGGTTACCGAGGTCAGGAATATCGCGCGAAAACGATCGCGTACCGCCTGTCCGGCGGCGTCGTGCAGCACCATGCCCTCGAGGCTGCGGCGCTTGACGAATTCGACCAGCAGAATCGAATCGTTGACCACGATACCCGCCAGCGAAACGAAGCCGATCATGCTCGGCATGGTAATGTCGAGACCCATCAGCTTATGCCCCCAGACCACGCCGATCAGCGCCAGCGGAATATTCATCAACACCACCAGCGGCTCGCGGTAATTGCGAAACTGGAAAGCCAGCAGAAAATAAACCCCGAAAATACCGAGCATGAATCCGGTCAGGATCGATGTGTTGGTTTCGCGGGCGTTTTTGACTTCACCCTCGAGGCTGATGAACATGCCGGGATAACGCTGCTGCAAACCATCAAGAAATCGATTACGCGTATCGCCGATGACTTCGTTGGTGTTGGCGATGTCGGCATCGATATCGCCGGAGATCGTCACGGTGCGTTGGTGATTGATACGAATGATGCGCGAAAACTCGCGCTTTTCACCGATGCTGGCGATGGCGCTGAGCGGAATATCGACACCGTGGTTATTGAACAGGCTGAGTTGCTCGAAATCGCTCAGCGCTTTTTCACGCTCGGTATCGAGCCGGACGTTGATCTCGTAAGCCTCGCGCCCGCGGTAAACATCGTCGACCTTGACGCCCTGGTAGGCGGCGCGCAGCTGTTGCGCCAACTGCTGCGCATTCAGGCCCGAAACCAGCGAGCCGGGCAGCAGGCTGACGGTGAACTGGGGCTTGCCCAGGCGCAAATCATCCATCACGTTGGACACGCCGGGGTAGCCGTTGAGCCAGGTTTGCAGCTCCCAGGATGCGTTCGACAATTGCTGCAGGTCGTCATGCTGCAGGCGAATCGAAATCGCCTGCCCGGCCGGGCCCAGCACCGGCTCCTTGAACTGCACCGATACCGCGTCGGCGATCGACCCGGTGGTTTCCAGCCACAGGCGGCGCAATTCGTTGAGGGAGGTGTTGCGCCTTTCCGAGTCGAGCAAATCCAGGCTGATGGTCGCGAGGTGGGCACCGACCTCGCCGGCATCGGCATTGCTGCTGTAAAAAACCTGGACGTGGCGGATGAGCTCGCCCTCGGTTTCCGCGGGCAGCTGTTGCTCGGCCTCGCGCAGGCTGGCCAGCAGCCCGGCGACGACCGCCTCGGTACGGTCGAAGGGGGTACCCTGCGGCATGATGATGCGTGCCTCGAGCACGTTGCCCTCGAGATCGGGAAACGCCTTGAACTTGATCAGCCCGGCCGGGAACAGGCTGATGGTAATGACGAACAGCCCGATTGCGATGCCGACCGTCAGGTAACGATATTTTATCGCCAGGTCGGCAAAAGTCCCGACCCCGGCGCGCAGCGCTTCGAATTTCTGCTCGAATCGCTGGCGCCATTGCGGTTTTTCCCGGTTTGCATGATGCTGCAGCGAGTGCGTCAGGTGATGCGGCAGAATCAGAAAGGCTTCCACCAGGCTGATGACAAGCACCGACAGCAGCACAACCGGCAGTACGCCCATGACCTGCCCCATGTCGCCTTTGAGGAACAGCAGGCTGCCGAACAGCAACGCCGAGGTCGCAAACGAAGACAAAACGCCGCGGCCGACTTTTTCGATGCCGGCCACCGCCGCCTGCAGCGGCTGCTTGCCGGACTGGTACTCGTTTTCGATACTCTCGGAGATGACGATGGCGTCGTCCATTAAAATACCGATCGCCATCAGCAGGGCCACCATCGAAATCATGTTGATGCTGATGCCGAACAGGCTCATCACCATCAGCCCGCCGATGAACGAGATCGGCAGCCCGAGGGCGACCCAGAAGGTGTAACGCCAGCTGAAGAACAGGAACAGCGCCAACGTAGCCAGTAGCAATCCCTGCCAGCCATTTCTGGTCAGCAGCTGCAGGCGGTCCTTGACGATGGAGGCCGAATCCTGGGTAATCACCAGCCGGGTCGAATCAGGCAGCATCCTGTTTTCGGCATCGACAAAATCCTGCACCGCGTTATACACGGTGAGGGTATCGTCACCGGAATTTTTCCTGACCTGCAGCAGCGCCGCCGGCCGGCCGTTGAGTTCGACCCGCACTTCTTCATCGGTAAATTCATCCGCAATGGTGGCGATGTCGCCAAGCCGCAGCTGAGCGCCCTTGTCATCGCTGAGCACTACCAGGTCGGCCAGCTCTTCCACGCTGCGGCGTTCGTTCTCGACGCGGATCTGGTAGGAGCGCAGTTCGGCCTCGAGAATTCCGGCCGGCAAGTCGACCGCCTGTTGCTGGATCAGGTTGGCGATATCCTGGATGCTGAGCCGATAGCGCCGCAGCGTTTCGGCTTTTACGCGCACGCTGAATTCATGCGTCGAAAAGCCGCTGACGTCGACCATTGGGATCTCGGGCAGCGCCAGCAGGCGGTCGCGGTAATGTTCGGCCAGGGCCTTCAGTTCCGGCTGCGACAGGTTGGCGTTGATGGCAACGCTGACCACCGCCGAGGTGCGCCCCAGCTCGTCGATCAGGGGCTCTTCGGCGTCGTCCGGAAAATCGGTTATGCCGTCCACCGCGGAGTTGATGTCGTCGATAAATTTCTGCAGGTTGCCGATCTCCTGCATGTCGAGCACCATGATGCCGACGTTATCGCGCGCCTCGCAGCTGCGCTCCTCGAGAAAACTGATGCCGTCGGTGGCGTCTTCGAGACGGTTACAAATGCCTTCCTCGACCTCGGGCGCGCTGGCCCCGGGATAGTTGACCGTAACCTGCACCTTGTACAGCTTGATTTCGGGAAAAGTTTCCTTGTTAAGACTGGGCAAGGCTGTAATACCCAGCAGGATAATGATGAACATCAGGATATTTGCGGCCGTCGGGTGGGCCGCAAAATAGCGAATCATCGGTCCGCTCCGAGGGCGCGCCGGCGCAGGTGTTCCTCGGCCGCAGGTGCCGGGTTTAGCTGCAGCGGCATACCCTCGATAACGGGTATCAGGTCGGTGATGATGATGCGTTCGCCAATCTCGATTCCGCCGCGGACAACGGCCAGGTCGCCCTGCACCAGCTGCACCTCGACCGGCCGGATTTGCAGCCGGTTTTCGGCGTTTGCAATGTAGACCCGGCCCTCGTGCACCGCCCGCCGAGGTATCACCAGCGCCGGCCGCTCGGGGGCGAACAGATCAACCGCGGTATACATGCCCTTGAGCAGGGGCGGCCGCCGGCCCGGGATTATTTTTTCGTAAGGGTTATCGACACCGACCACGACGCCAAGCGTCTGGCGCGTTGCATCGATGGCTTCGCTGATGCGCAGCACGCGCCCATCCCAGACCGCGTCCGGCATGTCGTTGACCAGCCTGACGCGGGCGCTCAGGCCCAGGCTTTCATTGATGCGGCCTCCGGTCTGGATG
>CAMYML010000042.1 GCA_947259305.1 uncultured Gammaproteobacteria bacterium | reverse complement strand
AGGGCCTTGTCGTGACTGCGCAGTTCCAGGCGTCCCCCCTGTTGAAACAGGTTGATGCAGTTGTAGGCGGTTTCCATCTTGAAAATATTACGTTCTTGTTCCATAAATAGTATTGTCTGATACTGCAGTTGGATGATGATAGCGATGAAATTTAGTAAACCATTACTGATTACCAAGCTAAAAGCAACCGGGGTGCATTTGAGCCTCAGCCTGTTGGTTTTCGTGTACCTGGTTTACCAGATTTACTATAACTGGAACCCGCAGCCCTATTTCGAGATCGATTGAGGCTGGCAGGGAATCCGCCTGGTCGGTGCAGTGGACCTGGTGCTGGGACCTGTCATTACCTTCCTGATATTCGATCTTAGAAAAACGCGTAAGCAGATTCTATTCGACCTGATAACGATTGCGGTAATACAGTTCGCGGCGCTGTTCTACGGCGTTTCCCTGACCTACAGCCAGCGGCCGATATCCATTGTATTAATCGATGAATTCATGGTCTCGGGAACCATGGAACAGTATGGCGGCAAGCTCGAATCGGAGCGGGATCTGCGCCGCTACAGCGACGAAAAACCACCCATTATTTACGCCCATCTGCCGCTCGACCAGGAGGCGCTTTCCGAGATTCACCGCATCAAGGTCGAAGAGAAAGTGCTGGAAATTGCCCAGATGCAGCTGTATTGGCCCAAGGAGGAATTCGGCAGGGCGCTCAAGGAAAGGCAGACACTGTTCTCCGAACGCATGGATCATTTCAATTCAAGGGCGGACTATGAAGCCTGGTTGCAGGCAAATGGCAAAGCCGAGGACGAAGTTTTGATCGCCAGGTTCTCCGGGCGCTATGGAAATAAGTGGCTGGTATTCGACCTCGAAGGTAAATACCTGTCGTATTTTTAACCAGGCCGCCAGCAGGCGTCATCGGACATGCGTCGCGGTTGTTGGAAAATACGCCAGACTATTATAGAATCCCGTGCCTTTTTGAGTGAACCGAGCAATCCTCGAAACGGGCTCACGGGACTGTTGATCGGAGACATCGATGCCAATTTACGAGTACGTATGCAGCGACTGCGGGCATGCAGTCGAAAAGCTGCAGAAAATGAGCGATGCGCCGCTGCGTGATTGTCCCGCCTGCGCGCAGCCATCTTTGAGAAAGAAGATCTCGGCACCCGGGTTTCGCCTGAGCGGGTCAGGCTGGTATGAGACCGACTTCAAGTCGGACAAGCAGAAAAACCTGTCGAAAAGGGATGGCGCCGACAAGGAAGCGGCAGGCAAGTCGGACAAGTCCGAGAAGCCGGCCGACGGCAAAGCGGCCAAATCCAGTACCACCAAAAGCGCTGTCAAGAAAGAGGCCGCCGCCTAGAGACCCCCCGGCCCGCCGGTCATTGCGTTCCTTTCATAAACTTACTTTCATTCGGACCAGTCATTATGCGCACGCATTATTGCGGTGAACTCAATCAGCAGCACATCGACCAACAGATAAGCGTTTGTGGCTGGGTAAATCGTCGCCGTGATCACGGCGGCGTCATCTTTGTCGATTTGCGTGACAAAAAAGGCTTGTTGCAGGTGGTTTTCGATCCTGACGACGCCGCCATGTTCGCCGATGCCGAAACCTTGCGCAACGAGTTTGTGCTGCGCGTCGAGGGCAGGCTGCGGCTGCGCCCCGCGGGCACCGATAATCCGGAAATGGCGACCGGCGAGGTCGAGTTACTGGCGCAAAAGCTGGAAATTCTGAACGCTTCGGAAACGCCACCCTTTCAGCTCGACGAAGCAGACGTCCACGACGACAATCGTTTACGCTATCGCTATATCGACCTGCGCAAGCCGGAAATGCAGTATCGCATGCAGCTACGCGCGCGCGTGACTCACTTCCTGCGCGGATGGCTGGAGAGCAATGAATTTCTCGATATCGAAACTCCGATGCTGACCAGGGCAACCCCCGAGGGCGCACGCGATTATCTGGTGCCGAGCCGAACCCACCCGGGTAGTTTTTTCGCACTGCCACAATCGCCGCAGCTATTCAAACAGTTGCTGATGATGTCGGGCATGGACCGCTATTACCAGATCGTACGCTGTTTCCGTGACGAAGACCTGCGTGCCGATCGCCAGCCCGAATTTACCCAGCTTGATATCGAGACATCGTTCATGAACGAAGACGGCATCATGAACCTGATGGAAAGCATGATGCGCGGCCTGTTTGCCGAGGTGCTGGAAGTCGATGTCGACGGTCCGTTTTTGCGCATGTCGCATGCCGAGGCGATGGAACGTTATGGTTCCGACAAGCCCGATCTGCGTATCGACCTGGAGCTGAAAACCATTTCCGACCTGCTTACGGATGTCGAATTCAAGGTGTTTTCGGGCCCCGCCAGCGACCCTGGAGGCCGGGTAGCCGCGCTGTGCGTGCCCGGGGGTAATGAGCTGACGCGCAAAGAAATCGACGATTACACCGATTATGTAGGGCGCTATGGCGCCAGGGGCCTGGCCTATATCAAGTGCAACGACGTGGCCCAGGGGCGCGAAGGCCTGCAGTCACCGATTCTGAAGTTCCTGCCCGACGCGGCGATCCAGGGAATTCTGGAGCGTACCGGCGCCGACACCGGCGACCTCATTTTCTTCGGCGCCGACAAGGCCGGCGTGGTCAACGAATCGCTGGGTGCGCTGCGCATCAAGGTCGGACAGGATCGTGGTCTGGTCGAAGCGGGCTGGCGCTTTCTCTGGGTGGTCGATTTCCCCATGTTTGAACACGACGAACGCGAGGATCGCTGGAATGCGTTACATCATCCGTTTACCGCGCCCGCGACCGATGACCCGGACCAGCTCGACGCCGATCCGGGCGGTACGCTGTCGCGCGCCTACGACATGGTGTTGAACGGTACCGAACTGGGCGGCGGCTCGGTGCGTATCCACAACATGGAAATGCAGCAGCGCGTATTCAGGTTGCTCGGCATCGACGAGCAGGAAGCGGAAGAGAAGTTTGGCTTTCTGCTAACCGCGTTGAAATACGGCTGTCCCCCGCACGGCGGTATTGCCTTCGGCCTCGATCGCATGGTGATGTTGATGGCGGGGGCTAACTCGATTCGCGATGTCATGGCCTTCCCCAAGACGCAAACTGCGACCTGTTTGCTAACCCAGGCGCCGGCCCCGGTGAGTGAGCGCCAACTGCGTGAATTGTCGATCCGCCTGCGTAAACCTCAGACCGAAAACTAGCCCCTATAAGCCACCGATTTGATTGGCAGCCGAATCGGCCAGGTGATAGACTTTTCTGTTCGTCTGACAAATAGAGCTAGCCATGGCTGCCACCGCGATTGATTTACAACCTTATGCGTCGTTGAATGACGCGGATTGCGACAAGCGTATTACTCGCGCCAAGCAGGCGCTCGGCGAACGGGTGGTCATTCTGGGTCATCATTACCAGCGCGACGAAGTGTTCAAGCATGCCGATTATTCGGGTGACTCGTTGAAGCTGTCGCGCCAGGCGGCTGATTCGAGGGCCGAGTACATCGTCTTTTGCGGCGTACATTTCATGGCCGAAGTCGCCGATATTATTTCGCGTCCCGAACAGGTATCCATCCTGCCGGATCTGTCTGCCGGCTGTGCGATGGCCGACATGGCCGACCTGGAGCAGGTTGAGCGGGCCTGGCAGGAACTGAATAGCGTGCTCGACGCGGACGAATGCATTACCCCGGTTACCTATATCAACTCCGCGGCGAATCTGAAATCTTTCTGCGGTAAACATGGCGGCATCGTCTGCACCTCCACCAATGCGCAAAAAATACTCGACTGGTCCTTCGAGCGACGCGAGAAGGTGCTGTTTTTCCCGGATCAGCATCTTGGCAGAAATACCGGTTACAAGATGGGGATTCCGCTCGAAGAAATGGTGGTCTGGGATTACGACATGCCCATGGGTGGATTAACCGCAGAGCAGATCAGGGCTGCGAAAATGATTCTGTGGAAAGGGTTTTGCTCGGTACACCAAATGTTCAAACCCGAGCAAATCGAGAATTTCCGCCGGGAGTTTCCCGCGGGCAAGGTGATTTCACACCCGGAGGCCAGTTTCGAAGTCTGCCAGATGTCGGACTATGTCGGCTCAACCGAATATATCATCAAGACCATAACCGATGCCGAGCCAGGCACGCAGTGGCTGGTTGGCACCGAACTGAATCTGGTCAACCGGCTACACCAGACCCTGGCTAGCGAAAACAAGACCGTGCAGTTCATGTCGCCCATGCTGTGCATGTGTTCGACCATGTTCCGCATAGACCCGCAGCATCTGGCCTGGGTGCTGGAAAACCTGGTCGAAGGCAACGTGGTGAACCAGATTTCGGTCGCACCGGATGTTGCCAATAATGCGCGCATCGCGCTGCAGCGCATGCTCGATATCTAGACTAACCCCGCAGCTGGGACAATCGATCGAGGGCAGGGTTGGTGGCAGACGAAGAAAACGCGTATACCTTTACCACAACGGCAACCCGCCGTATCACGCTCGCAAATCTTCCCGCGGGCGGTATGCCTATGTGGCGCGGTGGTCGCCTGGCCGAGGTGACTTTAGCCTATGAAAGCTGGGGCGAACTCAGTGCCGCGGCGGATAATGCGATCATAATATTCACCGGGCTTTCGCCGAGCGCGCACGCCGCCGCCTCACCCGATGATCCTTCACCCGGCTGGTGGGAATACATGATCGGGCCCGGCAAGGCCATCGATACCGATCGCTTTTTCGTGGTTTGCGCCAATTCGCTGGGCGGCTGTTACGGTAGCACCGGGCCGGGTTCGGTCAATCCCGAAACAGGCCAGAATTACGGCGCGGACTTTCCGGACGTGACGGTCGAGGATATCGCGAGCTCGGGCTATTACCTGCTGCGCGAGCTCGGGGTCGAAAAAATTCATGCAGCAGTCGGCTCGTCGATGGGTGGCATGTCGTCGATCGCCTACGCGATGCAGTATCCTGGCGCGATCAAGTACCTGATTTCGATTTCGGCCGCCACCCAGGCGTTGCCGCTGACGATTGCGTTACGTTCACTGCAGCGTGAAATTATTCGCAGCGACCCGAACTGGAACAATGGCCACTATACCGACGATACCCGGCCGCTCTCCGGCATGTCGCTAGCGCGCAAACTGGGCCTGGTGTCATACCGCGCCGCAGATGAGTGGAACTCCAAGTTTGACCGCAGCCGTTTAGCGCCAGATAAGCTCAGCGGCAAGCGTTTCGAGCGCGAATTTGAAATCGAAAACTACCTCGAATACAACGCACAAAAATTTATTCACAGCTTCGATCCCAACAGTTATCTCTACCTGTCGCGTGCGATGGACTGGTTCGACATTGCCGAGCATGGCGAGTCGATCAGCGACGGTATGTCGAAACTTGACGTAGAAAAAGCGCTGGTGATTGGCGTGACCACCGATATCCTGTTCCCGGCACGCCAGCAAAAAGAGATCGCCGATGTCATGCGCGAAACCGGCACCGAGGTCGACTATATTGAAATCGATTCGGTCAACGGCCACGATGCTTTTCTGATCGACGACGTACACTTCTCGCCGGTCGTCAAAAAATTTCTCGACGAGTCAGTTACCTGAAAATGGAATTGTCCGAGGTCCCTTCGAAGGGGCCTCGGAAAACTAAAAAATTTCGACCTTGGGAGTCCGTGGCGCTTTCATTACCGGGATCAAGCCCTGTTCGACCAGATCCTGGTAACAATGCACTGTATTGCGGGTGCTTGTCTTGCAGTAATAAAGAGCGTTGTCGGCCTGTCCGATCAATTCATCCATTGACAGGCCTTTGTCGAAGTGGGTAAAGCCGATGCTCACTGTCACCTGCTCGACATTGGGAAATTTGTAACTGGCGATTTTTTCCCGGAATCGCTGCAGCGTTTCTCGCGCCTGCTCCGGCGTGATATCCATCAACACCATGGCAAACTCTTCACCGCCATAGCGGAATAATAAATCATTGTCGCGGAAGGACTCGGTCATTTGCTGCGCGAGCAGGAGCAGCACTTCGTCGCCAAACAAATGCCCCAGGTTGTCGTTGATCGATTTGAAGTGATCGATATCCAGCATCACGAAAACCGTCGGCGCATAATTCTTGGCGCGGCGTTTGTAATTGTTGGATGACTCGAGTAACTGCATGATTTTTTCGTTAAAGGCGCGCCGGTTGTAGAGGCCGGTTAAGGCATCGCGATAGGTGCCCTGCAGCATTTGTAACTGATGGCAGTAAAAATGAAACAGAAATTGCAGGTAGTCTTCCTCGATTAACTTGTCGGGGTCGCTGGATTTGACCAGCAGAACAAAGTGTTTGCTGGTTAAGGGTTTGTAGCTGCATAACCAGCCTTCGATATCGCTATCGTAGTACCAGCTGCCGGTATCCTCGGCGCCAAATTTTTCGGTCAGTATGCTGAGGAGCTGCCTCGGGATTTTCTGGTCGAGTCCGCCGCTGCGGGTCAGGCGCTTCCAGCGCTTGTCGCTGTGCTCGTAAACCTCGACTTCGATTTCATCGGCGTGACCGGGCGCTATCTGTTGTTGAAATGCCTCGTACAACAGCTCGGGATCATTGATCTTCGCCAGGGCGTAAAAAGAATAATATTTGCATTCGACCATGATGCCCTTTTACCCAACCTCAGGTTTGCGAATCGCCCGGGTGTGGAACTTTGGTTTCAGTTCGAAACAATTTTAGAGATCGGTCTTATTAAAGTCAAAATGGAAGAGCCTGAACCTGAATCTGAGCCTGAGCCTGACAGATGGCTCAGCGTTCGAGGTACTGCAACTTGTCGGGCACGCCCTCCCATTCGGCGGCATCGTCCGGCGGTGGTTTGCTGGCGGTGATCACCGGCCATATCAGGGATAGCTCTTCATTTAACTCGAGAAACTGCTCCTGGCCAGGTGGCATGTCGTCCTCGGCAACGATCGCTTCCACCGGGCATTCGGGTTCGCACAGCGTGCAATCGATACACTCTTCCGGGTCGATTACCAGAAAGTTGGGCCCTTCGTGAAAGCAATCGACGGGGCAGACGTCGACGCAATCCATGTATTTGCACTTGATGCAGTTTTCGAGAACGACAAATGTCATTGTTTACCCCTGAGCTAGCCGGTTCGCAGACGCCGCAGTCTAATTCGACGCCAGTAAAAATCAAGCTGATAATCGTAATAGAGTTTCACAGTTTGGCAAGCTGTTTCAAGTGGTAAATCAGTTCCAGCGCCTGTTTGGGGCTGAGTTCATCGGGATCGATTGCTGCCAGCTCGGTCAGCAGTTCATGCGGTTTAGAATCTTCCCGCGCCGGCAATTCGGCGAACAGGTCACCCTGGTTCTGCATCGACTGCTGCTCGAGCAGTTGCAGCTTCTGCCGCGCCAGCTGAATCGCCTGCGCGGGAATGCCGGCCAGGCGCGCTACCTGCAAGCCGTAACTCTGGTTGGCCGGGCCGGGCTTGACGCTGTGCATGAAAATGATGTCGTCGCCATGTTCGATCGCATCTAGATGTACGTTGGCGATATTCTGGTATTGCTCGGGTAACTGGGTTAACTCGAAGTAGTGCGTCGCAAACAACGTCAGCGCGCCGGAATTCAGCGCCAGGTGATCGGCGCAGGCCCAGGCCAGGGCAAGTCCGTCGAAAGTGCTGGTGCCGCGGCCGATCTCGTCCATCAGCACCAGGCTGTTGGCGCTCGCATTGTTGAGGATGTTGGCCGCCTCGGTCATTTCGACCATGAAGGTGGAGCGGCCGCTGGAAAGATCGTCACTGGCCCCGATTCGAGTGAATACCTGGTCGATCGGCCCGATTCGAGCCCGCCGCGCCGGCACGTAGCTGCCCATGTAGGCGAGAATCACGATGAGCGCAGTCTGACGCATATAGGTCGATTTTCCACCCATGTTCGGACCGGTAACCAGCAGCATGCTGCAGCGCTCGTCGAGATAGGTGTCGTTGGCGACGAAGCTCTGCTCGAGCGACTGCTCGACCACCGGGTGCCTGCCGGCCTCGATATCGAGTAAACGGGTGTCGCTGAGTTCGGGTGCGCTCCAGCCATACTCGTTGGCCACGATCGCAAAACAGTTGAGTACGTCGAGCTGCGCCAGCGCCAGCGCGCATTGCTGCAGGCGCGTCAGATCCTCTCCGAGCTGTTGCAACAGCGTTTCGTAGAGAAATTTTTCGCGCGCCAGGGCACGCTCGCGCGCGCTCAACACCTTGTCTTCGAAGGCCTTCAGTTCCGGCGTGATATAACGTTCGACCGCCTTCAGCGTTTGCCGGCGCACGTATTCGACGGGCACCGCGTCGCTCTGCGATTTGCTGACTTCGATGTAGAAGCCATGCACGCGGTTATAGGCCACCTTGAGCGAATTGATTCCGGTTTTCTGCTGTTCCTGCGATTCCAGGTCGATCAGGAACTGGTCGGCATTGGTGCTCAGCGCACGCAAATCGTCAAGCTCGGGATCAAAACCCGTCCGGATCATGCCGCCGTCGCGAATCAGCATCGGCGGTTCATCGATGATGGCGGCATCGAGCAGCGCAACCATCTCGGGATGGGTGCCGATGCCAGCGGCGAGCTCCTGGATCAGTGGACTATCGAGGCTAGCCAGCTGTTGCTGCAGGGACGGCAACAACTGCAGCGTCGACGACAGCGTCGACAGGTCGCGCGGCCGCGCCGACAGCAGGCCAATCCTGGCGAGGATGCGCTCGATATCGCCGATCCCGTTGAGAAGCTCGCCCAGGCTCACAAACTGATGGTTGTCCAGCAGGCAGGCGACCGCGTGGTGGCGCTGGCGCACCCGCTGCTGGTCGCGCAGCGGTTTTTGTATCCAGCGTGTCAATTCGCGATGGCCCATGGCCGTGCGGCAATGACTGATAATGCCGAGCAGGCTGTGCTGCGTGGTATTTTCGTTGAAAGAGCGCGTCAGCTCCAGGTTGCGCCGGCTATTGGCGTCGATCAGCAGTAAATCGCTGACCTGTTCGAAACGTGGTGGCTGCAGGTGGCTAACGCTGGTCTTCAGCGTGTCGTTAACATATTGCAGCAGGCAACCGGCGGCGCTGATGGCAAGCCCTGACTCGGCAATGCCAAAGCCCTGCAGGTCGCGCGTGTGGTACTGCTCGCACAGCAGCCGCGTTGCCGCTTCGGTCTCGAAATACCAGGGCGGCATCGAGTGCGCGCGCTCCGACTGGCCCGCGTCGAGCGCCGGCTCCTGGTCTTCGCAGTAGATTATCTCGGCCGGGTTGAGACGCGCGAGTTCGGCGCGCAGCAATTCATCGCTATCGAGCTCGCTCAGGGTAAAGCGACCCGAGCTGATTTCGAGTGCTGCGAGCCCCCAGCCGCCCGCTTGCCGGTAAATACAGCACAGCAGGTTTTCGCGGCGATCCTGCAGCAGGGCTTCGTCGGTCAGCGTGCCCGGGGTGACCACGCGCACGACCTTGCGCTCAACCGGACCCTTGCTGGTCGCCGGGTCGCCGATTTGTTCGCAGATCGCGACCGCTTCACCCACTCTGACCAGTTTGCCCAGATAACTGTCCAGTGCGTGGTAAGGCACGCCGCACATCGGAATCGGTTCGCCACCGGATTGCCCACGTTTGGTCAGGGTGATGTCGAGCAGGCGCGCCGCCTTACGCGCGTCCTCGTAAAACAGCTCGTAGAAATCGCCCATGCGGTAAAACACCAGCGTCGTCGGATAGTCCGCCTTGATGCGCAGGTATTGCTGCATCATTGGGGTGTGCGCTTTTGTTCTGGTGTCTGTCTGGTTCATAAAAAATCAGTTCTGCCCACGACTTTCCGGCAGTCGGCGTGGCGCCGCCAATTGTACTTAAGTTGGCGGCCGCGCCCAACCGAAACTGGCGAATCTGGAGATGAAGCCGATTTTTATATTGCCCCTGGCAAGCCTTGCGAACTGCGCGTAACTGATTCTACGCCCTGCGCCTGCGCTCTGCGCCCGATCCGGATTATTTTGTCCTGCGGCGTTGCTCGGGGTGCAGGCTCTTGCCGAGGATGTGCTCACTGTGGGCAATCGCGTGGTCGCTGGAAGTCACGATAAATGGGTCTGACTGGCCCACTGTTTCTTCGTTCTTGTCGTCATAATTTAGCGTTGACAAGAAGTGGCGCATGCAGTTCAGGCGCGCGCGTTTCTTGTCGTCCGACTTGACGAGGGTCCAGGGTGCGTCGGCGGTATCGGTGTAAAAGAACATCGCTTCCTTGGCCTCGGTGTAGTCGTCCCATTTGTCGATCGACGCCTGGTCGATCGGTGACAATTTCCACTGCTTCAGCGGGTCGCTCTTGCGCGACTCGAAACGTTGGCGCTGCTCATCCTGGGTGACCGAGAACCAGTATTTGTACAACAGCACGCCCGAACGTACCAGCATACGTTCAATCTCGGGGCACTGGCGCATGAATTCGAGGTAAGCGGCGGGGTCGCAGAAACCCATGACGCGTTCGACCCCGGCACGGTTGTACCAGGAGCGGTCGAGCAGGACGATTTCGCCGGCCGAGGGCAGGTGCTTGATATAGCGCTGGAAGTACCACTGAGTCTGTTCGGCGACCGTCGGTTTTTCCAGGGCCACGACCCGGGCGCCACGCGGATTGAGATGTTCCATGAAACGTTTGATCGCGCCACCCTTACCGGCGGCATCCCGGCCTTCAAACAGGATGACGATTTTTTTGCCGGTTTCCTTGACCCACCTTTGCACCTTGAGCAACTCGACCTGCAGCAGTGCCTTTTCCTTTTCATAATCCGACTTTCTGATCCTGTCGGTATAGGGGTACATGCCGTTTTCAAACCGGCGGATCACTTCCATGCGATCGATTTCATGCTCGGCAATGCTGGCGTCTTCCAGCGACGGGGTTTCGAATTGAGAAATATCGCCGGCTTCAACAGTGGCGGCTGAATCAGAATTTGTTTTTTCGGTCATGTCGGTCAAGGCTGGTTACGGTTAGCGCCAGTATATCAACCGCGAAGCCCGGAAACCATGCAAAGCAAATAACAGTTGACGCATGTCAAATATATCGGGACAGAGGCTATCCCGTCGAATCTGTAGTAACGCGGCTAAACCCGGGTTGCCAATGATTCGGCGCCGCCGCTTACTCGAGTTAGTATCCGCGATAAGCTGTTGCGCTATAATGCGCGCATGAAAACCAGCCCCGAACCACTGGTGACCAGGCTGGCCACGCTGCTGCTGGCCGCGGGGCGCAGGCTGTGCACCGCCGAGTCCTGCACTGGCGGCCTGATTGCAAAAACCCTGACCGACCTGGCGGGTAGCTCCGACTGGTTCGAACGCGGTTTCGTTACCTATAGCAACGCGGCCAAGCACGAGATGCTAGCGGTGCCGGCTTCCGTTATCGAGGACTATGGCGCCGTCAGCGAACCCGTGGCGACGGCGATGGCAAAAGGGGCGCTAGGCCACAGCCACGCCGACTTTGCGCTCGCGGTGACCGGGGTCGCCGGTCCCGGCGGCGGTAGTGCCGAAAAGCCGGTGGGCACGGTCTGGATCGCCGTGGCCTCGGCCGAACAGCGGAGCGCGAGGCTGTACCAGTTTGACGGCGAACGCGATGCGGTGCGCGATGCAACCCTGATTGCCGCGCTCGAACTGCTACTCGATCTGATGCAGTCGGACTAGCCCCGGGGGTTAGGGCTGGCCGTCGGGTGAACGCTGAATAGCGACGCGGGTAAAAACCGGGCCGATAATTTCAAATATGACGGTGGAAGCGATAACGATCGGCAGCATGACCTGGCGGTATTCGGGAAAGCGATTGGAGGCGACCAGCGCCATGCCGATCGCGACCCCGGCCTGGGGCAGTAGCGCGACGCCCATCCAGCGTTGATTGCTGGCACCGGCCCGGCTCAGGCTGGCGCCGATCCAGGCGCCGAGGTATTTACCGGTCGCGCGACACAGGATGTAAATCATCCCGATACTGCCGATAACCGCGAGTGCATCAAATTCGAGCGACGCGCCTGCGAGCACAAAAAACACGACCATGAATAGCGATTCGATGCCCTCGATTGCGTGAAACGGATAATCATGGTGGCGCGCCAGGTTAGCGATTACGGCGCCCATGACGATCGCGGCGATGAGGTAGGAAACGTTCAACCAGATCGCGACGCCGCCGCACAGGAAGACAATACCGAGCGCCTCCAGGAGCACGGGTTTGCCGGGTTTGACACGTCCGGTCAGGTAGGCGGCGGGCAGACCGATCGCGGCGCCCAACAACGCCGCGCCACCCAGTTCATAGGCCACCAGCGAGACCAGGCCGATTTCGTCCACGGAACCGTTTAGCGATGTCACGATCGCCATGCCGACACCGAACAGTAAAAGGGCCCAGACGTCGTCGAGTACGACTATCAGCAGTAATAATTCGCTGAAGCGGTTTTTGATACCCGATTCCTCGACCACGTCAAAAATTGCGGCCGGCGCAGTGGCGGCGGCAAAGCACCCCAGCAAAACCGCGATTTCGATGGCGACACCCATCGCAATCATGCCGAGACAAACCACGCTGGCCGGGATCACGGCCGCGCTGAACGAGATGGCGAAAGATTTGACGCTGTGATCGCGTAACGAGCGCGCGGTTAGCTTGCCGCCCAATAGAAAGCCGACCATCAGCAGGGTGATGTCGGCGATGAGTTCGAATCGCTGGGTAAACAAATCGGGGATCAGGTCGAAAACGTCTTCGCCGATGACGGCACCGAATATCAGCAGCAGGGTGGCACGCGGCAGGAAGCTGCGCTGGGCGACGCTTGAAAACATCAATCCGACCAGCAGAATGATGCCCAGTGTCAGCAGGAACTGTGACGAAACATCGGCCTCGGCGGGGTCCATGACTTCAGAGAGTCGCCTTTTGCAGGCGGCACAGATGGGTTTTCAGGTTGGCCTGCTGCGATATTGGATCCAGCCTGACCCCGGTCAGGTGGTTGACGCTCGAACTCGGGTGATAGGGCTGCTGCTCATCCCAGCCGATAGGCACAAAGACACTGCTGGGTCGAATGCCGCGATGCAGCCAGGCACGTGCGACAATGCTGCCATTGACGGTTTCGATGGCGACCTGATCGCCGTCTTCTATACCGATCGCGGCGGCCTTCTGCGGATGTATCTGGCAGTAAAGCTCGGGCCACATTTCCTGCGCCTGCCAGAAGTAGTGAGTCCAGGAATGAAAGTGTGGCGCCGGCGGGCGGCCGGTGACGAGCTCGGTATCGAAGGCGGCGTCGCGGGTAACGTGTTCATTGACGATTTGTCCCGGATAGACCAGGGTTTCCCGGCCGAAGAAACTGGACGCTAGCGGCGAGTCGCCGTACTTGATATGCGGCAGGCTCACCAGCTGTTCGGCCTCGGTGTAAAATTCGGGTAGTGCCGACAACCCCATGGTTTCGAATTTTCTGTCCTGTTCGGGCGTCCAGAATTCGAGCTTGCCGCTGGGTGTCGGATAATCCAGTCCCGCAGCGGGTTCCTGGCGCATCGCTTCGGTGACGTACACTGGATCGATTTCTCCGTTTTTCGACTCGAAAAAAGGCAGGCGGATGCTGCGGTTGGGCAAACTGGTGAGGCGCTCGGTGGTGGCCGCGGCCAGATCCGGGGTAGCCGCCACCAGCACTTCGTCCCACAACTTGCGCGGATCCTTGTAATCGTCCTTGAGGATATCGCCGAAACCGAATCTTTTGCCGAGTTCGATCCAGAACCAGTGATCCGATTTGGCGTCACCTGGCGGCTCGATCAGCTTGTCGTTCCAGACGATGCGGCGGTCCTCGGCAAAGCGGGTGGTGCCGCCTTTTTCGATACCGCTGGCCATCGGCAGCACATAGTCGGCGTAACGCGAGGTGGCATTTTTGAACAACTCCGTGTGTACCACCAGGTCGAGCGCCTGTACCGCGCGGCGCACGCGGTTTTGATTCGGCCACTGCGCCAGCGGATTATTGCTCGTGATCAGCGCCTTGATCGGGTAGGGCTCGCCCTCGAGCATCGCCGCCATCCAGTCTGACGGATTCTTGCCGATCGCGGGTCGGGTCCAGGGCCTGCGTGCTTTCGGTATACGCGGCGCCTTCCAGTTCATTTCCGATGACACGTTGAAATAACCGCCGCCGTGGCGTCCCCAGTTGCCGGTCATCGCCGCGACGAACATGAAGACGCGGTTGGTTTGCGCCGAATTGGTGTGCTGGTTGATGCCCCGGCTCAGGAAAATCATGCAGCCATCCGCCGCCGCAATGGTTTTTGCCAGCATTTCGATCTGCTCGGCCGCGAGGTCGGTTACCCTGGCTGTCCAGTCGAGATCGTAACCCTGGTCGACGATGAAATCGCGCCACTCGCGCCAGCCGACAATCCATTGTTCGCAAAACGCCTGGTCGTGTAAGTCATTGGCAAACAGGTAATGGATAATGCCGAGACCTAGCGCCATATCGGTGCCGGAACGAATCGGCAGCCAGGCGTCGGCCTTGCTCGCGGTCGCGGTCAGGCGCGGATCGACGACGATCATGCTGGCGCCGTTGCGCAAGCGCCAGTCGTTGAGCATGCCGAAATTGACCGGCCGGGTTTCGGCCTGGTTGTCGCCGATGTAGACGTAGGCCTCGGCGCTGCCGATGTCGTCCTCGGTATAGACGTTCGCCATGACGCCGGTGCCCTGCGTCAGGTTGAGCGCGACGCCCTTGCCCAGGTCGCAGTAGGGTTCGGTGGCGGCAACGTTGGCCGTGCCCCAGAGACCGGCGAACAGCGGGATCGCGCCAATGATATTGAGCACGCCGGTGCGCGAGCCGGACTGAATTGCGAGCGCCTCGCTGCCGTACTGGACGCGCACGGCGTCGAGCTTGTGCGCGATCTCGCTCAACGCCTGGTCCCAGCTGATCTCCTTAAATTTATCGCTGCCGCGATTGCCGACGCGTTTCAACGGCGTGGTCAGCCGGTGTGGGTTGTTGTACATCTGCAGCGTCATTTGCGACTTGGGACAAACCCGGCCCTGGAACACGGGGTCTTCATCATTACCGTAGATATTGACCACCTTGTCGCCGCGCAGGTGGTATTTGATCGGGCAGCCGTTGAAGCAGATATTGCAGCCGCCGGGCACGATGCGCTCGTCCTGTTTACTCAGCACGGATTTCTCCGCCTTGCGATAGGAACCGCGGGCAACATCCGATTTCAACGAAATCCGGCTACCGTGATCGGACATCAGCGCGGGCGTGCTGCGTTGCGGGCCGGGCTGTGCCGACTGGCCGACATCGCGTGGCCGGCGCAGGTAAATCGTTGCCGGTTGCTGCAGAAAGTGATCGGTATCGAGGACCTGGCGTCGATCCTGTTGCGCCTGCTCGAGTAGCGCCGCGCGCGTGCCAAAGCTGATCGCGCGGGTCGGGCAGACAGATGCGCAGGCCGGGCCAAGATTCCTGGCCCTGCGCTCGGCGCAGAGATCGCATTTGACCGCATGGTGCTGTTCGGCGTTGTAACCGATTGCGCCGTAAGGGCAGGACAGGGCGCACTCGCCGCAGCCGGTGCAGCGGTTTTCATCAATCGAAACCACCCCGGTGACCGGGTCCTTGGAAATTGCCTTGGGGTATACCGGGCAAGCGCGCAGACAGGCCGGACGCTCGCATTGCTGGCAGGTGACGGTCAGAAAATCGAGCCGCGCCAGTGATGGTTCAGCGTTGTCTGGTTGCTGCTCGTCAAACCACATGACGCGGTTGCGATAGCTGTTCGGCCCGAGGGCGTTGGTTTGCTTGCAGGCAGCTTCGCAGCTCTTGCAACCGGTGCAGCGCTCGAGGTCGATCATCAACGCCAGCTGGGTTGTCACGTCGGTCATGCGTCAGCCTCCCCAGGCGGTGATATACCACCAGTCGATAGGTTCACCTCCGGCGGCATAGCCGGCGAAGAACAGCACCACGATGACGTGTGCCAGCAGGCCCAGGTAAAATCCCAGCGCGACCAGCATATGGATGCGTCGCGACCAGCCGAGCTCGGGGCTGGCAGCGGCGCGAGCACCGACCAGGCGCGCCTCGCGTTCGGCCAGCCATTGATAACGCAGACTTAAACGAGGGCGGCGCAACCAGTGTTTCAACGCTGGTGAGAACAGCGCTTCGTCGGCATTCGGATCCAGCCTCTGCAGCAGGCTAACCTTGCTGTCGATCAATTGCTGCAGCGCGACCTTGTCGAGGCCTGGCGGCGCGCTGAAACCGGTCGGCAGGCTGCTGCGGGCAAACAGCAGGCTGAATCCGCGTGAAAAAACGACGCGTAGCAGGGTGCCCTGAACGATCAAAAATACCAGCAGCAGCAGTACCAGTCCGGGTGGTGTCAGCCAGTCAGCGGAAGCGACATGGACGAAGATCAGGCTGCAGCCGAGCATGGTTGCCAGCACGTGCGCGATAAACCAGGTCGGCGGGCTTGCACTCAGGCCCGAGCGTTTCATTACCACGAACAGTAGCGGTGCGAGCAACAGCAGGGTGCCGGCGGCGGCGCAAAGCTGACCGCTGACCGAACCCGGTGCCGGCCATCCCGGCTGCAGCAGGATCGGACCCGCAGAGGCGGTTACCACCGCCAGCAGCAGCAGGATATGTCGTTCAGGTAGGTCGGGGCGATTGATATTGTCCACGTGGCCGCCAGCAAATTTAGGTCAAGACTATCGTTGCAGCAGGTCAGGTTCAACCGGCAACAGCGAAATCATTATTTTTAATTAAATGTTTTCTGGCTCACGCTATGAGCCACTAGACCTTCATAATGGGCCGCATATTTGAAATCGGGCCGAGCGCGAATTTTGCTTAAATTCTCAAAGTTCTCTTTATGTTCTCGTTCGGCTGTGTGATAATCCAGCAACTCAAATCTATAGGTAGGTATGATGGAAGACAATAAACAAAAAGCGCTCGCCGCGGCACTCGGGCAAATCGAAAAACAGTTTGGCAAGGGAGCGGTCATGCGGCTTGGCGATAGCGGGGTCGATACGACCATGGGTGTGGTTTCGACCGGATCCCTGTCGCTGGACGTGGCGCTTGGTATCGGTGGCTTACCACGCGGTCGTGTTGTAGAGGTCTATGGACCCGAGTCCTCGGGTAAAACCACGCTGGCATTACAGGTAATTGCCGAATGCCAGAAACTCGGTGGTGCGGCGGCTTTCGTCGATGCCGAGCACGCGCTCGATCCGACCTATGCCGATAAACTGGGCGTCAATATCGACGACCTGCTGGTTTCGCAACCCGATACCGGCGAACAGGCGCTCGAAATCACCGATATGCTGGTGCGCTCCGGCGCGGTCGACGTGGTTGTAGTCGACTCGGTAGCGGCGCTGACCCCGAAGGCGGAAATCGAGGGCGACATGGGCGATTCGCACATGGGCCTGCAGGCGCGCCTGATGTCACAGGCGCTGCGCAAACTGACCGGCAATATCAAACGTTCGAATACGATGGTGATTTTCATCAACCAGATCCGGATGAAGATCGGGGTCATGTTTGGCAATCCGGAAACCACTACCGGTGGCAACGCGCTAAAGTTCTATGCCTCCGTGCGCCTCGACATCCGGCGCATAGGGGCGATCAAGCGCGGTGATGAAGTGATTGGCAATGAAACCCGCGTCAAGGTCGTCAAGAACAAGGTGGCGCCGCCGTTCAAGCAATGCGAATTCGAGATTCTTTATGGCGAGGGCTCGTCAATCGAAGGTGAACTGATCGATCTTGGCGTCAAGCATGGCATGATCGAAAAATCCGGCGCCTGGTACAGCTATAACGAGGAACGCATCGGTCAGGGCAAGGATAATGTGCGCAGCTTCCTGAAGGAACACCCCGACATGGCGAGTGAAATCGATCGCCGCTTACGCGAAGAATTGTTACCCAGGCCGAAAGCGAAAAACGCCGACCCAATTGACAGTGAAGCAACTGACTCCAATCCGGAAGTCGAACCCGAAATGGTGGAAACTCCCTAGCCTACCTATCCCAATCCACCTTATGTTGTTAACTGGCAATGCCTCTGGAGCCTATCCCCTCCAGAGGCTTTTTTTTTAAATTAGATGTCTTTTTCCGCGATAGCCGCGTTGGATTCGTGCTCGAACAATCGCGTATTGTTAATACGCTCATGTTCTGCGCGCGAATCCGCCTTGCTCTCGCGGAAAAATCCTATCTAATTTGCATCAGATTAATGGAAGAAGAAAATCAGAAAGCGAGTGTGCGGAAGAAGGCGATGGATCTGCTGGCGCGGCGCGAGCATTCCGAGCAGGAGTTGCGGCAGAAGCTGAAGTCCCGCGAGTTCGATATAGACGCGATCGATACAGCGCTGCAGTCATTACAGCGGGATGGTCTGCTATCGGACGAGCGTTTTACCGAAGCCTACGTCAACCATCGATTCAACGCGGGGGTCGGGCCACTTAAAATTCGTTTCGAGCTGCGGCAAAGGGGAGTCGCTGAATCGCTGGTGGACGAGTTTCTCGAGTCGTTTTCGGGTCACTGGGATGAGTTAATGCGGCAACAGCGCGTCCGCAAGTACGGCGAAGCCATTCCCGTGGACTATGCCGAGCGCATGAAACAGGCGCGTTTTTTGCAAAATAAGGGTTTTTCTCCCGAGTCAGTCATGCGATTATAGTCAGTCATGCGATTATTTCGTTAGCCCGCATATCTCATAATCGGTTGTCGTTCTGTCAGTACGCGCCAAGGAGAATATGTGGGTCGGAGCGCCCGGCTGTTTCCGGGCGTTATTAGTATTTGTAGCCGATCGAATAGATGACGACTAGCGCCGAGTTAAGGGAAAAATTCCTCAAGTATTTTGAGTCGCATGGACATACCATCGTGGCGTCGAGCCCATTGGTGCCCGGCAACGATCCAACCTTGCTGTTTACCAATTCGGGCATGGTGCAATTCAAGGACGTTTTTCTCGGCACCGATAAGCGCAGCTATACGCGTGCAACCACGTCACAACGCTGCGTGCGCGCTGGCGGCAAGCATAACGATCTGGAAAATGTAGGCTATACCGCGCGTCATCACACCTTCTTCGAGATGCTCGGCAATTTCAGTTTTGGTGAATACTTCAAAAAGGATGCGATTCACTATGCCTGGGATTTCCTCACCAATGTTATCGGTCTGCCCGCGGATAAGTTATGGGTTACCGTTTATGCGGACGACGACGAAGCAGCGGACATCTGGCTTAAGGATGTCAAGGTCGATCCTGAACGCTTCACCCGCATCGGCACCTCGGACAATTTCTGGTCGATGGGCGATACCGGGCCTTGCGGCCCCTGCAGCGAAATTTTCTACGATCACGGCCCCGAGATAGCGGGTGGGCCACCGGGCACGCCCGAAGAAGACGGCGATCGTTACATCGAAATCTGGAACCTGGTCTTCATGCAGTTCAATCGCGATGCGGCGGGCGATATGGAACCCCTGCCCAGGCCGTCGGTTGATACAGGTATGGGCCTGGAGCGGCTTGCGGCAATATTACAGCATGTGCATAACAACTATGACATCGATTTATTTCAGTCGCTGATCTCGGCAGCTGCCGAACTGACCGGTACCAGTGACCTGGAAGATAAATCCCTGCGCGTGATCGCCGATCATATACGTTCCTGCGCCTTTTTGATCGTCGATGGCGTCCTGCCTTCCAACGAGGGTCGCGGTTACGTGCTGCGACGCATTATTCGTCGGGCTGCCAGGCATGGGCATCAGCTCGGCTGCAAGCAGCCGTTTTTCCATAAGCTGGTTGCCGCGCTCGATCAGGAAATGGGTGACGCCTATCCCGAGTTACGCCAGCATCGTGGTCACGTCGAGCGCGTGCTGCAGAAAGAAGAACAGCGCTTTGCCGAAACCCTGGAGCAGGGTATGCGCATTCTCGCAGATGCCATCGCTACGATGCAGGGTGACACCATCGACGGTAAAACCGTTTTCAAGCTCTACGATACTTATGGCTTTCCGGCAGATCTGACCGCCGATGTCGCTCGTGAAAAGCAGTTGTCGATAGACCAGGCTGGTTTCGATGTCGAAATGGAAGCGCAACGGACGCGCGCCCGCGCCTCGAGTCAGTTCAGCGCGGTTGGCGAAGACTTCAAGCTTGACGATTATCCCGCAAGCGAATTCCTCGGTTATGAACGGCCTGCCGCCAAGGCCAGGGTAATCGCGATCCTGCAAAACGATGCGGTGATCGATCAACTCGAAAATGGTGATCAGGCCATCGTCATTCTTGAGCGCACGCCGTTTTATGCCGAGTCCGGTGGCCAGGTTGGTGATATCGGTAGCTTGTCTATCGGTGAAGAGACCGTATTTAACGTGACCGATACGCAAAAGCAGAACGATGTATTTCTGCATATCGGCGCTCTGAGCAGCGGTGAATTAAGCGCCGGCGATAAGGTCAGCGCGCATATCGATGAAGACTATCGGCGCGCGGTCATGCTTAATCATTCGGCGACACACCTGATGCACGCCGCCTTGCGCCAGGTGCTCGGCGAGCATGTGCAGCAGAAAGGATCGCTGGTCGATGCCGATAAACTGCGTTTTGACTTTTCGCACTACCAGCCCGTCGAGCCCGCACAGATTGCCGAAATCGAAACCCTGGTTAACAACCAGATTCGCGGCAACCTCAAAACCCGGGCCGAATTAATGGATATGGCGGCCGCCAGGAATTCGGGTGCAGTGGCCCTTTTCGGCGAAAAGTATGGTGATGTCGTCCGCGTGCTCAAGATCGGCTCCGACTCGATCGAACTCTGTGGCGGTACCCACGTGCCGCGCGCCGGTGATATCGGGCTTTTCAAAATCGTCTTCGAAACCGGGATTGCGTCGGGCATACGCCGGATCGAGGCGGTCACCGGCGAAGCGGCCGTCAAACGTTTCATCGAAAGTGAAACCAGGCTCGAAACCGCCGCGCAAAGGCTCAAGGCCAGCCGCGACGATTTGTTGCCGCGCATCGAGCAGTTACAGGCGAGTAACCGCGCGCTCGAAAAACAGCTCGAAGCCCTGAAATCCAGGCTCGCCTCGCAGACCGGCGGCGATCTTGCAGCGCAGGCACAGGAGGTAAAAGGCATCAAGGTGCTGGCCGCAAGCCTCGATGGCGCCAATGTGAAGACATTACGCGAGACCGTAGATCAACTGAAAAACAAGCTTGGCGCCGCGGCCGTTGTGTTGGCCAGCAGCGAGGATGGCAAGGTATCAATAATCGCCGGGGTGACCAGGGCGGAGTCGGAACGCATCCGCGCCGGCGATCTCGCTAACCTGGTGGCCGAGCAATGCGGCGGACGCGGCGGCGGACGACCCGACATGGCACAGGCCGGTGGCAATCAACCGGAAAATCTTGCGCGTGCGCTCGAGTCGGTACTGCCCTGGGTAGAGAGCCAGCTCTGACCTGAATCGCACTCTTATTTCAGGAGTCATCCCATGCGTCGGAGTGATTCCTCATCTGCCCACCGACCAGGCAATCAGACCGGCCTCGTGCAAAAACTGATAAATTAGAACTATCGCCAACAGCAATAGCAGCTTGCGTAGCATTGCCTGATAAGTGGTCACCTGAATCCGCGGTTGCAGGCGTTGGCCCAACACCAGGGCGACAATCGCCACCAGGGCCAGGGGTGCGGTTTCGAGCACGAGCCGAAGGCTCACCAGACCCGCGATGGCGAGCACGACAATCTGCGATGCCTTGCCCACCAGGAAACAGGAATTCAACGCCGGGACCAGCGTTGCTCTCGGTGTTTCCAGGCTCAAAAAATAGATGATCAGGACGGCAACCATGACGTTGGTGGTGCCCGCCGCCATCCCGGCAGTAAGGCCGAACAACGCCATCGCCAGTAGCGCGTTGTTGGCGAGCCATTGTTGCGGGATACGCAGACCATTCCACAGGTACAACAGGATTAAACCTGCCAGTACAACCCTGAATGGAGCCGGATCGGTTATTGCAAGCACTCCGCTGCCGATTACCGATCCCACTAACGCGAACAGGATCAATGGTGAAAACTGACGCGCCGTTTCCAGCCTGGCCTTGCTGTTTACGATACTGGCAATGTTGACTGCCATGGTCGGCAGCAGCGTAATCAGGATTGCGCTACGCACATCCATCATCGTGGCGAGCATCGGCGTCGCCACCATCGGAAAACCAAGACCCAGGGTGCCATGGATCAGACCAGAAAAAAGTATGACAGCAATGATGGCTATCAGCACAGGCGTATCGAATTGCAGTAGCGATATCATTCGGAACGGAACACCTTGAGAGCAGCCCGGGTATTCTAGACTCGAATTTATGGCATTACGAATATCGTTATACAAATTCCCCTAACTTTCCTATAATCCGCCCTCGCTTTTTCAAGTCGGTCAATAATGGCTTTACTGGTACAAAAATTTGGCGGTACCTCGGTGGGCACAATCGAGCGCATCGAGGCCGTGGCGGACAAGGTTATCTCCTATAAGGACCAGGGTAATTCCATGGTCATCGTCGTGTCCGCCATGAGCGGGGAGACCAACCGCCTGGTCGAACTCGCGCAGCAGATCGACCCCCGGGCGCGCGGGCGCGAGCTCGATGTGTTGCTGACCACCGGTGAGCAGGTGACGATAGCCCTGCTGGCGATGGCGCTGGAAAAGCGTGGCTACCCGGCGCGGTCTTATACCGGCGGCCAGGTCAAGATAACGACCGACAGCGCGCATAACAAGGCGCGCATAAAATCGATTGATCACGAACGCATCACCAGTGATCTCGATAACGGCCGCATCGTGGTCGTCGCCGGATTCCAGGGCGTCGATGAATACGACAATATAACCACACTCGGGCGCGGTGGATCGGATACCACGGGCGTGGCGCTGGCGGCGGCGCTGAAAGCCGATGAATGCCAGATTTTTACCGATGTCGACGGCGTCTACACCACCGATCCCCGGGTGGAACCCGAGGCACGTCGACTCGAAACCATAACCTTTGAAGAGATGCTGGAAATGGCCAGTCTTGGTTCGAAGGTGTTACAGATTCGCGCGGTCGAATTTGCGCAAAAATACGAAGTGCCGTTACGCGTCCTGTCTTCTTTTGGAGAGGGCGAAGGCACATTGATTACCACCGAATATGATGCGGATAAAACTATGGAACAAGCCCTGATTTCGGGCATCGCGTTCAATCGCGACGAGGCCCAGCTAACCATTAATGGTGTCTCGGATACCCCGGGTGTTGCCTACCGGATCCTGGGCCCGATCTCGGAAGCCAATATCGAAGTCGACATGATTCTACAAAACGTCAGTGCCGACGGCACTACCGATTTTACCTTCACCGTGCATCGCAACGATTTCGATACCGCCCTGGCGTCGCTCGAATCGACCGCAAAGGAATTGAATGCGCGCGTGGTTTCCGGCAACAACAGGATAGTTAAAATCTCTATCGTCGGGGTGGGCATGCGTTCCCATGCCGGTATTGCCAGCCGGATGTTCGAAATTTTGGCGAAGGAAGGTATCAATATCCTCATGATTTCGACTTCGGAAATCAAAATTTCGGTTGTGGTCGACGAGAAATACCTCGAATTAGGGGTGCGCGCACTGCATGAGGGCTTCGAATTAACGAAACTGTCATAAATTTTTTAAACTGGCCTAGCTTGAGCCAGTTGGGTTAAAATGGTCGTTGGCCCGGAGAAAGCAGGTCAAATAATAATTAAAATTGTGGTTCCTGTCAGGGAGACAGGGTGAGATTACTGTGATTTTGTTTGGGAGATAGGAATGCTGATATTAACGCGGCGTGTTGGAGAGACTTTGATGATCGGGGACGAAGTTACCGTTACTGTCCTCGGCGTCAAGGGAAACCAGGTAAGGATAGGTGTGAATGCCCCGAGAGAGGTAGCAGTGCATCGTGAAGAGATTTACGAGCGCATCAAAGCGGAACAAGGGCAGGAACAACTCGGCAATTCTGCGGAAGAAGAGCAGGATCAGCTGGGCAATTCTGCGGAACGATAAACTTCGGCTCCTTATCGAAGCGAAATCCATCGCTTTAAAATTAATCAATTACCTTGCAATAGTCTTGTTTATTAGGCTATTGCATTGTAGTTTATACGCTTACCGGAGAGATGGCTGAGAGGTCGAAAGCGCTCCCCTGCTAAGGGAGTATACGTTAATAGCGTATCGAGGGTTCGAATCCCTCTCTCTCCGCCAGACATAAAAAAGCCCCGCACCAGCGGGGTTTTTTTATGTCTGACTGATAGTGAGGTCCGATGAGAACCCTGGGTTCGACAAATCGCGTCAGCGATTTGGACCGCCGCAGGCGCCCCGCAGGGGTCAAAACGCGAGCCGCCCTCGCGTTTTGAGTCTATCCCTCTCTCTCGGCCAGCTATCAAAAGTCTCTGCAACGGATTAGATGCGGGATCGATGTTGCCGGACAGGTATTTGGAAAACCGATTGCCGGCCCGGTTTATGTTTGCAGACGTTGCAAAACCGGGGGCAATATCGGAAACTTTGGCTGTGGTCTCGCGACGTTCGGGAAAAACCGGGTAACGGAAAACCGAATCTCTGCGATTATCCAATAATAAAAAGCAGTCAGGGCGGTCGACTCGAAAATTATATTCGTGCAAACATCACGACTCGACTAGGCAGGCGTTTTCGGCTTTACATATATCTTACGCGAAGCTACTCGCGGTCAAACTGGAGAACATTATGAAAGGTAGATTTTTTAAGTTACTGATTACGATTGCCTTGCTTGGGCTATCGACCGTGGGCCACGCTGCCGAATGTATTGCTCCGGCGAATCCGGGCGGCGGCTGGGACTTCACCTGCCGTCAAATCGGAAAAATCATGTATGACATTGGCGCCGTCGACAAGCCCATTCAGGTTACCAATATGGCCGGCGCGGGCGGCGGTCTGGCATACAATCACGTGGTTGCCGAACGCAACGATGACGCCGATCTTATTGTCGCGGCCTCGTCTGCGACCTCGACTCGCCTGGCGCAAAACGCCTATGCGGGGATGACCGCCGACAGGGTGCGATTCGTGGGCGCGATCGGCGCCGATCCGGGTGTTATCGTGGTCTCCAAAGACAGCCCTTACCAGTCGCTCGGTGATTTGATCGGAGCGATCAAGGCCAACCCGGGCTCGATTACCTTTGCGGGCGGTTCGGCAACCGGCGGTTTCGACCATATGAAACCGCTGATGTTGCTGCAGCGCGCCGGTTTCACCGATATCAGGAAGGTCAAGTATATTAGCCTCGACGGCGGCGCGGATGCGATTACGCAAACCATAGGCGGGTTCACCCAGGCGATGACAGGCGACATGTCCGAAGTGGTCGGTTTTCTGAAAGCCGGAGAAATTCGTGTACTCGCGGTGTTGACGGATGAGCGTATCCCGGGATTTGCAAGTATCCCGACCGCAAAGGAGCAGGGATTTGACGTGGTTGCCGTCAACTGGCGTGGTCTTTATATTCCCAAGGGCGTTTCCGACAATACCTTCAACCTGTGGGCAGGCCGTTTAAAGAAGGTCGCGGATTCTGCCGAATGGAAAGCGGCGATGGCGGCAAACGGTCTGGCGCCTTTCACCAAGGTTGGCGGCGATTTCCAGAGCTATATTGACGGCGTGGTTGCCGAAGTGCGCAAGTTGAGCAAAGAGCTTGGCGTAATCCAGTAATGGCCAGCGATCGGATCTTTGGTCTGGTTGCGGCAATTATCGCGCTCGCGTATATCGCGAGTGCGACGCAAATCCAGATCAGCTTCCTGTCGGATCCCGTCGGGCCGAAGCTGTTTCCGATTATCATCGGGGTTGTTGGCGCCTTGAGCGCGTTGTTCCTCGTGTTCCGGCCAGATCCCGA